>JANNBH010000123.1:0-7466 GCA_031385245.1 Hyphomicrobiales bacterium | reverse complement strand
GCGTTGGTTGCGAATGGTTTTGTTCGAGCGCTTGATCATGCCGTGGCGTTTGCCAGCAGCACCAGCGCGCAGCTTGCCAGATGCAGTCATTTTAAACCGCTTCTTGCAAGACGACTTCGTCTTCATTTTGGGCATTTTGCTTAAGTCCTTGTAGTTATAGCATTAAAATAGCCGCCATGGCATACCCTATAGGCCAGGCGGCGTGAACCACCCCGCTGAGAAGCGAAGTTGAGGTGGATAAAGCAGAATTGGATGGGAAAGGCAAGCGACCAGCTGACAAACTTTGCTCATCAACCACACCCCAATGTTGTTGGTGGTTGTAAACGACATAAACTAACCTAAAAAACGACATTTAAGAGCCAAAATTGCGTGAGCTTTATTCATTCCATTGTGAAAATTTCTATTATGACCAATGAAATGATTCTATGCTCGGTAAGCTAGAATCAAAAATCCGTAAGTTTACTTAAGCGTGTGGCGCAGAAAGGGCATTTCTTCAAGATTATTTGAAGTTTGGAACGAAATGGCGGGATTGGCAGGGGATATGGTGAGCAAGCTGCGGCAAAATTTGCGCGCAGTATTGTTCTTTACGTTCGCAGTTTTGTGCCTGGTCTCAGGTTGCTCAGAAGTTGTTCTCGCTCAAACGGCCACGATAACGGCCTCAAATGGTCAAAGTTGTGCCGGAACCAGATTTGGCTCCACATTAAACTGCACTTCCAATGATTTCTCATCCACACTGACTTTTGATCAACCCGCCGCCAACACATTGGCGAGTTGCATTGCTGGCGAGACTGTTTTCATTGACGTGATCGCAGGCGTCACATCATCTTCGCCGAACCGTTATGATGGCGGCTTTTTTATAGGTGAAGTGGGAAATTCGCCTTCGATCTTTGATGCCAGCAAAACTTGTTCACTCGGTGTCTTCCCCAGCACGCCTTCTCCCTATCTGACTTTAGACAGCGACAGCTGCGGAGATTATGCTGCGTCCTCAGCCTCCTCATTGTTAATTCAAAACGTCGCCGTTAAATGCACACCAACGCTAGGGACCAATTCTCTGGCACTGCCGTATACCTTGGTCTTCAGCAATCTGGCGGGCAGCACAGCATGTACGCCTTCGAATATCACGGCCGGAACCACAGCAAAATGTGTCTCCAGCACCACCGCAACGGTGACGGGCGTCACCATTCAAAGCTATGTAACAATTACCAAGAAAACCAGCCCGGTGGCCGACACGCAAAGTTTCGGTTACACGGCAGCGACAACCGGCACCAGCATAAGTTCTTCCGCGTTTTCTCTTACGGATAATCAAAGTCAAACTCTAAAAGTGCCACTAAGTTCAACCGGTGCCAGTCATACGGTAACCATAACGGAAGCAGCGGCAGGTGGCTGGTATCCCGATGCCAGCATTGTGTGTTTAACACCAAGCGGTGCTTCGGCGTCATCTTATGTCACGGTAAACAATGCCACGCGCACAATTGTAGCAACGCTCAACTCTACCAATTATGGTACAAGCTGCACCTTCACTAACACCAAGAACGCCAAGTTTGGTTTGCAGAAAAAAACCCTTGGTGGCACTGGCTCATTTAGTTTCAGCCAAACCAATCTTAATTCAACACCTTCTTCCATCACCACATCTGCGGTAAATACTGCAACACCAACAACGCCAACTTCAATCGTGGCGACAGCCATTGGAACAGCGATCACAGCAACAGAAACAGCGCCCTCAACTTTTGTAGCATCAGCAGTGTCTTGCACCGATGCACAAAGTTCTGTGACCGGCAACACCGGAACATTTGGTACACTTTCAGGTTCGACACTCACCGTGCCTACAACCAATGTTAAAAGCGGGGCTGACATCACTTGCGTTCTCACCAACAGCAAAACACCAACACTGAAAGTGCAAAAAATCACGGCGGGCAGCGTCGGTGGCGCTTTCAGTTTCTCGTCGGTCAATCTGGCCAGCACACCGCCCAACATCACCACCACGACAGCGGCAACTGCAACACCTGCATCACCCACAGCAATCAATGTGACTACAATCGGATCGCAGGTCCAGATCACTGAAACGCCGGCAACGGGTTTTGCCATTACCTCGGCCACATGCACTGATTCCAACAATGCCGTGACCGGAAATCCAGCATCATTTGGTTCGCTCAGCGGCTCGACCTTAACTATCCCTGCTGCCAATGTCGTTGCCGGTGCCGACATGACTTGCGTCTTCACCAACAATAAAACTCCAACCATCAAAATTCAGAAAATCACACTTGGCGGCACATCTGGCGCTTTTACATTTACGCAAACAAATTTAACCAGTGCGCCAGCCAGCATCACCACATCGACCATCAATATCGCAGCACCGGTTGCACCGACTGCCATAAATGTAACGACCATCGGAACGGCTGTGACAATCACCGAAGCTGCCTTGGCAAGTTATTCAACCACATCTGCAAACTGCACTGACGCCAACAGCGCACTCACGGGCAACACCGGAACTTTTGGCACGCTATCTGGAAACACTCTCACCATTGCCGCTAGCAATATTGTGTCAGGCGCAGATCTGACATGCCTTTTTACCAACAGCAAAGATGCCACTGTAAAGCTTCAAAAGATCACCTCAACCGGAATCGGAACATTCTCTTTCACGCAAACCAATTTGACCAGCACCCCCAGCAACATTACAACAGTGGGTGCTACAGCAACCCCAGCCAGCCCTACAGCAATTAAAATTACTGCGTTGGGAACTGCAGTGACTTTGACTGAAAGCCTTGCCACTGGCTTCAACATCGTTAGTGCCGTCTGCACCGATGCAAATAGCGCAGTAACCGGAAATACGGGTTCCATCGGCACCGTGAGCGGAACCATTCTCACTATTCCAGTTGGCAATGTTGTGGCCGGTGCCGATTTTACCTGCCAGTTCACCAATACAACATTGCCTCGGCTGCAGTTGATCAAGATTTCAAATGGCGGCACTGGAAGCTTCACTTATTCAGGAAGTAATGGCTTTGGCTCTGATTCAATTGCCACGACTGCCTCTGGTGGAGCAGGGACCACCGGCACGGTCAAAACATTAACGGCAGCTAGCACCAGTACCGCTATTACAGAGACACTACCTGGAAGTTGGGCACTCACCAGTGTGAGTTGCACGGGCATGGGCTCAGGCGGCAGCGTTTCACTGTCTGGCAATATATTTACACTCAATGCCGCAGCCACGGCATTGGGCTCCAACATTGTTTGCACTGTCAGCAATTTGCAAGCTACACCGCAACTAACTTTGACTAAATCTGCCAGCCCCACCAGTGTGGCTGCAGTGGGGCAAGCTATCACCTATACAATTGCCGTAGCGAACACTGGCACTGTAACCATCACTTCAATTACCGTAAGTGATCCTATGGGAACGGTGGTCTGCCCGGTTAGTGGCAATCAAACCATAGCCAGCCTTGCTGCCAATGCTATACAAAATTGCACGATGAGTTATTCTGCGACCCAAGCTGATTTTAACAGCAATGGTGGCGGCGATGGCAGCATCGATAACACCGCATCAGCGGCCGGAAGTTATGGCGCAACAGCAGTTAGCGCTTCGGGCAGTATGGCTGTAACTTTGGTGCTGAACAAGTCCTTGACCATCGAAAAATTAGCATCAACAGCAGGTCCTGTTAGCAAAGGAAGCATCATTGTTTACACTTATAAAGTCACCAATAATGGCAATGTGACGATGACAAATATCAATGTGGCCGACATTCATCACGGATATGGTACAGCACTGGTCCCTGGCAGCGAAGCAATGCTTACCGACAGCTCCCCGACAAACGATAGCCTTGATGCTAGCGCGAATGGCTCATGGGACACTCTAGCACCAGGCGACATCATTAAATTCACGGCCAATTATGTAGTAGTTCAGCAGGATATTGATCTTCTGCAATAACGAAGGATTGCCACCAGAGGTATCAACTCTTGTCGGCAATCTCTCTAAAGCTCTTCGGATATTGCAGCTCCATTGTTTTCCAGCTTGCGCGAAATCCTGGAGCACTCTGATATTTTTTCAGAGCGTTGGCATAGGCCTCCCACACTTCATCATCAATGAGCCCTTGGCCATATTGAACAAACGCGCTGTAAGACAATGACATTTGCACGGCGACCAATCTTTCGAATTGAAATTTCTCCACTGCGGATAGATTTGAAATGTCATCGCAGCCACGCAAATACAAGCTGCCATGGTTGGCAAGAAGGCCGAACACGTCTTTCTCCATGCTCATAAGAGACTGCACAGTGGCACCTTCAGTTGCTTGCGCGCTGCGCCTGATTTCGAGAACCACAAAATAAACCGATATCAGCCCGCCAATCACACCAATGATGGTTGCTACAGAAGTAATTTGGTCCCACTGCAAATTCATACCTAGCTAACCTTCTCCCACTTCTTGCTCTTCTCACTTTTAAACAAGGCATCAATAATCTTCATGTTCGCAATGGCATCATCAACGCCCCAAGCTGGTTTCTTCGTGGCGCGAATGGCGCGGCCAAAAGCTTCAGCCTGCAATTGGTATTGATCTGAAACCGGATAAGAAATCCATTCGCCCACATTCATGTCCATTTTTTGAATGAACACGCGGTTGGGTTGATCCGGCGGCGCGTTAAACGGAATTTCAATTTCAATGCGCCCCTTGGTGCCCAGAATATGCACGCGTTGATAGGGTGCTGCTTGGGTTGAAATCGTAAAGCTCAAATGACGGCCCTTGCCAAAATCAGCAAGCCCGCCTGCGGTGCGGTCAGTCTTGAATTTCGGGTCGCGGTCAATAGTTGCAGTCACCCGAACTGGCTCGGCATCAAAAATAAACCGTGCAATGGTAATGGGATAACAGCCAATATCCAACATGCCGCCGCCGCCAATATCTGCCATGTTCCGCACATTATTGGCATCACGCAGGAAATAGCTGAACAGGCATTGAATGGCCACAACAGTGCCAATCTCACCCGCCTTCACGCGCTTTCTCGCATCAATCCATTGCAAGCTGTGGCGCACCATAAAAGCTTCAGCAATCAAAACGTTCTTGGGCGCCTTCTTCAGAAGCTTGGCTTCCTTCGCAGTAATGGCAATCGGCTTTTCACACAGCACATGCTTGCCAGCCTTGGCAGCCTGTAAAGTTAACGGCACATGCAAATGATTGGGCAGCGGATTGTAAATCGCTTCAATCTCAGGGTCAGCCAAAAGCTCCTCATAAGACCCATAAGCGCGTGGAATGCCCAACTCAGCCGCCGCAGCTTTGGCCTTCTTCAAATTGCGTGAGGAAATGGCCACCACGTTGATGTCGGCACTTTTCATCATACCGGGCGTCACTTTTTTCATCCCGATATTGGCGGTGGAAAGTATGCCCCATTTCACTGGTTTCGTCATTTTAGGTCCCTTTTTGCTTCATCCACTATGAATCATTTGCGCTGAAAAAGGTAGAGTGTCGTTTGTGAGTTACCATATGACGGAATTTAGTTGAGTTTTGCTCACCAATTTGGTCCACTGCATTATTGGCGAAGCTTGTGGAAAAATAGGCACGCATGAAACACGGATCATTTAAGGGAACAAAACAATGACATTTAAATCTTTAATCGCAGGTTTTGGCCTGCTTGCTCTTTCCAGCACTGCTTATGCTGGCGATGCTGAATCCTGCAAAACCGTTCGCCTCTCGGATGTGGGCTGGACTGATATCACCGCTATCACCGCCATGACATCGGCGATTTTAGAACCCATGGGCTATGTGGGCGACATTAAGCAGCTTGCAGTTCCAGTGACATTTGCTTCAATGAAGTCAAAGGACATTGACGTGTTCTTGGGCAATTGGATGCCTTCAATGGAAAACGACATTAAGGCTTACCGTGAAGATGGTTCAGTGGAAACACTGGGTGCCAATCTTGAAGGTGCAAAATATACCCTCGCTGTAAACCAAGAAATCTATGATGCTGGCCTTAAAGATTTTGCAGATATTGGCAAATTCAAGGATCGTCTTGATGGCAAGGTTTATGGCATTGAACCAGGCAATGATGGCAACCGCCTCGTGCTCGAAGCTATTAAAGACCCGGCTTTGAAGATGGATGGTTTTGAGCTTGTTGAAAGTTCTGAAGCTGGCATGTTGGCCCAAGTTGCCAAAAACACTGGCGCTGGAAAGGACATCGTGTTCCTCGGCTGGGCACCACACCCGATGAACGCCAATTTCAAAATTCAATATTTGACAGGTGGTGATGCTTTGTTCGGACCAAACTTTGGCGGTGCCAATGTTTATACAACCGTGCGCCAAGGTTATGTGGCTGAATGCCCAAATGCCGGCAAGCTTGTGTCCAATCTGAAGTTTACAATGGACATGGAAAACAAGGTGATGGGCGAAATCTTGAACAATGGTGCTGATCCAAAGGCTGCTGCTCTTGCTTGGGTGAAAGCTAATCCAGACGCTCTCACTGCGTGGTTGGATGGCGTGACTACATTCGATGGCGCAGGTCCTGCGCTTGATGCAGTAAAAAAAGGTCTTGGACTCTAATCACTTGAATTAAGAAGCGGACTGCGCGAAGCTTTCTTCGCCAGTCCGTTTTTGTTTGGCTGCATTGAAAGTTTTTACAATGGAACAGATCGTCAAACTAATCACCGAGAATAAAATTCCGGTTGGGCCTTGGGGCAAAAAATTCTTTGCCTTTTTGACTTCAAATTTCAGTGCATTTTTTGATACGTTGGCCAATGGTTTAACTTTCATTTTAGAAGGTATGGCGAACATTCTTCTCTGGTTCCCGCCGCTCATTCTCATCGCTGCAATTGTAGCGCTCGCATTCTATTTGCAAAAATCCTGGAAGCTGGCTTTGGGCGTATTGCTCGGCCTGTTGTTCATTCTCAATCAAGGCCTGTGGAAGCAAACAGTTGAAACCATCGTTCTCGTTTGCGCGGCGGCCAGCATGTCTATGTTGATTGGTGTGCCGCTCGGCATCTGGGCAGCGCACAATCCGCGCGTCTATAAATTTATGCTGCCGGTGCTCGATCTGATGCAGACCATGCCAACTTTCGTTTATCTCATTCCGGTGCTGATCCTGTTTGGCCTTGGCGTAGCGCCGGGTTTGATCGTGACAGTTATTTTCGCTGCCCCAGCTCCTATTCGTCTTACTCATCTTGGTATCACATCTGTGCCGCGACCGCTCATCGAAGCGGGTGAAGCGTTTGGCGCGACCAAGCGACAGCTTCTGTGGAAAGTGGAATTACCCTCAGCACTGCCCACCATTATGGCGGGCCTAACGCAATGTATTATGCTTTCGCTATCAATGGTGGTGATCGGCGCTTTAATCGGCGCCAATGGCTTGGGCTCGCCTGTGGTGCGTGCGCTCAACTCGCTCAACATTCCGCTGGGCATTGAAGCGGGCCTTGCCATCGTGGTTCTCGCCATTATCATTGACCGCATGTGCCGCGTTAGCCAAGGAGCCAAATTATGAGCGTGGCAGTTGAATTT
>JANNBH010000108.1:0-52169 GCA_031385245.1 Hyphomicrobiales bacterium | reverse complement strand
TGACCCTAATGGCAAACTCGATATTCCAAAACACGCAGGCATGTGGCTGCGCGATGCCAACGGCGATTTGACCAAGGCCTTCAAACATATTTGTTGGGATGGCTGCATGTTCCCTAATGATGTGATGCTACAACAAAAAACTTGGAATGATATCCTCGCCACGATGATCAAAGTGCGCGACAAGCATGGGTGGACGGCATAGTGGCCAAGCGTAAACTCAATGTCGGCATGGTGGGCTATGGCTTTATGGGGCGCACCCACAGCAATGCCTTCAAGCAAGTAGGCCAGTTTTTTGACTTGCCGTTTAAACCCGTGCTGAAAGCAATTTGCGCTCGTAACGGTGAAAAGGCTGCAAGTTTTGCCGAGCAATGGGGTTATGAATCAAGCGAAACCGACTGGCGCAAGTTAATCGCACGCGATGATATTGATATAATCGATATTGCCAGCCCGAATGACACCCATATGGAAATTGCCATTGCCGCTGCCGAAGCAGGCAAGATGGTGCTGTGTGAAAAACCATTGGGCCGCAACGCTGCAGAATCCGCACAGATGGTGGCAGCTGTTGAAAAGGCCAAAGTGGCCAATATGGTTTGGTATAATTATCGTCGCATTCCGGCCGTAACACTTGCCAAGCAATTGATTGACGAAGGCAAGCTTGGCCGTATCTTTCATTACCGCGCAAAGTTTTTACAGGATTGGACGATCTCCGCCGATCTACCGCAAGGCGGGCAGGGCCTTTGGAGGCTTGATGCCAGTGTGGCTGGCAGCGGCGTGACAGGCGATCTCCTTGCACACTGTATTGACACCGCATTGTGGCTCAATGGCTCAATTGAAAAAGTATCAGGCATGACCGAAACTTTTATCAAAGAACGCCATCACACCATCACAGGCAAAACTGAAAAAGTGGACATTGATGATGCGAGCTTGTTTTTGGCGCGCTTTTCCAATGGCTCTCTCGCCAGCTTTGAAGCCACACGTTATGCGCGGGGGCACAAGGCGCTTTATACCTTTGAGATTAACGGCGAAAATGGTTCAATCTCATGGGATCTACACGATCTCCATCGTTTACAGTATTTTGATTACCGTGATGAAGGCCGCGTTCGCGGCTGGCATTCATTGCACATCACTGATGGGGATCATCCTTATATGAGCAAGTGGTGGGTGCCTGGCTTGCAAATTGGTTATGAGCACTCATTCATCCACCAGGTTGCTGATTTTCTTGAAGGCATTGGTAATGGCAAATCTGCTGCCCCCACCTTCCGCGATGCTCTTGCAACAGATTTTGTAACAGACGCTGTTTTGAAATCGGCGCGTACTGGCCAGTGGGAGAAGGCAACGGCTTGAATACTGCACTGCGAATTGGCTTCAAAAAACACACAGGAAATAAGTATCTTGGCAACTGAAAATATAGCGTTACATTTGTCTGGTCTGTCAAAGTCTTATGGCTCAGTGCGGGCCCTTGATAAGCTTTCATTCAACGTTGCTGAAGGGCGCTTCTTTGTATTGTTTGGGCCAAGCTCCGTTGGCAAAACCACAGCACTCCGCACCATTGCCGGCTTGGTGAAGCCTGATTCTGGGCAGCTTCACATTTCCAATCGTGATGTAACCAATGAACCCATCACTGGGCGTGGCGTTTCCATGGTGTTCCAATCTTTTGCGCTTTATCCACATCTCACAGTCTATGAAAATTTTGCGTATCCCTTGCGTGAAGAAAAATTGGGTCGTGAAGAAATTGATACTCGCGTGAAAGAAACAGCGGCGATGCTTAAACTTTCACATCGATTGGAGCGCAAACCCAGCACACTTTCAGGCGGCGAACAACAGCGTGTAGCCTTGGGTCGCTCACTTATTCGCCGACCCAAAATTCTACTTCTCGATGAACCGCTCACAAATTTAGATGCTAAGCTGCGTCATGATATGCGCGCCGAACTCAAACGCCTGCACAGACAGTTTGGTATGACCATTGTCTATGCCACGCCAGATGAGCTTGAAGCACTGTCGATGGGCGAAGAAATAGCTGTAATGCGCGATGGTGCTGTGGTGCAGCTTGGCACCCCTGATGATCTTTATGAGAACCCAATAAACACTTATGTAGCCGGAAAAATCGGCTCGCCCCACATGAATATGATCAAAGCTAAAGCTGGCAAGGGTGCGTTTAATTCAGCGCTTGGAAACATTGTGCCACGGCTGAAACTCAAATCTGTTCAACCAGGTGAAGGGGCACTGCTTGGCATTCGGCCAAGCGATATTCGCTTTGCAGAAAAAGGCGAAGCGGCGATCCAGTCCAAGATTACAATGCTAGAGCCACTTGGCGACGTCACAGTAGTTTCAGTTGAGGCTGCGGGTGAGTCACTTCGTTTGTTAGTTCCCGAAAGCAAAGCAACTGCTATTCGCCCCGGTCAAGCAGCAAATATATTTATCGATCCAAAGAAATTTCACATCTTCCGCGCCTCAAATGGTCAGGTTTTCACATGAGCAGTGAGTGCGAGAAGTCTATGCCGTTCATAACAGGAGGAAACCTAAATGAGCTCTATGTCTAAAATGAAAAGCATTGTTGCAGGTGTTGCGTTTGCAGCAACTATGACAGTGGGCGGTGCGATTAACGCATTTGCCGAGGACGTGACGTTGACGATGGCGGTGCCAGATTGGCCACCGACACGCATTATGAAAAAAATGTTCGACGAACAATATAAGTCGAAGACAGGCAACACTGTGAAACTGGAAGTGGACTTCATTCCATGGCCAGATTTCTACACGCGTGTGAATGCCTCGCTCACATCAGGCGAGCAGAAATACAATTTTGCGGTTTCAGATTCGCAGTGGCTTGGTGCCTTCGTTGAAGGTGGCTATTTCCGCAAGGTCAATGATCTTATTGATGCTGATCCTGAATTGCAAAAGACCATGGCAGATATGCATCCAGCTCCGCTGAATGCTTATTCAACCTATCCAAACTCCACACCAAATTATTATGGCTTCCCACAATTTCCAGACGTTCTGGTGAATTTTGCCCGCAAAGACATCCTTTGTGACGAAAGCGAGCAGAAGGCCTATATGGCGAAATATAACAAGAAACTCGCCTGCACAGGCGAAGAGCTTGATGCAATGACGTGGGACGACTTCAAGAGTGTTGGTGAGTTCTTCCAACGCAAGAAGGGTGATATGCTTGCTGGCAAGCCTGCCGATGATGATTTCTACGGCATCGCCTTTCAAGCTGGCAAAGGCTATGACTTCTCGTCAATGCAGATCAACGGTTTTATCTGGCAAGCAGGTGGTGGCACTTGGGATGAAACCAAGCAACCCGGCGGCCAAGCTGAAGGTGTTGTGAACTCACCAGAAGCCATAGGTGCGCTTGATAAGTATCTGAGCTTTATTCAATATATGCCGCCTGTGGCAAAAACTGGCACAATGGACATTTTCAAGTCGGACGAATTATTCCGCGAAGGTAAAGTGGCCATGAACATTGACTGGATTGGCTTGGGTGAAGCTTCGCTTGATCCCAAAACCTCGAAGGTCTCTGATAAGCTTGTGTTTGGACAAATGCCAGGCACGATGGGCGCTGATGGCAAGATGGTGCGGTGGTCTAACATCGGCGGTCAACCCTTTGTACTTACAACATGGACAACGCCAACCCAACTGACCGAAGCCATGGGCTTTGTGAAGTGGTGGCTGTCGCCTGATATTCAAAATCAGTTCGCAGCTTCTGGAGGTCAATCGGCAATGAAGTCTGTGTATTCGGATCCAAAATATGTGACTTATCGTCCTTGGAACCGTGCTTGGGCTGCATCGCTCGATTGGCAAAAAGACGTGTGGCATGTTCCACAATTCTTTGAATTGCTCACCCAGCAACAAGACCAATTCGACCTTGCCATCACAGGCAAGCAAGATGCTAAAACCACTTTGGATAATGTTGCTAAGTTCCAACAAAATCTGCTCACTGAAGCTGGTTTGATTAAGTAATCAAGTTAGCGCTTCATTCAACATGCGCGCGAGGTTAACCCCTCGCGCGTTCCAATCTCAAAATCAGTAAGGCAAGATTTCCAATGAGTTCAACTCTTCCAGTGTCAGTAAAACCCAGTTTGACCACTGTGTCTGCAGATAACTGGAAACTCGCAATTGTTGCTGGTCTTGTTGTTGCAATTTTATCTATGCTTGCTCTTCCTGCCACAGTTTCGTTTTGGATTGTGGGCGCTATGGTGGCTATGGTTGCGGCATCCTTTGTGGTGAACGCTTATCGCAAACATTATTATGGTGGCTTGTTGGTATCACCCGCCATTGCTGTTTTATTTGTGATGAATATATTTCCTTTGATGTGGTCCTTGGGGCTTTCATTCTTTGCTTATCAAAGCAATCAACAAACCATTCGCTTTGTGGGCCTTAACAATTACATCAAAGTTTTGACCGACAGTTTGAAGGCGCCGGAAAACTGGGCTAACCTTACCAACACCGCACTGTTTGTGGTGCTTACAGTTACAGCTCAAATGATCATTGGATTTCTATTGGCTTTGCTGTTTGCTAAGCAATTTCCGTTACGCAAGTATTTGCTGATTTTGGTGCTCACCCCAATGATGCTTTCAGTTGTGGCTGCGGGCGTGTTCTTTTCATATTATTATGATCCAACATTTGGCTTGCTCAGTTATTTCATCCGCCTTTTTACTGATCAGCAATTCATTTTGATGGATAATAAGGCCGGTGCGGTTGCTGGCATTGTGTTTGCCGATGCGTGGATGTGGTCGCCATTTGTGATGCTGCTGGTTTTGGCTGGCTTGGTATCGGTTCCGAAATATCTCTATGAAGCCGCAGCCATTGACCGGGTGTTTGGTTGGCGGCGCTTTTGGAGCATAACATTTCCCTATATTAGAAGCCTGCTCATGTTGGCTTTGCTGTTTCGCACCATTGAAGCTTTTAAATTGGCTGATCTTGTTATTCTGCTCACCAAGGGTGGCAATGACACGATGACGATTTCATATCACCTCATTCGCATTGCCAATGAACAAAACAAGACGAGCGAAGGAGCAGCAATTTCTTACATCATGTTGTTCATCGTTATCGTGCTCACTAATCTTTACCTTTACATTGCAAACCGTCGCTCGGAGTCTCCATAATCATGGCCGCATCTAAAACTATAATGGAGAGGCTTGGATTTAGAAGAGCTTCTGGTGTGAGTGAAGCCGGTTGGGGGCAGACGCTTTTTGTTGGCATCATCAGTTTGATTTATTTCTTGCCAGTGCTTCTCATCATCATCACCAGTTTCAAATTGCAAACTGAAGCGTTGGCAATTCCTCCAAAGTTTTTTCCAACGACCTTCTTTGGTCTGATCCCTGAAAATATCACCTTCACTCCCACGCTTGAAAATTATACATCGGTATTTTCACGGGCTATGACATCTGGTGGTGCTGTGGAAAGCACAGGGTTTGACAAGTATTTTTTCAACTCAATAATGATTGCCACAGTTTCAGTGTTATTGGCTTTGGTTATTGGCACATTGGCCGCCTTCGGGTTTTCGCGCTATCCACTGAAGGGCAATGATACCTATTTGTTTATCATTCTCACCACACGCATGTTGCCTGCCATTGTGGTGATCATTCCAATTATTCTGATGTTTCGGGTCACGGGTCTTTCCGGTTCTTACATCGGCATCATTATGCTCTACACCGCATTCAATCTGCCCTTCACCATTTGGATGATGAAGAGTTTCTTTGATGAACTTTCACTCGATGTGGAAGATGCTGCGCGTATTGATGGTTCATCCGATATCAAAGTGTTTTTCAAAATATGCTTGCCACAGGTGTTGGCTGGCCTTGCTGCCACATTCGTTTTCGGAATTATTCTCACGTGGAATGAGTTCCTCTTTGCATTGTTGCTCACGGGCATTGATACGCGAACAGTTCCAGTGGCCATGAGCCAAGCTGTTGCGGGTGGCGGCATTGGCGTGCTTTGGGGTCTGCTTGCTGCGATTGAAACGCTGTTCTTGATCCCAGTATTCTTAGTTACATTCTTCCTGCAAGACCACTTGCTGCGTGGTGTTACTTTCGGAACGGTAAAACGCTAATATGTCCACGATTGAAATTCAAAAAGTAACAAAAGCATTTGGTGAATTTGTTGCCGTGCGTGATGCTGATCTCTCAGTGAAGGCTGGCGAAGTGGTGTGTTTGCTCGGCCCATCGGGCTGCGGCAAAACCACCACCTTACGAATGATTGCGGGGTTGGAACGCATCACATCTGGCAATGTGATTATTGGTGGCCGCAACATGAATGAGTTGCCACCCGAGAAGCGCGACATTGCCATGGTGTTTCAATTTTACGCTTTGTATCCTGCTCTCACGGTGGGTGAAAACATTGCCATGCCTTTACATTTTGAAAAACTAAGCGCGGCAGATCGTGAAGCACGCGTAAAAAAAGTTGCTGATATTTTGCATTTGCAAGATGTGCTGCACAGGTTGCCTGGCCAAGTTTCGGAAGGTGAAAAACAACGCATCGCCGTTGCGCGCGCCATTGTGCGCGATCCGAATTGTTTCTTATTTGATGAACCCTTGTCACGGCTAGATGTAGAACTTCGTCACTCCATGCGCGGGCAAATTAAGCAGGTGCTTTCCAATCTATCGAAGGCCACTGTGATTGTAACGCATGATCAACTTGAAGCTCTTACAATGGCTGACCGTATTGCCATTATGCGCGATGGTTTAATTGAACAAGTTGGCACTCCACATGAGGTGTTTGCCAAACCTGCCAATGTGTTTGTGGCAAGTTTTATTGGAACGCCACAAATGAATTTGGTTGATGCGGAACTTAAATCATTTGCCAATGGCAAGGCTGAAATTGTGATTGACGGTGAGAGACTTTCAATTGCAACTAATCCTGCTGTTGATAAGCTTAAAGCTGGTAAAGTATCGATAGGAATTCGCCCTCGGGCTTTTAATCCTGTGTCAAAAGCATCGCGTGAAACGATTTCTGCAATTTCTGAATTGATCGAACCGATGGGTTCTGAAACTTTAATTCACGCCCGCACCAAAGCAGGTCGTGATATTCGCTTTGTGGTGCCGCGTGAAAAGCGTGTAAAAATTGGAGAAACTTTGCATTTGCTGCCTGATGCGGCACAAACTCATGTCTTTAATTCTGATGGAAAGGCGGTGCGGTTATGAGCGTTGAACATCAAACTGGCATGGGCCGCAAGACTGCTCTTCGTATGGAGTTAGGCATTATTGGGCTTGGCATTTTTGCTTTGCTGCTAATTTTTCAACCCTTCAGCATCGGCTTGTTTTCCGCTGGATGTATGCTGGTTGTGCTGGCTGGATTGGTGAATAATCTTTTGCCTCTGGCGCAGTCAAATGTCCGTATGCGATCGGTGATCACCATTGGCATGGTTGTTCTGATGACATTTTGTATTGTGATATTGGTGGCGATTTTCTCAGCTTATTTATACGGTATTTTTTTTCTTAAACCGCCAGACCCCAACACTGCGGGTGGCAAAGCTATGTTAGCAGCAACGCCATTTTATTTTCATCCGTTTGTGTGGAGTGTTGCAGGAATTGCCGCATTATTAGCAGCACTTATTTGGCGCTCAACAAAGAGCGCAGGAAACTAAAATGAGATTTTCAGGTAAACGCGCCGTGGTCACTGGTGGACTTTCAGGCATTGGTGAAGCCGTTGTTCGGCGCATTGAAAGCGAAGGTGGCAAGGTTGTTATTTGGGATGTGAATGGCGGCATTAAAACTGATATTTCTGATTTTTCTTCCGTTGAAAAATCGGTTGCAGAAACTCTGAAGCAAATTGGTGGTATTGATATTTTGGTGAACAGTGCGGGCATCACCGGCCCTACGGTGCCCGTCACCGAATTTCCACTTGATGGGTGGATGCAAACCATTGCAATCAACTTGAATGGAACTTTTTTCACCAACAAGGCAGTGGTACCTTTTATGATAGCGCAAAATTACGGACGCATTGTCAACATTGCATCCATTGCTGGTAAAGAGGGCAATCCCAATGCCTCGGCCTATTCGGCTTCGAAAGCAGGGGTTATTGGCTTCACCAAATCATTGGCAAAGGAACTGGCGAAGACCAATATCACCGTAAATGCTGTCACACCAGCTGCCGTGCGTACCCCCATTTTCGATCAAATGCCGCAAGCCCATATTGATTTCATGTTGGCAAAAATTCCAAAAGCCCGCTTCGGAACAGTTGATGAGGTGGCCAACCTCGTATGCTGGCTGGCCAGTGAGGAATGTTCTTTTTCAACGGGTGCCGTGTTTGATGTGTCCGGTGGCAGAGCCACATATTGATAACCAATTTTGACTAAGCGAGGAACCGCCCATGGAACGCATGTGCCATCTCATAAACGTGAAGCCAGAAATCATTGCTGAATATAAGCGCATCCACGCCGCTGTTTGGCCCGAGATTTTAAAAGCCATTGCTGATAGTAATATCAAGAACTACACAATTTTTCTGCGAGAACCAGAAAATATGCTGGTTGCCTATTGGGAATATCACGGCAGCAATTATCAAGCCGATATGGAAAAAATTAAATTAGCGCCGCGCGTGCAAGAGTGGTGGAACATAACAGACCCGATGCAAGTTCCATTTGAAACTAGAAGCAAAGAGAGCTGGTGGACCACAACAGAAAATGTGTTTCACACAGATTAGATTTTGCGTTTAGATTTTGTAAAAAAATTATTTTCCAATTCGGCAAAGGCCCGCTGATAAACATTCTGTTCAGTGCGTGGAATAAGCGTGAGATCATCTTGCGGGCTGGCCTGCCAATCTCCAGTCCACACTCCAAAGCAACTGTTATTTGCAGTCACAGGCCAAAGCCTTGCACCTGAAACATAATTGATCCACGGAATTTCGCATTTGGTAATACGATATGAAAATGAGCGATCACGATCATCCATATGCAAAAGTTCTTCGTTCAAATGCCCTGTACCAAAATAGAAATCACGCACACCCGATACTTTGTCCGAGCGCATCTTCTTCAACATATGCATTTTTGAAATATCGCCATGCCACGCCCCCATGCCTGCAAAATCGCGCATGATGGCCCAAACCTCACTTGCTGGTGCTTTGATGTGGCGTGAGGCCCACACTTTATTGGGTTGCCCAGCTTTCCAGCGAGGTTGGTTGTTCGGCACTTTTGGTTTGGAATTTTTTATGATGCCAGCCAGCGCAGCCCAATTGGCTGCAAACACAGTTTTTGAAATCAGCTTTTCATACTTGCCTTCATCCCCCGGTGCTTCATCAAAACTTGCACTCCATTCAGCAAAAGTCTCATCCGTCTGTGTCACCGGATAAAGCCGAAGAGTCGCCACATAGTTTTTCACCGGGAAGGCAGGTTTTTCAAAATTATAAGTGAAGGTATATTTGGCATCATCAAGCATCAGCAACCGTTCACGAATATGTGCGCCATCCTTTGTATGGAAAGATCGCACACAACCCACCACATCAGCATCTAATCCATTCTCGATTTTTGATTTGGCAATTGCTGGTGCCCAACTTGGGAGACCATTAAAGTCTCGCACCAAATTCCACACAGCTTGCACCGGCGCTTTCAGAATTATGCTGGTATAGGCAGTGGCCATGTTTACCTCGTGAATTTTATATTTTTGAACGCCTTGGTTTGGGCCACAAGTGCGCCCTCAGTGGGCAAGCGCTCCATGGAACTCGCACCGTAAAAGCCATGTAGATTTTCAGTATGTTGCAACATGTAAGCTGCATCATCAGGTGATGAAATTGGCCCACCATGACAAAGCACAATAATGTCTTTGCGAATTTTTCGCGCAGCACTGGCCCATCCTTCAATGATGGCCGGACAATCGGAAAGCTTCAATGCGGTTTCAGCGCCAATCGCACCACCCGTCGTCAACCCCATATGGGCCACAATAATATCGGCTCCAGCCTTGGTCATAGCGACGGCTTCTTCTCCTGAGAAAACATAAGGCGTGGTCAGAAGGTCTTTGGCATTGGCGGCTTTTATTAAATCAACTTCAAGCCCATAACCCATTCCAGTTTCTTCAAGGTTTTTTCGAAACACACCTTCAAACAATCCCACCGTTGGAAAATTTTGAATGCCTGAAAATCCAAGTGCAATAAGCTCATCCAAAAAATGCTCACGGATCATAAATGGGTCAGTGCCATTAACTCCAGCAAGCACGGGTGTGTTTTGCACCACCGGCAGAACCTCGCGGGCCATGTCTTTCACAATGTCATTGGCATTGCCATAAGCCAATAAGCCAGCAAGCGACCCTCTACCCGCCATGCGGTAGCGCCCGGAATTATAAATAACGATCAGATCAATGCCACCCGCCTCTTCGCATTTTGCTGAAAGCCCAGTGCCTGCACCACCCCCAATAATGGGTTGCCGATTTTTGATCATCAGTTGAAATTTTTGGAGGAGTGCTTTGCGTTCAAATCGAGCCATTTTTTACACCATTATTTCATTGTAAGAACTCAACACAGCATCAGCAAAATGTTGATCATTGATATGCCCGTTGACTGCGATGAGTTTGCGGTTTGGGGCAGGTTGCCAATTTTGTTTTATGGCATCAAACAATGCCGCATCCGCTTCTGTGTCATAGAAGGCCTGCCCAGCTGCATCTATGGCCGAGACACCTTTCAGCGGCAGCATAAACCGCACCGACCCTTGCATTTTATTTACGCGCTCAATGATCCATTTGCCAATCGCTTGGTTTTCTTCTGGCGTTGTTCGCATCAAGGTTACAGCCGCATTATGGCGATAGAGATTGCGATGTTTGAATTTTTCCGGAACAGTTTCAAACGCACCAAAGTTAATCATGTCAACTGCGCCAACCGAAATCACACTCGGAATTTTTTGACGAATGAGCGCCCCAAACCGATCAGCTGTGCAGGGCAGCACACCGCCAAACAGATAATCACCCACTTCAGTGGTGGTAAGATCAATGGCGGATTGTAAAAAATGTGAGTCAATAAGCTTTTCAAAACACTGCCCGCCCATACCTGTGGCGTGAAATACAAAGCACTCATAGTGGCCTTCCAACTTTGCACGGATTTTTTCAACAGCAGCAGTGGTCACACCAAACATGGTCAGACCCACGGCAGGTTTTGAATGTTGCAAATCTGAAGTGGTGTGGAGCGCCATGCCAGCCACGGCATGTGCTGCATTTGCGATGACGGTTTTGGTAATGGAATTTAAACCTGCAATGTCTGCAACTGAATGCATCATCACAATATCGCTTGGCCCTACAAAGGGTGCCACATTGCCCGATGCTAATGTGGAGACGATGAGTTTTGGAATGCCGAACGGAAGTTGCTGCATTGCGCTTGCAACCATTGACGTGTTGCCAGAACCACCAAGCCCTAAAACCGCTCCGATGTTATTTTGCTGCACCAGAAAAATAGTCAAAGCTTCAGTCATCGCTTTCACGGCAATGCCACGATCTTTTTGGCCAAGCACAGCTGCCAAGCCGTTCGGGTGGAACTGCGCAACGGTTTCATTGCTCACATCAGCTTTGCCAGTGTTTTCCTCAGTTGAAATATCAACAGTTCGCAACGCAACGCCGCAAGCGGCAATGCGTTCTGCTGCGTAAAGAAGCTCGTTCGCTTTCGTGTCGAAAGTTCCGATAACATAAACGCAGGAAGGATTGCTCACCGTCTTCGTGCTTTCGCCCAACCCAGTTTCATGTTCTTCAAACCTTCCTTGTAAACTTGCTCACGGTTTGGAAAGAAATCGCGCCACACGCGTGTTGCCGCAGCAAGTGCCGGCATGGCGCGGCCAAAGGCTTCAATGGTCATCCAGCCATCATATTTCGCAAGCTTCAAAGCTTCATAGGTAGCTGCCAATGGCACATGCCCGCGCCCTGGAGTGCCCCGATCATTCTCAGAAATATGAACATGAATCATATGACGCTTGATGGCCTTGATCGCCGCAACTGGATCCTTCTCTTCGATATTCGAGTGGAAAGTGTCATACATACCTTTGACCGCAGGGTGATCAACTTCATCAAGATAGTCAGCCAACTGTTCCATCGTATTAAAAATATAACATTCAAACCGATTGAGCGCTTCCAATGCAAACCGCACATTTTTCTTTGCCGCATAATCGCCCGCTTTGCGGTGAAAACCAACAGCGCGTGCTCGCTCTTGGTTCGTTAAGGCTTGCCCAGAAAAATAACCGAGCTCTGAATGCATTGGCCCAGCCAAAATTGGTGAACCCAAAGCCGCATTGCAATCGATGGCCCATTTGGTGCGATCAAGCGCTGCCTTCTGTTCTGTTTTATTTTTTGAAAGCGGGTTCTGCCCAGCACCCAAAACGCTCACGCTGGTGCGCGCTAATCCAAGTCTATCGAGTTCCCCACCTAACCAAGCATAATGTTCTTGCGTGCCCTCAAACATCGGCACTTCAACACCATCATAACCGGCCAGTTTTAACGCCTTGAGAATGGGCAAATGTTCTTTGGTGACATGGGGTGTCCACAACAGCAAGTTGAAACCAAATTTCATCAATCCTCCTGATTATTTTTTTGATTATATCAATCCTGTTCTGCGAAAATGTCAATTAAACTTCGTGTTTTTACTGGACGAATGAGTGGAAAAGTTCGACACTCTCAATAAATATAACGGGAGGTTCCAATGAACAAACACGTCACGCCTAACACGGCAACCGAAGCCATTTTGCACCGTATGCAGCAGTTCATGTCCACCTCTCCCGTCCCATCAATTTCAACAGAATTATTGGTCACCGCGCCCGGTGAATTGAATGATGAGCTGCATCACTATTTATTTGATCCGCCGTCTGATCCTTCCTTGTTGAAAGGTAAAAAAATTGCCATCTGCTGCACCAATGGTGTGGAAGAAGTTGAAATTTTGGGAGCAAAGCGCTGGCTGAGCGAACATGGCGCCGTCGTTCATATTGTATCTCCGCGTATTGGCGATTTTCCGGCCTCGCTGGGTTTACGTTTTCCTCCACAAACCAAAACCCATGTGCTCGCCATTCGCTTGATGGAGAATGCCGGATGGTTGCCGATTGATGCCTATGTCGAAGACGTAAAAGTTGCAGATTATGATGCGGTGATTTTACCCGGCGGCTGTTGGAACCCCGATGCGCTGCGGATGAACAAGCACGCCTGCGACTTTGTTCGAGATATGCACACAGCAGGCAAGCCAACCTGTGCCATTTGCCATGGGCAATGGGTGATGGTGAGTGCCAAAATGCTTAAGGGCAAAAAGGCAACTGCCGTTTGGAACATTCAAATAGATTTAGAAAATGCCGGTGCAATTGTGAGTGATGAGCCATGTGTGGTCGATGGTAATTTGATCACTGCCCGTTTCCCCTATGATTTACCACGCATGACCGCAGCTTTGGTTAAACAGCTCGTTGCTGAAAAGTGACACTGCGCTAAAACTGGTGGCATCGCTATCTTTGTTTACTGTTTTAAAGCATTTATTATCAAATTTGCACATTCAAATGATGTTTCACATTGAGCTGCCGCTTGCGCCACCTCTGTTGCTATAAAGAAATTGGCGTCTGTAAGCATAAGCTGTTTTTTGTAATCATTGACTGTTTCGCATGTCGCATCCAGAAGATAGCCAGCTGCGAGTGTGACCGCAAGCGAGCGCTGGAATGGGCTTGCTGCGGCGAGGGCCAAAATCGGCTCTGCCGATGGGAATGCGCGCGCACAGAAGCGCAGTTTTGCCAACGATCTAGTCATCACTTTGCCAAAGAATGAGGGCCCGAAAGCCATTTCCACTTTGGCAATACAGTCTTCGCAGTGTTTTAATTCAAGGGCGAGAGTTTCTCCATGTTCAAGTGGCAATTTGCGAGTGATAAGATCAATTGCCTGAATGCCGTTTGTTCCTTCATAAATAGGGAGTATGCGAGCGTCACGGTAATATTGTGCCGCTCCTGTTTCCTCAACATATCCCATGCCACCATGAACTTGAATTCCAGTTGATGATACTTCGACAGCAATATCTGTGGAATAAGATTTGGCGAGTGGCGTGAGCAACGAGGCACGTGCCAGTGCTGTTCGCTTTTGCGCGTCATTAGTTGCGAGCAATGATTCATCTATGGCTGATGCTGTGGCCATGCACAGCATACGTGCTGCTGCTGTTTTTGACTTCATTTCAAGAAGCATGCGTTTAACATCAGGATGATCAATAATTGAGCTTTGGCCTTCGCTAATGCCAGGTACCTTGCCCTGATGGCGTTCGCGGGCATAGGCAAAAGCTGCTTGTGTGGCTCGCTCAGCAACTCCCACACCTTGAACGCCCACAAGCAGTCTGGCATTGTTCATCATCGTGAACATGCAGGCGATGCCACGGTTTTCTTCACCGATTAGCCAGCCTTTTGCACCGCCCTTGTCACCATAGATCATAGTGCATGTGGGAGATCCGTTAATGCCAAGTTTATGTTCGATGGAAGCACAGCGCACATCATCGCAGGTGCCATCAGACAAAAATTTCGGCACCAGAAACAGCGAGATGCCGCGGGTTCCCGCAGGCGCATCCGACAGCCGCGCAAGAACGAGGTGGATGATATTCTCCGAACAATCATGCTCGCCATAGGTGATATAAATTTTCGTTCCTGAAATTCCATAAGTTCCATCACAGTTGCGTTCTGCTTTACAACGCAGGCCTGATAGGTCTGAACCGGATTGCGGCTCAGTTAAATTCATGGTGCCAGTCCACACGCCCGAGATGAGATTAGGCAAATAATGCTGTTTGAGTTGAGGTGATGCATGGGCAGAAATGGCCTCAATTGCACCGGCCGCCAGCAATGGATTTAGAGCAAACGCAAGGCTGGCCGCATTCCAAAGTTCTGTGCAGGCAACAGCCATGACCATCGGCAACTCTTGACCACCGTAAGCTGCTGGTCCGGTGAGACTGTTCCATCCTGCCTCAGCCCACATTTGATAAACACCCTTCCACCCGGGCGGTGTTGTTACTTTACCATCTACGTAACGCGCGCCTACCTTGTCGCCGACACGATTCAGGGGAGCGATTTGTTCAGCAGCAAATTTGCCTGCCTCGTCCAAGATGGCTTTGGCATCCGATGCAGAGAAATCTTGATAAAATTCTGCACCCAGCCTACCTGCGGTTTGCATGGCCAGCATGATTTCAGTCAGAGGTGGTTTAAATGTCATTTACGAGGCTCGAGCCGTTTGGTTTTCTTGTTGAGGAATTCCCCAATGCGCTGATTGATATCAGGATTGGTTTGCACTGCTGCCGCTAGTAGCGCTTCAGCAAAAAGACCATCGGTGCTAGACATATCATTGATCCGCGCAATACCTGTTACAATAGCAAAATTTGTCGTTGGTGGATGCGTAGAAATTTGTTTGGCTAGTGCCTTTGCTTTCTGGAGAGCTTCACCGATCCCGACAATTTCGTGGGCAAGTCCAAGGTCGAGACCCTTTTGGGCATCATATGTGCGGGCCGAAAGCATCATGTCGACCAAGCGGGCAGGCGTTACAATACGGCTAACACGTACTGTGGCACCGCCACCCGTAAAGATTCCACGCTGGCCTTCGGGCAGGGCAAAGAAGGTAGACGGCTCGGCAATGCGGACATGGGTGGCAGCCGCAAGTTCCAATCCACCACCGACGACAGCACCTTGAAGAGCCGCAACAACGGGAATGCCACCTAACTGAATATGGTCAAATGCACGGTGCCAGTTTTGGCACATCTTCATAAATTCTATAGGCGTGCGGTTCTTATCATGGTGTTCACGAAGATCGAGCCCAGCGCAAAAATGTGCGCCTTTAGATGCCAAAACAAAACAGCGAGTACCAACTGGAGGGTCACGAAAGACACTTTCAATTTCAGCTAACATAGCCTCGTTAATGGCGTTGCGTTGAGCCTCGCGAGCCAGTGTCACGATTGTAACGTCGCCTTCTTGTTCAAAGCTGATAAATTGATGTGTCATAGTTTAGGGCCTTTACCAAAAGTGTTTTCAAGCGAGCGCAGACGTTCGCGCAATTTGTATTTTTCGATTTTGCCAGTTGAGTTTTTTGGCAATGTTTCATACAAGTATGATTTTGGAACCTTGAAGCCAGCAAGATATTGGCAGCAAAATGCGATCAGTTCTTCAATTGCTACCTCAGTACCAGACTTAAGCTTGATGATGGCACATGGTGTCTCGCCCCATTTTGGATCGGGGCGCGCCACAACGGCAGCCGCCCTCAAAGCCGGGTGACGATAGAGAAGGTTCTCAATTTCAATTGAGGAGAAATTTTCACTGCCAGAAATAATAATGTCCTAGAACGATCACGGATTTCAAGAAATCCGTCAGTGTGTTGCACTGCCAGATCGCCATCATGGAACACTCCCCCTGTAAATGCCATTACGGTTGCATCTTGGTCCTTGTGGTAACCTTTCATAAGTGTATTGCCGCGTAGCACAATCTCGCCCATCGCTTTACCGTCATGTGGCAGGCGTTGTCCTGTTTGAGGGTCGTTCATGTCAATGCTCACAAAAATGGGAGATCAACAAGCAGGGCAGACACTACGCCTGAGGGTCTGCGGATTTCAACTGTTGTCCCCACCTTAGCCGCAACGGAAATTAACGCGTAGCCTATGTTGGCTTTTATGCGCGGTGACCAAACACAATTTGTCATCATGCCAACATGGTGTTCGTTCTGAAAAATATCTTCGCGCTTAAATCCGAGAGGGGCTGGCGCAGTACCCTCCAATACCAAACCAAGTTGGTGGCGTTTCACACCTTCCTGCTTAATTTTCCGCAAAGCCTGAATGCCAACAACATCGTCAGCTACATGGAGATCGACATATTTTCCCAATCGCACTTCAAATGGATTTGTGTGTTCGTCTGTGTCACCACCTACAGATACAAGCCCGCTTTCAGTACGCTCAGCTGTGGCAGGCGCACCTGGGCCAATGCCCCAGGGCTTTCCTGCCTCCTTGAATATGTTCCACAGTTTTGTGCCTTGCGTGCCATCCCGCAGATAGATTTCAAAGCCTCCTTGCTTGGACCAGCCTGAGCGCTGCACGGCCACTGGAATGCCCGCGATGACAGTTTCTTTGAACCAGAAATATTTTAAACTGCGGACCCAGTCACCCAGCACCGACGCCACCACATCTTCAGCTTTTGGACCTTGCAGCGCCATGGGCGACACATCAGGCTCGCTCACTTCCACATCAAGACCGCGCTCGGCGGCAATCGCACTCGCCCAGAACCAGATGTCGCTATCGGCAATTGACAACCAATAAAGATCATCGGCAAGCTTGAGAAGAATCGGATCGTTAATAATAGTGCCGCAATGATTGCAGATTGCTACATATTTACCTTGGCCCACTTGGCATTTTGAAAGATCTCGCATGGCTAAAATCTGGGCTAACCGACCAGCATCTTTGCCTTTCAGCTGCACTTGACGCTCCACACCCACATCCCATTGCGAAACGCCGTTGATGATGCGCCAATACTCCGCTTCGGGATCGCCATAACTTGTGGGCATAATCATACGATTGTAGATGCTTGCTGCTGCCATACCTTCGGCTACAGCAGACTCGTAAAATGGCGATATACGCAAACGCGCTGTAGGGAAAACGACAACCACTAAAATTCCTCCCGATTTTTGAAGGGATTAGAATGCAGTTGTGTCGCAAGCGCAAACGACCTAATCGGTGCCTAAGGCCACATTTTAGTTATGCATAGGTTGGGCTAATAATGTCACTTGATAATCTTCCACCTTTAAATTGGCTCCGGGCCTTCGAAGTTGCTGCGCGCCATCTCAGCTTCACCCATGCGGCCCAAGAATTGAACTTGACACAGGCTGCCATCTCAAAACAGGTAAAACTTCTGGAGTTGCATTTACGCCAGAAGCTATTTGTGAGGCTGCCCAGAAGTCTTGCCCTTACAAAGAGCGGAGAGGCCTATTTGCCGAAGGTCAAGGATGCCTTCGAGCGATTGAATTTGGGCACTCAAGAAGTCTTTGGCAGGCAGCGTGGCTCAGTCATCACAATACGGTGTGCCGTGTCGTTTGCAGTCAATTGGCTCGCCCCGCACTTGCCAGATTTTATGGCAAAACATCCAAAGGTCAAGATAAGGTTAGTCTCAAGCGTGTGGGACGATAATGATGATGTGAAACAATTTGACCTCGATATTCAGTATGGCACAGGCAAATGGCCCAATGCTGATTGCCACAGGCTAACACACGAAACGCTTTCACCTCTCTGCACACCTCAACTAATGAATACTATGCGAAAACCAGTTAATCTCAAGCAGCATAATTTGCTGCATGTTATAGGTTATCAAGATGGTTGGGCCACTTGGCTAAGTGCTGCAGGAATCTCAGATATAGATCCGGGTGGAGGATTACAGTGTGATACAAGTCTTGTCGCTTTTGAATTAGCTGCACAAGGCTGCGGCGTTGCTATGGGCCGCTCATCACTTGTCAATAAGGAACTTCAATCAGGCAGATTGGTTGCGCCGTTTAAACTAACCGTACGCGTTGAAGAAGCGTTTTATCTGATTAGACCAGCAGATGGCGGACTTTCAGCTGATGCGAAATTGTTTGCTGATTGGTTGATCGATTTGGCCAGGGGAAGCGGTTAAAATCAAAGCTTCAGCCGCCCTAACTGTTAGCCCACAGCGTAACCTCGAACTCTTCAAGTTGTTGCGTATATTTCTGCCCAAGACTGCTGCCCTGGGATCGGCTGAAAGCCCGCCATTCGAATAAGAGTTTTTACATTTTCCAATTGAGCTTCAGAACCCATCACGCTAAACTCCAAATTATGAACACTGCTGAGAACTCTCAAGCGGCGAGCGGGAGACTGTTCTCCGTTGCGCCCATGATGGATTGGACTGATCGGCATTGCCGCGTCTTCCACCGCGTCTTGTCGCGCCATGCCTTGCTTTATACGGAGATGGTAACAGCTCTTGCGATTAAACATGGTGACCGCGAAAAACTTTTGGGTTTTGATCAGGTGGAGCAACCCGTTGCCTTGCAACTTGGCGGCAGTGATCCTTTACTCTTGGCTGAGGCTTCCAAAATTGGTGAAGATTTTGGCTATGCTGAGATCAACTTGAATGTGGGCTGTCCTTCAGACCGCGTGCAGGGCGGGCATTTTGGCGCGTGCTTGATGGCCGAGCCGCAGCTGGTGGCTGATTGCATCGCCGCAATGCGTGGTGCTGTAAAAATTCCCGT
Organism: Hyphomicrobiales bacterium; assembly: GCA_031385245.1. Taxonomy (GTDB): domain Bacteria; phylum Pseudomonadota; class Alphaproteobacteria; order Rhizobiales; family Aestuariivirgaceae; genus Aestuariivirga. The sequence goes on along the minus strand of JANNBH010000108.1, from coordinate 33,043 downwards.
CACCGTGAAGTGTCGGATCGGCATTGACGATCAGGATGAAGAGCAGGGGCTTCAGGATTTCGTTGAAACTGTTGCGGCCACAGGCTGCACCACATTTATTGTTCACGCTCGCAAAGCCTGGTTGCAAGGACTAAGCCCAAAAGAAAATCGTGAAATTCCACCGCTCAATTATGACCGGGTACACAGATTGAAGCGGTCTCTCCCACATTTGCAAATTCATTTGAACGGTGGGCTTGAGTCGCTTGCTGCTACCATGCCCCATCTTGAACATCTCGATGGTGTAATGCTGGGCCGCACCGCCTATCACATGCCGTGGATTCTGAGCGATGTTGATCCCTTAATCGCGGACACTTTGCCGTCCTGCCTAACCCGCCGCGATGCTGTGCTGGCGATGATCCCTTATATTGACAAGCAAGTTGCATCGGGCCTTTTCCTACACCGCATCACCCGTCATATGTTAGGGCTCTATCATGCCCAGCCGGGTGGCCGCATGTGGCGACAGATTATATCAACTGAAGCTTGCAAGCCGGGCGCTGATTCAAAAGTGATCATGCGCGCTTTAGAAGTTGTAGAAGCGCAGGCTGCAAGACAGGCAGCCTAGTCTACACCATTGCAAATATGTGACTGCCCTCGTTCTTGACATTTTGTCAAGAACCATTCATAACAATTTAATGACCAAGAAAGTCATTATAAAGACCAACATTGAATCGCAATTAAACACTGAAACAATTGTTGCAGCGGCGTTAGCAAGGCGCATTTCTGCACTTCGCGGTGCCAGTAATCTTACATTTGATGCTTTGGCTGCGCGCGCTGGGGTCAGCAAAGGGGCACTTGTTCAAATCGAGCAGGGTAATTCTAATCCGAGCATATCCACCTTGTGCCGCTTGGCCGTCGCACTTGGCGTGTCTGTGGCCGATCTTGTGGCACCACCTGATGAGGTCAACTCGGCCGTCTGGCTTGTCGAAAAGAATGAGGCCCGCATATTGTGGCGCGGGCCAAATGGTGGCTTCGCTGTGCTTCTTGCTGGAACTTTGGGGCCAGACATGTTGGAGCTTTGGCGGTGGGAAATGAAGCCTGATGAGGTTTGGGAGTCGAGCAGCCACAGTCGAGGAACGCGTGAAATAATTCATGTCACACGGGGAAAACTGGCTCTCGTAGTTGATGGCCAAAAATCCACAGTGGCAGCCGGAACCAGCGCCATTGCATTGACAGATAGGTCCCACACGTATGCCAATCAAACCAAATCACCAGTCGAATTTTACATGACTGTCCATGAACCAACAAAAGTTCCGTGAGCTAATATGTATCAACCTGCCCATCACCGTGAAGACCGCCTATCCGTCCAGCATGAAGCAATCGACACCCTTTCCTTTGGTCTGTTGATTTCAAATGGAGGGGATGGCCTATTGGCAAATGGATTGCCATTTCTTCTGCATCGAAGCGAGGGCGAGCGCGGCACGTTATATGCCCATATGGCGCGGGCCAACACCCAGTGGCAAAATCTTGAAGACCAGAAAGTGTTGATTGTTTTCCAGGGCCCTCAATCATATATCAGCCCCTCATTTTATCAGACCAAGCGCGAAACCGGCAAGGTTGTTCCCACTTGGAATTATGTGATGGTGCAAGCCCGTGGAATTGCTAAAATTCATGAAGATGTGGCTTGGTTAGACAGGCAGATCGAAGCCCTAACAACCAAGCATGAAACGCACCGCACCCAGAGTTGGGCGGTTAGCGATGCGCCAGGACCTTATATAGAGAGCCAATTGCGCGGCATTATTGGCATAGAAATCAAAATCGATTCCATTGAAGGCAAATGGAAGGTGAGCCAGAATCGCCATGAAGCAGATCGACTTGGCGTGGTCGAAGGATTGGCGCAGGAGAATGCCGATATGGCCGAACTCGTCAAGAACTATCGCAATAAATAACTTTGAGTGAGGGTGATATGAACTCCAAAATTGAAAGCGCCAAACCAATAAAAGTCGAAACCCTTGCGGTCCATGGCGGCGAATATATTGATCCGGCAACGCGCTCATCATCACCTAATCTGGTCATGTCATCAACATATGCGCCACGAGAAGTCGCCGGGTTTTCAGCACGCGATGAAGAAAATTATGATGGCTACATTTATGCCCGTTCAGGCAGCCCCACAGTGCGCCAACTAGAATTGAAGCTGGCTGCTCTTGAAGGAGCCGAGGACGGCAAATGTTTTGCCTCTGGCATTGCGGCCGCCCATGCGTTGATTATGGGCAGGTTGAGTGCTGGTGATCATGCGATTTTTCCTGAAAGCAATTATGTGGGAATTGCCGAACTTGCGCGAGATAGCTTGCCAAGGTTTGGTATCAAGACAAGTTTTGTTGATACAACATCTGCCGTAGCAGTTGCCACAGCAATTACTCCGCAAACCAAACTTTTGTGGCTTGAAAGCCCCGCCAACCCAACTCTTCAACTGGCCGACATCGCCCAGCTTTCAACATTGGCCCACAATAAAGGCGTGCGCGATGTGGTGGTGGATTCCACTTTTGCCACACCCATTGTCACCAAGCCGATTGAGTTGGGAGCAGATTTTGTAGTTCATTCGCTCACAAAATATATTGGTGGCCATGGTGATGCGATGGGCGGCGTGGTGCTGGGCTGCAAAGTTGATTTGGCTGCTCTCACTCTCGAAGCAACCGTGCATTTTGGCGGCGTGCTTTCCCCATTCAATGCATGGTTGATTTTGCGCGGAGCGGCCACGTTGCCCATTCGTATGCGGGCCCATGAAGAGCAGGCACTTGTGATTGCCCGCTGGCTTGAACAGCATGACGCTGTTGCGCGGGTTTATTATCCTGGCCTGCCATCGCATCCTCAGCATGAGTTAGCGCGGCGGCAGATGAAGAATTTTTCCGGCATGATCACCTTTCAAACCAAAGAGGACGGCTTAGCCATCGCGCGCCGCATGGTGGAAAAGCTGCAGCACATTCACTATGCCGTTTCACTCGGCCACCACCGCAGCCTGATCTATTGGATAGGAACAGACGACATTGAAAAATCAACCTATCGCCACACGGCTGAAGCCGCCGCTCGCTTGCGTGCGCTGATGGGCGATGGTATTTTTCGCTTATCCGTTGGCATCGAACACGCCGACGATATTTGCGCCGATCTTGAAAGGTGTTTTTAGGCTTCGAGTTAGCTATCTTTGGGCCAAGCGACCAGCTCTACCTCCGCGGCGAGTTTTGCGTTGCGTCAGCGTTGCTACACGCTCGGGCAAAGCTTCCATAATGGTGTGCCGATCTTCTGCGGTCATCCCAATCCACGCTGCAATCTCGCCGCGCGTGCGCCCGCACCCAATGCAAAACTGCGTTTCAGGATCAACCACACACACTTTTACGCAAGGTGTTTCGATATCGGGAAATCTAAAGTCGTCCATATTGCCATGATGAAAGTGTTGAAGCTGCGTGTATGCCCTAATAACGCCCCTTCATGTCAATGTCGCGTCAGTTCTTTAAGGTAAGAACGCCATCTTCCGATTTAAAGCTGTCAAGCTTGGATAAAAAACTCATGCCCAGCAAAGTGCCATTGAGCGCACCTGTTGGCAAAACCAAAGCATCAACATCATCAACACGCACAGTGTCAATTTCCACGCGGTCTAATTTAGCGCGCGCTGCATTCACCGAGCCATTGGCAGTTGAAACTGGAACATCAAAATCAAGTGTGTTGGGGCGAAGGCCAGCCTTCTGTGCATCTTCATAACTCAGCGCCACAACACTGGCCCCTGTATCCACCATCACATCAATATTTGATTTATTGATGCGGGCCTTCACGATATAGTGCCCCTGGTTGCCGGCTTTCAATTCAGTCATGGCCATGAGTTGAATCGGTTGCACGCTTTGGGCTGCTTCAAGCCCGGGAAAGCCAGCACTTGTAATAAACAAAAATGCCAAAGCCACACTGTGCATTAAACCAGATTTACCCATAACGCTCTCCACTACCTTATTGAGCGCGAGATTAACCTGTCATTGATCAAGAACAGTTCACACGTTGAGGGAATTTGAAAGCAGGGTTAACCAATCATTGCCAAGAAGATTACAAACATCGTGATCTCCACCAACACTTGCGTGGCCCCACAAATATCACCAGTCTGCCCGCCAATTTGGCGCATGGCATAACGGCGCATGAGGCCTGTTACAGCAGCAGCGCCAAGCACAGCCACAACGCCACTTTCAGGGCGAAGGTTAACGCCCGCAGCCAGCGCCAAAGCACCACCGGTAAAAATTGCCAGAAGTGCCGAGTTGCGCCCAGGCCTTCCCGCCAAAACCGAAAGCCCATCACTGCGGGCTGATTTGGTAGCCCACATTAAATCTACCACCATGGCCCGCGAAAAAGCACCCACTGCTGCCATCACTGCAATGCACGAAAATGCTCCAAACCCTAACAGTGCTTCGTAAGAAGCAGCGCGAGCAAGCAAGCATGTCATCAAGGCCATGGCCCCATAACTGCCAATGCGGCTATCGCGCATGATAAGCAAACGGTCTTCGCGGGTTTTTCCGCCAAATAAACCATCCGCACTATCGGCCAAACCATCTTCATGCAGGCCACCAGTTATCATCAGGCCGAACATGCAAGTGAGTGCGGCAGATAAAAGCGATGGCAAATTCAAGGCCTGCAAACCCACCAAAACCAAACCATTTAAAGCGCCAATAATGGCCCCAGCCACTGCAAACAGCCGCATACTCTGCGTCAGCGGTGGCAAATCGAGGGTTCGCGCAAAGGGAATTGGCAGCCGCGTTAAAAAAGTCAAACTGCTAATTAACTCAGCAAAAGGCCGAAACTTTTCCAATCTAGCGGCATTTGGTGGTTCTTGGTCGCTCATAGCAGATTTTTCACTTGGCTCCTGTGGTTGAGCTGTTAGAGAAAGTGCCGGAGCTTGTCAGCCGCTCCGCGCCAGCAAACCTTAGCATAATGTCGCAGGGCATTTGAAATTGATTGGATACCACATAATGACCACCGGACTTCCTTTTGACGACATTCGCGCCCTTTTCAAGAAAATGCCACAAGGCAATGCCGAGAGTGCGGCATTGGCAAATGCCCATGAAGCCCAGCTTACCAAGCCACCCGGTGCTTTGGGGAAGTTGGAATCAATTTCAGAATGGATGGCCACGTGGCAAGCCAGTTATCCGCCCCGCGCCGACCGCACAATCGTTGCCGTATTTGCTGGCAATCACGGTGTTGTGGTGCAAGGTGTGGCGGCTTATCCCCAAGCTGTAACCGCGCAAATGGTTGCCAATTTTCAATCAGGTGGTGCTGCCGTAAATCAAATCTGCAAAACCTTTGATTTGGGTTTGAAAGTATTTGAATTGGCGCTGGAACTTCCAACTGCCGACATTACCCAAGAAGCAGCCCTGAGCGAACAGGAATGTGCTGCCACATTTGCTTATGGCATGGAAGCTATTGCAGGTGGCTGCGATCTTTTATGTATTGGTGAAATGGGCATTGGCAACACCACCATTGCCGCGGCTATAGCACACGGATTATTTGGCGGAAAAGCCGAAGATTGGGTTGGCCCCGGCACTGGGGTTGATGCAGAAGGTTTGGCCCGCAAAGCTGATGCTGTGCGCCGTGCAGTGGCTTTGCATAAAAGCCACCTCAACGATCCGCTTGAGGTTTTGCGCCGCTTAGGGGGCCGCGAATTATCAGCCATGGCGGGTGCCATTATGGCAGCGCGCATGGAGCATGTTCCAGTTTTGATCGATGGTTATGTGGCAACGGCCGCGGCAGCAGTTCTCTATGCTGCCGATCCAACCGCACTTGATCATTGCATAGTTGCCCATTGCTCTGCCGAGCCCGCGCACAAGACTCTGCTGCAAAAAATCAAAAAACAACCTTTGCTTGATTTGGGAATGCGCTTGGGCGAAGGCTCAGGCGCGGCCCTTGCAGCAGGCGTTGTGAAGGCCGCAATCAACTGTCACAACAACATGGCAACCTTTGCCAGTGCTGGCGTTTCCGATAAGGAATAAGTTCAACCCGTTAGCGAAATCAATTTACGCTGCGAATCTGATTGGATATTTGGTCCAGCAATAATTTCCCCGCGTGGTCCAGACAGCACACGCGGTGCTGGGAACGTGCAGATCACTTCTGTACCTTTGCCCACTTGGCTCTTTATTTCGATGCGACCGCCGTGCAAATCCATAATGCCTTTAACGATTGAGAGGCCAAGTCCAGCGCCATCAATTGCTTTCTTGGCAGCCAAACTGCCACGGGTGAAGGCCGACATGGCTTGTTCAATTTCATTTGAAGGAATGCCGGGGCCATTATCTTTCACAGCCATCAACAATTCGCCAGCCACATTGCGTGTTGCAAACATTGAAACTTCGCCGCCATTTGGCGAAAATTTAATGGCATTGGCCAAAAGATTTATCGCAATCTGGTTAATGGCGCGGGCATCACCCCACACTTTAGGAAGTGCTGCATCAACATGAATTTCAACTTTCATGTTTTTCTTAACGGAGTTCATTTCCAACAAATGTTGGGCATGGCGCAATGGTTCGAGCAGGTGGATTGGCTCTTCACGAATATCCCGGCGACCCGCTTCAATGCGAGAAATATCCAATATGTCATTGATCAAGCCCAGCAAATACTGGCCAGAATTATGAATATCCCCAGCATAATCTTTATAAGCATGGTTGGTTATAGGGCCAAAAAGCTCGCGTTCAAGAATTTCCGAAAAACCTAGAATAGCGTTCAGCGGTGTCCGCAACTCATGGCTCATATTAGCAAGGAATGTGGATTTTGCATTATTTGCGGATTCAGCCTTGTGCCGTTCATTTTCAGCGCGGTCACGTTCAATTTTCAATTCGGCAATCAGATTGTCTTTTTGTTTGCGGAATATAACCATGTCGCGCGCCGTGTCTTGCAGCTGCCTCGCAATGAAAAGAAAAAATACTTCGAGCGTTATAATAAGTCCAGTCATTGCGAAATAAATTGGACCACCTTCTGAAACGCAGCGCAGCGCCACTCCAATAGTCATAATTGCCGTACCAGCAATGAGCACCGGCATGAAATTGCTGACCACAAGGAAACGAACAACACTCACCACCATTATGGCAGCCACCAAGAACGTGCCCTGAAGTGGGCTAGAATTGGGCCAGAAGAAAAATAGCGGCAACACCCAGAATGTGCCTTGCATCAATTCAGAAGCAGACATCATGCCGATCCATTCGCGCTGTTCAATCTCAGTGCGGGGCCGCTTGAAATAAAGATTGCACAAGAACAGCTGAATGGCATTGCAACCAAGTGCGCCCAACAACCAAGTGCCAACGGTAAATAATGGGACCCATTGCAGGGCCGTAATTGCCAGCAACATCGAAAGTAACGGCATAACCGGCGCCACTAACAATTGGTTTCGCAAAAACATTTCCAGCAAATCGGCTTGCCAAGGAGTCGAGTGTTCAATCTCAGCAACAGCTTCACGCTTAGCCTGTGGTATATTTGGCTCTTCAACATGAAAATTTTGGCGGCTCGAAATTGTATCCGTCAAATCTGTAACTGACATGGCACTACCCTCAGTGAACAATAGATCAATTTTTACAGATATCGGAAATGTGCTAATGCGCTCTTTGGAATAAAGGTAAAAATAGTCGCAATTTTTGGCAAAAAGCCTGTAGAACGGCCCGTTCAAGCGACATGGTAAATTAAATGGAAAGTAAAATGACGGAACTGACGAATGAACTGGTGCTGACGGAATTGAAGCGCATTGCGGCCCCTGATGGGCGCGGCAACATTGTTTCGGCTGGTCTGGTTTCTGAAATTGCAATTCACGAAGGCCAAGTAATGTTTGCCCTCAATGTTGATCCGCAACATTTAAAAACTATGGAGCAGTTGCAAGTGTTTGTGCAGAAGGCAGTGGCGGCCTTGCCCGGTGTGAAAAAAGCAACAGTAGCACTTACGGCTGAACGCGCACCAACGCGTGAAGTGGGGCCAAAAGTAAGCTTAGCGCAAACTCTGAAGAATGGCGTGCCGGGTGTGAAGCATCTCATCGCTGTGGCCTCTGGCAAGGGTGGCGTTGGAAAATCCACCACCGCAATCAATTTGGCACTGGCTCTTAAATCAATAGGTTTGCGCGTGGGCGTTCTGGATGCCGATGTTTATGGCCCCTCCATGCCCAAGCTTTTTGGCTTGCACGGAAAGCCTGAAGCCAGCGATGCAACAGGCAAGCGCATGAAGCCGATGCAGCGCTTTGGCGTGGAAGTGGCTTCAATCGGTTTTCTGGTTGAAGAAGACACACCAATGATTTGGCGTGGGCCCATGGTGATGTCTGCGCTCACACAATTGTTGCGTGAAGTGGCGTGGTCGGAAATGGATGTGATGGTGATTGATATGCCACCAGGCACTGGTGATGCCCAACTCACGCTCGCACAACAAACGCCGCTCTCAGGTGCGGTGATTGTTTCCACGCCACAAGATCTCGCCCTCATTGATGCGCGCAAGGGCATTAACATGTTTAAAAAGGTAAATGTGCCGCTGCTCGGCATTATTGAGAATATGAGTTATTTCATTTGCGATAAATGCGGGCAACGCCATGAAATTTTTGGCCATGGTGGCGCAAAAGCCGAAGCTTTGCGATTAGGCGTGCCATTTTTAGGCGAAGTGCCTTTGGATTTGAAATTGCGCGAACGCTCAGATTCAGGCGAACCCATTGTGGCCACGGAGCCAGATTCCCCCCATACGTTAAACTATCAAAATATCGCTCGCCAAGTCTGGGCTAGCCTTGAGGGTGGTGCCCTTGCCAGGCCCGCGCCCAAAATCGTCTTTGAGAATTAGCCATTTTCTTTAGTAAATGTTAACCATGGGCTGATTCAATCGCTCAACTAAGCTTTAGCCGGATGATTCGGTTTAAAGGGGGAACTGTAATGTCGAATATAATGCGAATTTGTGGTGTGCTTTTGGTGGCGGCGGCAGTCGCTATAGTAATGTTGATGAAGTTCTCATCAGCACAAATGCAAATTTTAGGCATTACACCTGAAACCGTGGCCATTCTATTGGTTGGCGGAATTTTAAGCCTTGGCCTTGGTGGCGTAATTGCTGGACTGGCTGATCTGAGCGGTTATGCGCCCAGCATCTCAGTTCCACTCAAACCCGAAAGCAAATCGGCTGAACTTGATGAGCCTGTTGCCGAACTTCCGAAGATGGATTTTGGCAAGAAGCGCTTTGAAGCACCATCCGCCCCTGTGCCACCACCAGTGCTTCCAAAACCCGCAGCTTCAAACAGTGTGGCCGATACGATTGCTGCCTTAGAGCAAGCCAAGTCTGATATTAAAACCGCATTGGGCGGAGTTGAAAATATGGCAACTCCGATGGAGCCGCCAACACCTGCTTATGTGTCACCTCCGCCGATTTTGGCTGCACTTGAGCCCGATGTTGAAGAAGGTGAACTGAGCGTACTCGAAGAGAAAATTATTCGTGGCCGCCCAGCCCGCATTCTTTCTGATGAAACCGTAGAAGCGGAAACTGATGAAGGCTGGATGCGTTTTGAAAATCTAGATCACCTCAATGAATATCTTGATTCATTGGAAGAGGGCGATGCTTAATTCAGCGTACATCCAACACGCTCACACGTGCGCGCTTTGATACTTCGCTGACAATTGATTTCTTAAAAAGGCGTTGCCAGCGGCTGCGGCCTTCATCAGAAACAACAATAATTTTGTAAAGCGAACCCATTTCCACAATCTCATCCACCGGGTTACCAACAGCGGTTTTGGTTTCGGCGACAGTAATTTTCATGGCCTTTAAAAGTGCCTTGGCATTGGCCACGGCTTCTTCTGCCGCTGCTCGGCCAGTTTCAGTTTCAGCAACTGAGAACAATGTTATGGGTTCGCCCAATGTGTGCGCCAATACAGCTGAACGCCGAACCGTTTGCATAGAACGTGATGTGCCATCAGTGCAAATGAAAAACCCATGACGCTCGCCAACATTGCGCGCTACCATAACCGAGCAGGGGGCCAAGGGTGCTACGGATTGCACAACACCAGCATCAAAAAATGCTTTGAACTCGCCGCGCCAGCGCGAAGGCTGGCCGAGGATCATTAGGTTATAAGGCCCAAGTTCATACTGATCGAGAATGCCAACAGCCACATCCGGTGCTGTTTTTAATTTCAAAACCACACTGCGGCCCGTTGGGCTGCGATATTCGGCTTTGTTATCGCCAGCCGGGTCCCCCCAAGCATCTTGATGTTCGGTGACCAAGGGCCAGTCTGAAACATCTAAGCCCTCTTCCTTCAGAATTTCTAATGCGCGTTTGAGATGCTTCACGCCCGGCAATTCAAACCCGGCCTCCATCATATTCTGCCGCGCCAGCCGCACTTGCAAGCCACCCGAATGCAAGCCTTGATCAATGGGCCGCACATAGAGCACAATCACATCAGTCTCATCGCCCACCGCCAATTGAGCCGCAGCGCGAACTGTTAAAAAGGATTCATCCGAGCCATCAATACATGCCAATATGCGAAAACGAGTGCGCCGTTGCGATCGCAAGTTAGACAAGGTCTTTCGCACCGCTGCTTCTTGCCGATCAGATAATGTCGTGCGTTTGAAAAAGTTTTTCATGGCAACAATGGCCAATAAAATGTTGCAGTTAAAATCAGCACGATGAATGAAATGATCATCATGCGAATGCCAATTTTGAAAAAGTCAGAACTTTTCAAATAACCAGACGCGTAGATAATCGTGAATGCCGGTTGAGCCGCTGGCGTTAAATATCCAAAGGCCGAGGCAATGGCTGTGAGAAAGCCAGCCCGCAAGGGGTCTTCCCCAGCGGCCACGGCTGTTTTTAAAACCACTGGCCCGAGCACAGCAACAGCCGCACCCGCTGTCATTGTGTTGGTCACCCCCACTGTGAGAAGCGCAATCGCCGTGTTAAACGCCAAATCACTGCCAGCACCAATTGATTGCATCCCGTGAATAACGCCACCTGCCACCCATTCAGCAGCACCGGTGCTCTTCATTTGCACGCCAAGTGAAATGGCAGCGGCATAAAGCAAAACCACACCCCAGTTCACGCCCGCGTTAATATCTTCCCAGCGCACCAAGCCAAAAACCAAAAATGCCGCCGTGCCCGCAATGGCAATGGTGCCAAGCCCCACCGTTGATGAGAAGGCCACCCAGCAAGCAATTGTTATTGCGAAAATGAGAATGGTCATCCACTCATTGCCACGCATGGGGCCTTGCATGGAAACTTGTGTGCGTAAACGGCTTATGGCGCGCGACATATCAGTGGTTTCAGGCCGGAATGTGAAAATCAAAAGGGCTGCCACAATGGGGAGGCGCGCGATGAACATGGGAAACGTGTAAATCGCCCAATGTACATAATCCATGAGATAACGCTGCGTAGCCGGGTCAAGTGGATTGTAAAAAAAGTCATGCCAATACCCAATCATTATGGCATTGCGCGCTCCGCCTGAAGGCGTTGCAACACCAGCAATCGAACAGCCATAAGAAATTGAAAATAAAATAACCGCCGCAAGATTGTGAACTTTTTTCGGATCATTTGAGGTGAGCGTGATCAATGTAACGCCCACCGGCAGCATCATGGCCGCCACCGTGTGCTCTCCGATAAAAGCAGCCAGCACGCCACACACTGCGGTGATGCCAAAGCTAATCCAATAAACGTTGGTGCCAGTCATGCGAACGATCCACCACGCAATGCGTTTGTCTAACCGCTGCTTTACCACCGCCACCGCCAGCATCAACGAGCCCATGATGAACAACACAGAATCAGTCATCAAGCTTTGCGCCACTTTGGTGGGGTCCACCCCCAATAACAGAACTTCGCCAATGATAATCAGCAGAGGCACAGTGGGCAAAGGCACGGCTTCACTGATAAACAGCATGGTGGCCATAATAGACATGCACAAAACAATTTGGCCCTGATGTGAAAGACCAGAAGGGGCAGGCACCGCCATCAATGAAAAACCAACAATCATGGTAATGATAAACCAGCGACGCTTCCATAGCAGCGATAAATCCACGTGCGACCGCATGTGCCGATAGCGCTGATAGCCACGCCTGCGAAAACGGCTCACCCCAGCCGAAGGCTCATGCGCCAGCAAACTGTCGCGCGCGAGAACAAAATTGGTGTTATCCGTCGTCATGTTCGGAATCTTCTTCCCAATGCCCTTAGTATGGTTCCTGAACCAATTTTCACAAAGCTTCAAGCTTGGTTTGCGAATTCCGCAAGTTGGCCCTAAAAACATTTGAGGTTGGCCACAGGGAGATGAGAAATGAGCTTATTGGAAAAAGTTTTGGGTGAAGCTGAGCAGGGCTTTAAACCCAGCATGGCCAGACTTTTTGAACTGCTGCGAATCCCTTCTATTTCCACTGACCCGGCTTACAAGGCATATTGCCACACGGCTGCCAATTGGCTGGTGAAAGAATTGAACGCTATTGGCTTTGACGCTTCCGCTAGGATGACCCCTGGCCATCCGATGATCGTAGCGCATTACTCACCTAAAGCAACAACAGCCAAAACACCCCATGTGCTTTTTTATGGGCACTATGATGTGCAGCCCGTGGACCCAGTTGAACTGTGGGAGACCGAGCCTTTTGAACCCACACTGAAAACTGACAAAAACGGTGTTGAGCGCATTTTTGGCCGCGGCACCGCCGATGACAAAGGCCAGTTAATGACCTTTGTGGAAGCTGCGCGTGCTTGGATGGCTGCTTCAGGCTCCTTGCCGATCAAGGCTACTTTCCTGATTGAAGGTGAAGAAGAAAGTGGTTCACCCTCTCTCATTCCATTTCTCAAAGCTAACAAAGCCGAACTTTCTTGCGATGTGGCTTTTGTCTGCGACACAAATATGTGGGATGAAAAAACGCCGGCCATCACCACACGGTTGCGCGGCATGGTAAAGGAAGAGGTGACGATTACCTCACCCTCGCTTGATCTGCATTCCGGCTTGTTCGGTGGTGCCGCAATGAACCCAATCCGCGCTTTGTCCAAAATGATTGCGGCTCTGCACGATAAAAATGGTCGCGTGACCATTCCCGAATTTTACAAAGGCGTTTCGGAATTGCCCAAAGCCACCAAGAAACAATGGGCCGGATTAAAATTTTCGGAAAAGAAATTTCTCGGCTCCGTCGGTTTGAAAACTAAGGCGGGGGAGAAAAACTATAGCACCCTTGAGCAAATCTGGGCGCGGCCCACGGCTGAAGTAAACGGCATGTGGGGTGGCTATCAAGGGGCTGGCAGCAAAACCGTGATTCCGTCTCAAGCCCATGCAAAATTCACCTTCCGCTTGGTGGGCAAGCAAAACCCAAAAGCCATTCTGAAGGCGTTTCAAACATTTGCAAAAAAGCAAATGCCCAAAGATGCTGTGATCACGTTTTCTGGCTTTGGCGCAGGCAGCCCGGCTTCTGAAATCAGTGAGAACAATATCTACATTCAAAAATCAGCAACTGCACTAAAGGCGGAGTTTAAGAAAGATACAGTGTTGATGGGTTCAGGCGGCTCTATTCCTATCGTGCAAAGTTTCAAAACTATACTGGGCATGGATTCTGTTTTAGTGGGCTTCGGCCTAAATGATGATGCCATCCACAGCCCCAACGAAAAATATAATGTGTCGAGTTTCCAAAAAGGCATTAGAAGTTGGGTGCGGATTATTGCAGCACTGGGTGAGAAATGATCGATCCCGTTGCGTTGCTGTTGGAGTATCACGCAGCGTTGAATAATTTCGATTTAGAAAAAGCAGAAAGCATGTTTGTTGAAGATGCGGACTATGTGTCGCCGGGTTTGAACGGCGAGATCAAAGGCCGAGTGGCAATCATGGAAGCTATGCTGAATTACTTTGTCGAATACGCCGATCAGGTTTCGACGGATGAAAACATCGAGAAGATTGATCAATGGAGCGTTAAATCAATTTGGAATTTGGTCGCCACAAGCCGAGCAGGCGTAAAAATTAAGCGCCAAGGCGAAGAGATAATTCACTTTAATATCAATGGATTGATTAAAAAAGTTGAAGTTTTGGATTATGCCTCTAGCCAATCCTAAACTTCGCCACATGCTCCGGCGCAACCAGCCCTGCTAACAACCTCGGATCATCAAGCGCTAGGCTAGCAACTGTTTGCAGCGGGATAACGCCCGCCCAAATTGGCAACGCATAATCTTCTTCATCATCACCGGGTGGACCATTTCGAACTTTGGCTGAAACTTCATTCAGCTCTAAACCAAGAATTGTTGTGGCCTTCAATTCTTTCTCTTGCATCTTACGCAACATGTCCCAGCGCCCTGGAAAAAGCTGATCAACCATGGCCTTCAATCGCGCTTCCTTATCGTCACGGTGCAGCACTTTATGTGCTGTGCCAAAAGCCATCACTGAACGATAGTTGCAGGAATGATTAAAAGCTGACCTCGCCATTACCATGCCGTCAAACAGGGTTACGTTCACGCAAACTTGCGTCTCTTCGCAGGCTTCCAACATGCGGCTGGCGGCTGAACCGTGCCAATAAATATGATTGCCCTCGCGCCATTGTAAAGTGGGCGTCACATAAGGCGCACCCTTAAACACATAGCCAACAGTACACATAGGCTGTGCATCAAGAATGGCATGAACAGTTTCGGCATCATATAAGGCACGCTTGTTTAAGCGTTTAACCCGCGTGCGTTCAGTTGGAGCTACAGACATATTTCACCTCTGCGGCGACAATGCCTTTTCTTCAATGCTGATGCGAAGAGCCAGAATTGTTAAATTTATTACCCCGCAAATGAGGCCAAACCAGATCAGGCCAAAGGCAAATGGCAGCGCAAAAATCTCTAGCGCCACGACGAGATAATTGGGGTGACGCAGAAATCGAAACGGCCCACCAACCACCAAAGGCTTTTCCGGCATGAGAATAATGCGCGTGGTCCAGCGCGCACCAAGCGTGGTGAGAACCCAAACACGCAAGCCTTGCAGCACAGCAAACACAGCAATCAATATCCAATAAACATCTTGCCCACGCGCAAATATCCACAAGCCCAAAAGCCAAGCGGCGTGGAACAGAACAATCACCGGATAATGCGCGGCACCCACTTCGCGTCCGCCGTTTACCAGCAATGCAGAAGTGTTGCGCCGCGCGATCACCAGCTCAGCCAAGCGCTGCACAGTGACCAAGGTCAGAATAATCTCAGGCCACATGCTCAATGCACCATCGTCATAAATGTGCCTGTGAAACCCGGCCCCAAGGCGCATAAGAAGCGACGACCTTTGGTGGATGTGGCCAAACATTCTTTGAGTACAAACAAAACCGTAGGCGCTGACATATTGCCATATCCCGCCAGCACTTTGCGTTCATTCACCAAGCGCCCTTCACCCAATTCAAAAGCGCTCTCCAACGCTTGAATAACTTTAGCGCCACCGGGATGAAAGGAAAACGCATCCATATCTTTAACCGCCAAATTATGCCGCGTTAAAAATAAATCCGCTGCTGGGCGCAAATCGCGTGAGGCTAGATCCGGAATGCTGCGCGAGAAGATTGCACCAAAGCCTTCAGGATCCACGCGCCAGCCCATCACACCAATCGTGTCTGGCCAGCAATGTTCGCCTGCATGTTCAATGGCACCATGGCCATTTTCACCACCCGCGCACAATACAGCGGCCGCTGCACCATCACCAAAAAGTGCTGATGCAATGATGTTAGATTTGGTCATTTCATCTGGCCTGAAGGCAAGCGTGCATAACTCAATCACCACCAGCAAAATTTTTCGTCCCGGCATAGCTACAGCTAATTTTGAGGCAAGACCCAAGCCAGATAATCCACCCGCACAACCAAGCCCAAAAACCGGCACGCGGTGAACATCCGTCCGAAAGCCCATCTCATGCAGCACATGCGCTTCGATGGAAGGTGTTGCGATGCCAGTGGAAGACACGGTGACAATTGCATCAATGTCAGAAGCCTTGCACTTGGCATCAATTAAAGCCTGTGCCGCTGCATCTTTAAAAAGTTGCTTTGCTGCAGACAAAAATAATGCCGTGCGATCAGGCCAGCCATGCGGCTCATGGAACCATGCTGATGGGGCCGCCGAATAGCGCCGCTCAATGCCCGTGTTGGAAAACACCGGCTGCATTTTTTCAAACAATGCACCAAATCGCGCGAAGATTTTTGCGGCTTGCACTTCAACATCTTTAGTGTCGAGAATATGTGGCGGCACAGCAGTGGCGATGCTCAAAAGCTGAGCGCGTGGCGAATTTGTCATAAAAATCCTCTAACTTCGATACGCTTATCAGTGGCGCTTATTCCACTGATACGCAAGGAATTAGAGCTTGGCTCACCCGCCAGTAACACTCATGTGACGAGAAACAGCAGGCTTATTATGTGTGCGATCAATAATGAAATCATGGCCATTGGGCTTGCGCGAAATGGCTTCAGCAATGGCGCGGTGCAAAAGCTCATCCCCTTCTGAAGCCCTTAAAGGAGCGCGCAAATCTGCTGCATCTTCTTGGCCCAAACACATATACAAAGTGCCCGTGCAAGTGAGCCGCACACGGTTGCAGGATTCACAAAAATTATGCGTAAGAGGTGTAATGAACCCAATGCGCCCGCCCGTTTCTTTCACGGTCATATAGCGTGCTGGCCCACCGGTTTTATGCGGGTCATCAACCAGTGTGAATTGTTCCATCAATTGCGCCCGCACCACACTCAGCGGTAAATACTGATCCGTGCGGTCGCCATCAATGTCACCAAGCGGCATAGTTTCAATTAAAGTGAGTTCCAATTTTTGCTCATGGCACCAGCGGATCATATCTGGAATTTCATGCTCGTTAACACCCTTCAGCGCCACGGCATTTATTTTGATGGATAACCCAGTATCTTGTGCGGCCTTAATACCATCCAGCACTTTGGCCAAATCGCCCCAGCGCGTAATCTCTTTAAACTTTGTTGGGTTCAGCGTGTCCACCGAAACATTGATCCGCTTCACACCATGAAAAGCCAATTCCTTGGCGTGCTTGGCCAATTGGCTGCCATTGGTGGTGAGCGTTAATTCTTCGAGCGCACCAGATTTCAAATGCCGCGAAAGACTTTCCACCAAAGTCATAATGCCCTTGCGAACCAAAGGTTCACCACCCGTCAGGCGCAGCTTTTTAACACCTTGGGCAATGAAAGCAGAACACAGGCGATCTAATTCTTCCAGAGTCAGCAAATCTTTACGCGGCAAAAACGTCATGTCTTCGGCCATGCAATAAACGCAGCGGAAATCGCAGCGGTCTGTCACCGACACGCGGAGATAACTCACATGGCGGCCAAACGGATCGATCAAGGCAGGGGAAATGGTCATAGACCCATATTGGAGCGAAGATGGCTCCTTGGTCAAGGGATCGTGAATAGCGATTTCGTGATAGCTCGCCTAAAGTTCTATTATAATGAAGCAAACACTCTTCGATAGACGCCAAGCGCTTGCTTTGCTTGGATTGTCCGCCCTCGGTGCAACTCCACAGGCTGAAGTTGATCTGGCCTTGGTGCTTGCCATTGATTGTTCATATAGCGTGAACGCCGAGGAATACCGCTTGCAAATGCAGGGCATGGGCCGTGCCTTTATGAATCCTCACGTGTATGAAGCTATTGCCCGTGGGCCAAAAAAGCAAATTGCCCTTTCGGCATTTCTATGGTCGGAAGATGGAAGCAAGCTTTTAATAATTCCGTGGCGAAAAATTGCATCGAAGAATGATGCATTCTCCATTGGAAAACATTTGGTGAATACAGCACGCGATATTTCTCCAGGCGGGACCTCAATCAGCAGCGCATTGCTTTATGCACAATCATTATTAGAGAAAGCCCCATCGTCATTGCGGCAAGTGGTGGATGTTTCAACGGATGGCCGCAATAATTCCGGCCCTTCAGTTGATCGGATCCGCGATCAACTTACAGCCTCTGGAATTACCATCAATGCACTGGCGATTGTGAATGAAGTAACGGATCTCGTGCCTTATCTCGCCAAAGAAGTGGTGAGTGGAGATGGCAGCTTTGTGCTCACTGCAAATTCTTATCATGTCTATGGCGAGGCAATTTTAAAAAAACTTATAAAAGAAATTGAAGGGCCGGGAGTTAGCTAAATTTAATATCCGGGCGGAGGCAAAAACCCGCCCAATTCCTGCTCCAACAATTCCGCAAATTTCAAACTGGTGTAATCGCCATATTCGCGGGTGATAATTTGTACTCCTGTGGGCAAGCCTTGCGGGGTTAACCCAAGCGGGGCCACTGTTGAAGGCAAATAATAGCCGCCAGAATAACCCGCCCAAAAACGCTGATCAATGGTGGAAACATGTTTGCTATTTACCTCAATAAAACGCTCATGCCGCTCTCCCGCTTGATCATGCGGGAAAGCCGCGGAAGCAGCAGCGGGGCACAGCAGCACATCCCACTCATTAAAAAATTGATCCCAGAGCAAGCGCATCTGGTGGCGGCGCTCACTCACCATTAGCCAATCACGATGCGATAATGCAAAAGCCCGCGTCATCATCGCCACATAAGATTTATCGTTGTGTTGAAGTCCAGCCGCCTTCAGCACAGCCGTATTATATTCAGCATCAGTCAACCGACGTGATGCTGTGGCGCGGAGCAGGGTGATATAAATTTCATAAGCCTCTTCATCGCTGAAGGCGGGTCTGGCATCGAAAGAAAGCTTCTTCACCAGTTTTTTCAAAACACTTGCTGCCGCAAAGATTCTATCTTGCACAGGCTGATCAACTTCGGAAATAGAGCTAGAGATTTTCACCGCCACGCGAAAGTCTTTGAGATTTTTTTGCTGCGCGCGCGGTAATTTGATATTTACCCCGCGCTCCTCAGAACCCACCAAAATATCCATCATGGCTGTTAAATCTTTGGCCGAACGCGCCAATGGTCCAGCCACCGTAATATCAGCGGGCACCACAATGCCAGGTCGCATTTGCCCGCGATAAGGCACCACGCCATAGGTAGGTTTGTGGCCAAAAACACCACAATAATGGGCGGGGTTACGGATGGAAGCACCAATATCATTGCCCAATTCCAGCGCACTCATGCCTGTGGCGAGTGCCACAGCCGAACCACCGGACGAACCGCCTGGTGAACGCGTCAAATCCCATGGATTATTCGTAGTGCCATAAATGTCGTTGAAGCTTTGCCAATCAGACAAATCCAACGGCACATTGGTCTTACCCCACATCACGGCACCAGCCGCCGTCATGCGTTCAACAACAGCGGCATCAGACTTCGCAATGTTATTGCGAAGTTTGGGGTTGCCGAATGTGGAAGGGTGGCCAGCCCAATCAATCGACTCTTTCGCCGTCATTGGAACACCCTCAAATGGCCCCAGCGCTTCACCCTTTTTCAAGCGGCGATCAGAAGCTGCGGCGGCTCGCAAGGCCCGGTCCATATCGGTGAGAACGACGGCATTCACTTTATCATTATGCAAAGCATATTGATCCAGACATGCCTGCAACAGCTCTTTGGATGAGAGTTTGCCCGCCTTCAACATGCGGCCAAGTTCGAGTGCAGATTTAAAAACCAGATCAGCCATGAACGAAGATTACCCATGTGGCAAACGCATACAAGCCCTAGCGACAAATCGAACGGGCCTGTGTATCAAAGCAACATGAACCAACATCGTTTCGTGGGATATTTTTACGCAGCATCAGGTGCCGCACTCTTTTCCACCAAGGCCATTTTTATCAAGCTCGCATATATGGAGCAGGCCAATGCCGCATTGATGCTAGCCTTGCGTATGGCCATTTCGCTGCCGTTTTTTATGGGCGTTGGCTTTTATGCGCTTTATCAATTGCGCCGCGATGGAAAAACACTGCCCAGTTTTGATATGTTCATCCGCGCCACATTGGTGGGCTTTGTGGGCTATTATATATCATCGCAATTAGACTTTGCCGGATTGATTTATATTTCAGCGCAGTTGGAACGCTTGGTGCTGTTCACCTATCCAATTTTTGTGATGTTCCTAGGCTGGATGTTTTTCAAAGCCCGCATCACGTGGTTTAGTGTGTTGGCGGCGGCAATTACTTATGCTGGCCTCGTCGTGGTGTTCTTAAGCGCCTTGCCAACCGGCGGAAGCAACACCATCATCGGCACAGCATTGGTTTTAGGTTGCGCCATAACATTCGCGGCCTATCAATTGTTCGCCAAAAAATTGATCTCAAACATGGGCAGCATGTTATTCACAGCAATAGCACTCTCAGCTTCGGGTTTTGCCTGCATCGCGCATTATATTGTAGTGAGTCACAGTTTTGACTTTTCATCGAGTCCGCGCTTTTTCTGGCTATCGGCTGGCACCGCAATTTTCGCAACCGTTATTCCGTCATTCTTGGTGAACGCCGGATTGTCTAGAACCACCCCCCAAACCACCAGTATGATCGCCACCATCTCGCCACTCATCACCATCGCTTTGGCCGTGTGGATTTTAGGCGAGCTGTTTACACTTGCCGATGCGATGGGTTCCGCGATGGTGATCGCTGGCATTGGCCTTTATGCATGGGCGGATTCGAGGAAAGTCAGCGCCCCCGTGGAGGCGCTGCCATAACCAGAACCTACTGCTTTGGCAGTTTCTCCCATGCCGCTTTCAACAACTTTTCTTCCTCGGGTGAAATTGGGGCCACTGCAGAAATTTTCTTGAGCGTGGCTGCTGGTGGATAAAGGCCTTTGTTTTTGAGCAAGGCAGGTGCGATGTAAGGGGCTGAAGATATGACTGGATTGGCATAACTCAGGAAATTCGTGTTGGCGGCGGCAATGTCCGGCCTGAGCATGAAGTTAATGAGTTGATAGGCTGCGTCTTTGTTTGGCGCATGGGTTGGAATAACGAAAAAATCCAACCACATCCCAGTGCCTTCCTTTGGAACACTATAAATGATTTTTCCAGTTCCATTTTTTTCAGCTTCCACAGCGGCTCGAAATGTAGCGCCGGGATAACCGAAACTCACACAGTAGTTGCCAGATATCATGCTCTGCCCCCAACCTTCGTCTGGCACACGTTTTACATATTGTGAGATTTTGCCAAGTGCGGCATCAATTGATTCAATATCTGCAATGCCAATGTTCGTGATATCGCCGCCGAGATAAGCAATGAGGGCAGGCATAACATCCAGCGGTTCATCGACCATGGATATGCCGCATTGAGCCAACGTGGCTGCGATTGTTGGATCCATAATAAGCGAGGTGCTGTCGAGTTTAAGTTCAGGGGAAATTGCTTTGACCTTGTCGACATTGATCGCAAGCCCTGTGGTTCCCCACATATAAGGTTCGCTATGGAGGTTGCCCGGGTCGAGAACATCGGAAGCTGCGCGCAATTTAGGATCAACATCGCCAGAATTTATGATGCGCGCACGATCCAACTCGATAACAGGGTCACTACCTTCCAGCACCAATCGCATTTGTGATCCGGTTTGGATGACGACATCATATTTGTCAGTGCCGGCAAGGAGCGCATCCTTCGATTCAGATGAACTTGTGTAGGTGTCATAAGCGACTCTGATACCAGTTTCGGTTTCAAATTTATCAAGCGTGTCAGGATTGATATATGTCGTCCAATTAAACATGTGGACGATTGACTTTGGAGGTTTAATAGAAAACTTAAGCGCCCGCGATATGTTGTGGTCCATGTCCTGTGTTAAAAGTCCTCGAACCTTCATGCCGGCGTCTTCTTGAAAAGATTCAATAGATGCAAATGTTGCTGGTCCAAAAACGCCGTCCATCGGGCCTGGCTCATAACCGAGTTCCTTTAAAACCTGCTGTGCTGCGCGCACTTTGTCTCGATCAACAATCAGGTCCTGGCCATCAACATTTCCAGTGCCCCATCCTTCCTTAGTCCAAGCTTCTGCAAACAATGAGCGAATGGCTTGAGACGCACTGATGTTTTGCACTGCAGTTCCCACAGTAGCAAAATGCTCGTTCAATGCAGTTGCAGTCGGCTCGTCCAATTTGAACGAGAGTTGCTCAGTCTTCAAATAACCCAAGCGACGCAACAGACGCTGCACCGTTGCAATTTCTTGCTCAGGCGCTTTGGCAAGAGACTCATAGAGCGATAACACCTCCTCAGAATCTGGTGCAGAAACCATGCCCTGACTATAAGCGCTATTGGCTACGCTGAAAATCAGGCCCATTGAAAGAACAAGTTTTAGGGCGATGGAAACTTTGTGATTCATTTTGGTTCTCCATTTCAAGTTTTATTTTTATGGTAGATTGCGAACGACACGGAAACCGATTGAGTTGGCCCTCTTGCTGGATTTTTCCCAACCAGAAAAAGTGGCTGTCACAGCACTGCGATTGGTCGACCAAGCACCCCCAAGCAAAACCCGCATTGCACAAGCATCAGATTTAGCACTTGGCGCTTTGGTGAAAGGCTGCCAGCAATCGACAGACCACGACCACACATTGCCTTGCATGTCGCTGAGGCCAAGCCTGTTTGGGGCAAAGGAACCAACTGGTGACGTGCCATCAAAAGTGTCGGAACAATTTTCTGCAAGTGGTCCACTGGCGTTGAAGCAATCTTGTGATGTGTTCTGAAATTGGTTGGTTTTGGCGGTTCCGCCTTCACCACCCATGGCCGCATATTGCCATTCTTCTTTGCTTGGTAGGCGGTATACATTGCCTGTGAGTTTGGAAAGCCAAGGCAAATACTGGCTGGTTACCATATCATAGGAAACGAAAATCAGAGGTCGGGTGCCGCGCCCCCATCCCGCATCTTCTGTAATAGGGCTGCACACACCATCGCTTACACATTTTTCCCAATCTTGAAACGTGATGGCATTGCGGCCGATTGCGAAATCATGGCCGATTGTAACATTTTTAAAGGGTTCAATTAAAGTACTTGCATTCTCGGTCGCTATGTTTCCTGCCGAAACGGCCACAAGCTCTGGGCAATCAGCGCAATCTCGAACGATTTGCCCTTGCAGTATTTGAGCTACGATCGGTTCAACTTTTGCCTGCGGTTCTGGCTTAACCTCAAACACTGGGAGAGCAGGTGCAATAACTTCTGGAATCGGATTTTGAACCACCACAGGCTGTTCTTGAGGCACTGGAGTTTGGGCAACCTGCGACAGATCTGGTTCAGCTTTAACCATAGGCGGCGCAGCTGGAACGATAGGCTCTGCTGGTTCTGGCAACTCTACAATCGTTGACGGTGCAGGCGCAGCCAATTCATTATTCTCAATACTTACAGTGGGAGCAAGATTTGGTGTAATGAGACTTCGTAATTTGCCACCACCAGCCAGATCAACGACAAAGATAAAACTTGCCAAACCGATCAAGGTGACAATGGTGAAAGTCGACCACTCGCCGCTGGAAGGTTTACGATTTCGATTTTGCTTTGGTGCGTCTGCGCGTTTCTGCATTGGCGCTGGCTGATGCCAGTGCAGATCTTCATTACGTGGCTGCGCCTGATGTTCTGGCACATGCGCGGCAGCGCTACTGTTTGGATCTGCAATTTGCCAGTCTTGCTGGGAGCTATCGAAAGTTGGCGGCTCAAAATTATAGCGGTTTTCAGTTTGGGACCGCTTCTTACCGTTCTGTGGTGTATTCATCGATCGTGCTCCAAAAGCCTTTGCTTTTTGCACATCATCGACGACGCATTTACACACCATCGGTGACATACAAAACTCCACCCGCACTCTATAAAGAGCAGGAGGAGTTCCGAGCCGTCCCGAAACAGAAATCCAAATTACTAAACAGGATTAAGGCACTTGGTTAAGAAAAAATCAACGGTCAAATGTTCGAATAGTTAATTGGCAGAATTGAGGCTTGATTAGCTCACGTTATCCGGCAGCACTTCCTTGCGCTTGGCCATGAAATCTCGAAGTCCCTCGTCAATGCCTTCGTCTAACGCCGGTGCCACATATTCATTCAGCATGTGTTTCCACTTGGAATTGGCGCGCACCACAATGTCTTTCTCGCCATCATCGTGCCACTGTTCATAGGAATTATTATCAGCAAGGCCAGAACGCCAGAACGCAGTTTCAAAATTCTTCTGCGTGTGTTCGCAACCGAGATAATGAGCACCTGGGCCCACTTCGCGAATAGCATCCATCGCTTGACCATTTTCTGAGAAGTCCACGCCTTCGGCAAATTTTTGGAACATGGTCAGCTGATCCGCATCCATGATCAGCTTTTCATAACCAGATGAAAGCCCGCCTTCGAGCCAACCAGCCGAATGCAAGCAGAAATTCACGCCAGACAAAATTGTGGACCACAAGGTGTTGGAAGTTTCGTAAGCCGCCTGCGCGTCTGGAATTTTAGATCCACACAAACCACCGCCCGAACGGAACGGAACTCCCATGCGCCGCGCCAATTGTGCAGCACCAAAGGTCACATGCGCTGGCTCTGGCGTGCCGAATGTTGGCGCACCAGATTGCATAGACATTGAGGCAGCAAATGTGCCGAACACCACGGGCGCACCCGGGCGGCACAGCTGTGTAAAGGCAATGCCAACAGAGGCTTCAGCTAAAATCTGTGTAAGCGTGCCAACCGTTGTGGTGGGCGACATGGCACCCGCCACAATGAACGGCGAAATTACGCAAGCCTGATTGGCCCGTGCCAAAACTTTCAACGCACCCAACATAACGCCATCCCACACCATTGGCGAGTTGGCGTTGATAAGTGATGTCATAACGCAATTCTGATCGACAAATTCGTTGCCGAAGAGCATTTCGCACATGGCAACTGAGTCAGCTGAACGCTCACCCGCAGTGACCGATGACATGAAGGGTTTGTCGGAGTATTTGATGTGCGTGTAAATCATATCCAAATGGCGCTTGGCCACCGGAATATCCACTGGCTCACACAGAGTGCCGCCCGCATGATGAAGCGACGGCAGCATATAAACTAACTTCGCAAAATTGCGGAAATCTTCGATGGTGGCGTAGCGGCGGCCTTCATCCAAATTGCGGATGAACGGAGGGCCATAGACCGGAGCAAACACCGTGTTATTGCCGCCAATAACAACTGAATTTGCCGGGTTGCGCGCATGTTGCACATATTCGCGCGGTGCAGTTTTAATCAGTGAACGGACTAAACCGCGCGGAAAACGAACACGGAATCGTCGAGACTCAGAGGCGGATGCTTTCACATCAGCGCCAACCGCGCGCCACATCTCAACAGCTTCTTCGTCTTCGTAAAAATCAATGCCGGTTTCTTGCAGCACAGTTTCAGCATTATGCTCAATCAGTTCAAGCTGATCATCCGAAAAGGGTTCGTAAAGCTTTATGTTGCGACGAATATAGCCAGCCTGCTTTATCTCATTAGAACCGCGCAGCGCCCGCCGCGCATCGGCACCACCACGCGCACGGCGGCCTGTTGGAGCGGGAGATGGCTGTTCATCAGTCATTTATGAGCCTCAGTTGAGAAAGTTTCACCTATCGCTGGTTTATACTCAACAAGGCAAGGTGGGCGGCAACAAGCGTCAAGGGAAGGGCGGTAAACGACCTTACTTGCGGCCGGCTATCACATCCGACAAATCATGGTTCACATCGCGGTGGCCCGCTTCATCTTGGCGCACAACAATAACTACATCGCGAAGTCGCGCATCAATGGGCAAATTCCAATACTTTATAGCAAATTCCGGGGCCGGAATGTTTTCGGCTCGGCCAGCATCAATATCAGCCAGATATTCGGTGTAACTATAGACTGCTTCTTCTTCGAGATAGCCCACAAACCTGTGTGCCACACGGGGCCACACCAGATAAAACACAAAGAAGCCGTTAAAAAAAATACCTTGTGCAATCACGATCAAAATGCGCTCAAGCCAATTTGGTTTGGCCACACTGATAAATGTCATTAAATGAGCACGTTCATTCTCAGCTTCATCAAGCAATACTTTAATCCAGCCGCGATCATCTTGCATCCGCCGCAGTGATTTTAAATGATTAAGCATCCCGCCCACCATGCCGGGCACAGCTGCAACAGTTTCAAGCACCACAGCGCGGTGGCCATAGCGATGGCGGAAAAACACATCAGCAAAAAGCCGCATAAATTTCACAGCGCCATAGGCGATGCGGTCGCCTACGCCGACTGGTTTATAGTGGGTGACGCGGAGTACGGTTTCAGGGTTCATAGTGGGCTCCTTATGGGCTTTAGATTGGTGCCATCTTACAGTATTTTAAAGGTCAAATTCGCCACATGTGACAAGCCCCCTCACCCCGTAGGGGAGAGGGTTGGGGCTCGCGACGCGTAAGCGGCGTGGGAGGGTGAGGGGGCTTAGAATTGGACTCGCAATTCTTCTAGCCCGTGAAAATGATATACGTCCTTATACTGCGGAACACCCTTCAACTTTAACCTTGGCAACCTTGCAAACAGCGTCTCAAAAGCAATCAACATTTCCAACCGTGCCAATGGTGCACCAATACAAAAATGTATGCCTGCGCCAAAACTCACATGGGCGTTTTGTTCGCGCGTTGGGTTGAAAATCTCAGGTGACTCAAACCGAGCAGGATCACGGTTGGCAGCCCCCAGCATCAGCCCCACAGTCTCGCCCTTCTTAAAATTCACACCTGCAAATTCCAAATCTTCCAAGGCATAGCGTGTGAACATATGCAGCGGCGCATCAAAGCGGAGAATTTCTTCGATGAGGGAAGGGGTGATGGACCCGCTGAGGCCGCGCTCCAACATAGACTTCACGCCATTTCCGATGGAATGAACCGTTGCTTCATGGCCAGCATTGAGAATGAGAATTGCGGTTGTAACCAACTCGTTTTCAGTCAACTCATTGGCCACCGCCAATTGCGAGAGCAAGTCATCCTTGGGGCTCCGCCGCTTTTCCGCAATCAGTCCGCGCATATAGGCGCTGAATTCCAACACCGATTTCACTGCCTGATCTTCAATCGCCTTGTCTCTGCGCGCCATATACATGCTCACATGATCATGCGACCATTTCAAAAATTGGTCAGCCATTTCTGGCGGCGCACCCAGCAATTCGCAAATCACAATCACTGGAATAGGTGTGGCATAGGCGCTAAGCAAATCCACTTCACCCGATGCTTCAAAGCAATCAATCAAACGATTGGAAAGACTCGTAATAATGGAACGCAGCCGCTCAATGTGACGCGCCAGAAAAGCCCGGTTGATCAGCCCGCGCAGGCGCGTGTGAACCGGCGGTTCAAGCTCTAAAAGAGAATGCTGTTCATGGTCAGTGAAGGGCTTCAAATGCGCTGCAGGTTCTGCCAGTCCCAATTCCTCACGCGAAGCTACATGCAAAATCTGGCGGCCAAAGCGGCGGTCGCGCAGCAGGGCGTTCACATCCTCATGGCGGGCAAAACACCAATGCCCATATTGCTCCCATTTGAACACCGGAACCTGTTCGCGAATGCGATCATAATAAGGATAGGGGTTGGCGTAGAACTGCGCCTCACGCGGGTCGAGTTGCACAGAGCGGGTGTTGGAATCAATTTTCATAACTGCTACCTTGTTTGTAACACTTTCTCTCACATTCAGGTCCAAATGCAAAACACCCGCCCCAATGAATTTATTGCCCTCGTTGCCATGCTCACCGCTTTGGTAGCGATGTCAATTGACACCATGTTGCCCGCCGTTGGCATTATGGCAACTGAGCTTCACGCCGCAAACCCCAATGACCGCCAACTTGTTGTTCTTGCCTTTTTTGGCGGCATGATGATAGGCACTCTCATATTTGGACCCATATCGGATTCCGTAGGACGCAAGCCTGCCATTTACGCAGGTTTGGTGTTTTATATTTTAGGCGCTGTGGTGTGCATGTTCTCAACCTCGTTCCCAATTTTAATTGCGGGTCGCTTGATTCAAGGCTTTGGCGCATCGTCTCCACGCATCGTTTCAATGGCCATGGTGCGCGATGGTGCCAAGGGCGCTGAAATGGCGCGCATTATGTCGTTCGTCATGTCGATCTTCATGTTGGTGCCAATTCTTGCCCCCAGCATCGGGCAGTTGGTGCTTTATGTGGCAAGCTGGCGTTATATTTTTACTGGCTTCATTGTGGCGGCCATCATTGGCTGCATCTGGTTGGCCACACGCCAAGCGGAAACATTGGACGCTAAAAATCGTCTTCCATTTTCAGCAGGCAAATTGGCCTCCAGTGCAGCTGAAGTGATCAGCAATCCAATTTCATTTGGCTATACGATTGCCGTTGGCTTTATCTTTTCCGCATTCACGGCCTATCTTGGAACCTGCCAACAAATTTTTGCGGATCAATATAATCAGGGCGATTATTTTGCCTTATGGTTCGGTGGCCTTGCCATTGGCATTGCCATTTCAATGATCTTGAATGGTAAATATGTGGTGCGCGTTGGAATGCGGAAGCTTTCCAAATGGGCCTTGTGGGGATTTGTAATTGACTGGGGCGTGATGCTTGTCTTGTGCCTGATATACAATGGCCACCCACCATTGCCATTGCTGGGCATCATTCTGTTCATCTCATTCTTCACCAGTGGCATGATTTTCGGAAACTATAACGCGATGGCGTTAGAGCCTATGGGCCACATTGCGGGCATGGCCGCTGCCGTATCGGGTGCGCTGTCATCATTGATCGCGGTGGTGCTGGGTGGTCTTGCTGGCCGTTATTATGATGGCACCATGTTTCCGCTTACTATCGCCTTTGTCTTATTCGGGATTGGTGCCTTGGTGTTTTCTGAATGGGCCGAAAGCCGCCGCCAACTGTCGCAAAAATCTCATGCTTGATTAAGGCGCAAACTGAGATATTGAGACGGGATGGCTAAAGGATATTCCATCTTCAATCTTGTGCGGCACGCTCTCCGCCCGAATGAACCATGGCCTGAAGCTTGGGCCAAACCGGAACCAAAATCATCTTATGATGCAATTATCATTGGCGGTGGCGGGCATGGATTGGCCACGGCTTATTATCTTGCCAAAAACCACGGCATGAAGAACATCGCCGTGTTGGAAAAATCCTATATTGGCTCTGGCAATGTCGGTCGGAACACCACATTGATCCGCTCCAATTATATGATCGGCGGCAACACGGCGTTTTTTGAATTTTCGATGAAACTATGGGAAGGCTTGAGCCACGAGTTGAACTTCAACGCCATGGTCTCGCATCGCGGCCAAATGACTTTGGCAGTTAGCCCCGGCCAAGTGGATGCCTTCGCACGGCGCGGCAACACCATGAAGCTCAGTGGTATCGACGCTGAATTGCTGGACCGCAATGAAGTGATGAAAGAACTGCCCTATCTCGATTATTCGAAAGAAGCACGCTTCCCCATCTATGGCGCCATCCATCAGCCCCGCGCCGGAACCGTGCGCCATGATGCCGTAGCCTGGGGATATGCCCGCGCTGCCTCTCAGCTGGGGGTGGATATTATCGAGAACTGCGAAGTAACAAACATCAATCGCGATGGTGATAAGGTTGTGGGTGTTGAAACCTCACGCGGAAAAATTCTCTCCAATAAAGTAGCGATTGCGGTGGCAGGTCACACTTCGCATGTGGCTGCCATGGCTGGCATGAAGCTGCCCATTGAAAGTCACATCCTGCAGGCTTTCGTCACCGAACCTGTGAAGCCCATCGTGCATCATGTCGTGAGCTGGGGGGCGGAACTATTTTATCTTTCGCAGTCTGACAAGGGCGGCATGGTGTTTGGCGGCCATATAGATGGCTTCAACACTTACACGCAGCGCGGCCAGTTTTTCAAAATGCAAACTGTGATGGAATGCGCCACCACACTTCTGCCCTTCATGTCGCGCATGAGATTATTGCGCCATTGGGGCGGCATTCAAGATATGACACCAGATGGCTCGCCCTTCATTTGCAAAACCCCAACGAGGGGCCTCTATCTCAATGGTGGCTGGTGTTACCAAGGTTTCAAAGCCACACCTGCATCAGGTTACACTTACGCGCATACGATCGCACATGATCAAGAACATGAACTCAGCAAACACTTCAGCTTAGACCGCTTTGAAAAAGGTAAAGAGCTTGATGAATATGGCCATGGCAACTGGACATACAAACAATGAGAATCCCATGCCCCCATTGTGGCGAACGCGACGTGGCCGAATTTCGCTATGGCAGTGATGCCACAAAGAAGCGACCCGCGCATGGCACGGGTGATTTGCAAGCGTGGCATGATTATCATTTTGTTTTCGACAATCCCAAAGGCCCACACACTGAACACTGGCAACACACGCTGGGGTGCAGGCAGTGGTTCAAACTGAAGCGCAATACGGCGACGAATGAGATCGAGGGCGCAGCATGACCGCTTTCCGCCGCACCACCAAACCCGCCCACATCGATCGAACCAAGCCGATCAGCTTTACCTTCGATTGCAAAATTCTCAGCGGATTTGCTGGTGAGACGCTGGCCTCGGCACTTCTCGCCAATGGCAAAACCTTGCTGGGCCGCAGCTTTAAATATCATCGCCCGCGTGGAGTGATAGCTGCCGGTCTTGAGGAACCTAACGCGCTGTTCACAACTGGTTCAGGCGCTCGCACCGAACCCAATACCATCGGCCCCGCCACCGAATTAGTTGCAGGCATCACCGCCAAAAGCCAAAACGCTTGGCCCTCGCTCAGCTTTGATATGATGGCCGTGAACCAATTGCTCTCACCCATTTTCTCGGCCGGTTTCTATTATAAAACCTTTATGGGGCCACTCAAAAAATCTTGGATGATGTACGAACCCATCATCCGCAAAGCTGCTGGCCTCGGCACCGCTATGCCTGATGTAGATACGGCACGATATGAACAGCGCTTCACATTCTGTGATCTGCTGGTGATAGGCTCTGGCCCCGCTGGCCTGGCCGCTGCCGTCGCCGCCGCTCGCAGTGGCCTGAGGGTGATTTTAGCTGAGCAAGATTTTGAATTGGGTGGCAGCCTTTTGTCGTCCGGCAATGATACGCTGGAGCAATGGCGCATAGCGCAGATTGCCGAACTTGAGTCTCATAAAGAATGCCGCGTGCTTAAACGCACAACGGCGCAAGGCATCTATGATGGCAACTTGGTGGTTATGTCGATCAAGCCAGAATACCATCCGGCCCATATGATCCTCGAACAAGCTCGCCCCAAAACCATCATCATCGCCACTGGAGCAATTGAGCGCCCGCTGGTTTTTGAAAACAATGATCGCCCCGGTGTGATGCTGGCCTCGGCTGTTCGCACCTATCTTAATCGCTATAGCGTAGCACCAAAAAAACGCGCCGTCATCGTCACCAATAATGACAGTGCTTATGCCACAGCTTTTGAACTTGCCGAAGCTGATGTGGCCGTCACCGTGGCCGAACAGCGCTCCACATTATCTGGCGATCTTCTCGCTAAAGCTGCCCAGCTTGGCATCGCCATTTTTCCAAACTCCGGCATTGCCAATGTGATTGGAGAAAAACAAATCAACGCCGTGCGCCTTGCGGGCCGTCACGCCGTGACGATCGAATGCGATGTGTTGGCGATGAGCGGCGGCTGGAGCCCCGTGGTGCATCTCACTTCCCATGGCGGCATCAAGCCAAAATATGATGAGAAGATTGCAGCCTTCGTGCCCGGGGGTTTTGCGCCCTCGCATTTTGGCGCTGGTGGTGTGAACGGAACTTTCGGCGTGATGGCCGCCATCCGCGAAGGGGAAATCGCAGCGCACGCAGCACTCGAAACTTTAGGTTTCAACAAAAAACTTGAGGCCATTGAACTGCCCGCGATGCGTGAAGACCGCGCCTACACCATTCAACCCAATTGGACGGTGCCTGAAGGCAAACATGCCTTCGTCGATTTTCAAAATGATGTAACTACCAAAGATATCAAGCAAGCCCATCAAGAAGGCTATCTCAGCGTTGAGCATTTGAAACGCTACACCACGCTGGGCATGGGCACCGACCAAGGCAAAACTTCGAACATCAATGCCCTTGCCATGATGGCTGATTTGCGCGGGCTTCCCGTGAGTGCGGCGGGCACCACCACCTTTCGTCCGCCTTATGCACCGCTCACGATTGGAGCGATTGCTGGCCGCAATGTGGGCGCACATTTTAAACCAAAGCGCTTATCGCCTTTGCATGATTGGCATGTAGTCAACGGTGCCACATTCATCGAAGCGGGCTTGTGGATGCGAGCTTGGTATTATGACTGGGCAGGCAATTCACCAGAAACTGCATACATTAAAGAGATGGAACTGGTGCGCCAGAATGTTGGCATTTCTGATGTATCCAGCTTGGGCAAAATTGATGTGCAGGGACCAGACGCGGCAGAATTTTTGAACCGCATCTATGTGAATGGCTTTGCCAAACTGCCCGTGGGTCGCGCCCGATATGGCGTGATGTTGAATGATGATGGCATTGTGTTGGATGACGGCACCACCTCAAGAATTTCTGACACGCAATTCTACATGACCACCACAACTGCCCAAGCGGGCGAAGTGATGAGCTGGCTTGAGTTTCTACTGCAAATGCACTGGACTAATTTGAACGTTCATGTGACATCGCTCACCGATGAGTGGGGAGGTATGGCCGTGAGTGGTCCCAATTCTCGCCGCGCTTTGCAACTGGCATTCCCTGATGTGGATGTGACCACCGAGGCCCTGCCTTATATGGGCGTGATGGATATTGAGTTTGAGGGCGTTGCTGTGCGAATCTTGCGCCTCTCTTTCTCTGGCGAACTCGCCTACGAGGTGCATTGCCCCGCGAATTATGTAACCGCTTTGTGGGAGCATATTTTGAAATCTGCCGAACCCCTCGGCATCAAACCTTATGGCCTAGAAGCTTTAGCTTCGCTCCGCATTGAAAAAGGCCATGTGGCGGGTGCTGATCTCGATCATCGCAACATGTTGGATGATTTGGGCCTTGGTAAAATGGCCGGCAAAGAAAAAGATTATGTGGGCAAGGCGCTCCGCTTCCGCGAAGATTGCCAAGCGCCAGAACGCTGGAGTCTTGTGGGCATCGAGTGCATGGAAGAGGGCAAGAAATTGCGCGGTGGTGCTATTTTATTTGCGGCCAATGATGAAATCAAAGGCCATGGTCGAGGCTATATCACCTCCGTCACATGGTCCACTGAACTCAATAAATTCATTGCTCTCGCCTTATACAATGGTGGCCTGAAACATGAGGGCGAAGACATTATTTGCGCTTTCCCGTTGAAGAATGAAAATGTGAAAGCCCGCATCGTTTCACCGCAC
>JANNBH010000034.1:0-27760 GCA_031385245.1 Hyphomicrobiales bacterium | reverse complement strand
GCGCAAGCAGCTTCAAAGGTTGCCGCAATTCCAGAAGTGCGCCAAGCGCTGCTCGAATTTCAGCGCAGCTTTGCCCAGAAGAAACCTGGTGCGGTTTTAGATGGCCGCGACATTGGCACGGTGATTTGCCCGAACGCTGATTTTAAATTTTATGTGACGGCTTCGGTGCAAGCTCGCGCGGCGCGACGGTTCAAAGAATTAGAGGCCACTGGTGCTACTCTCGAAGAAGTCACCGAAGATGTGAGATCACGCGATGAGCGCGATTCAAAACAAAGTCAGCCTGCTGAGGATGCGATTTTAATTGATACCAGCGAGTTGGACGCGGATGAAGTTTTTCGCGAAGTGATTAAAGTGATTAAGGGGGAGATATAATGTTGAAATGGTTGTTGATATTTGTGCCGATTACGGCGGGCCTCGAATTTTTTGTGCGTGCCCCTGATTGGGTGATTTTTACATCTGCGGCACTTTCAATCATCCCAATTGCTGCCATGATGGGCGAAGCCACGGAAAACTTAGCGGTGAAAACCGGACCCACCATTGGCGGGCTTTTGAACGCCACATTCGGCAATGCCACAGAACTGATCATCGCCTTCTTTGCGTTGCGCTCTGGCAAAATTGATGTGGTGAAAGCCTCGATCACAGGCTCAATGATTGCGAACATGTTGCTGGTGCTGGGCCTAGCACTTTTCCTTGGCGGCCTCAAATATAAAAAACAGATTTTTAATAAGGAAGCCGCTGGTGCATTATCGAGCTTGCTGCTGATTGTGATGATTGCGTTTCTGGTTCCAGCGATTTTTGATTTCACTGAGAAGGTGGAGGGTATTGGGCCAGCACAAGTTCTAATCAGCGATGAAAATTTCTCGCTTGCCGCTGCTGTGGTTTTGATTGGGCTTTATACCTGCAACATTATTTTCAGTTTGTTCACACATAAAGATTTGTTGTCGGGCAGTGACGACCATCACGATGGTGAAGCGTGGCCCGTGAAGCGCGGCATACTAACTCTTTTGGCGTGTACGCTGGGCGTGGCTTGGCTTGCTGAGGTTTTGGTGGGTTCGCTTGAAGGCTTCTCGCATCAGCTTGGTCTCACCGAAGTGTTCGCTGGTCTGATCATCATTCCTATCATCGGCAATGCTGCTGAACACGCCGCAAGTGTTTTTGCGCTGAAGAACAAATTAGATTTGGCCATTCAGATTGCCTTGGGTGCCACCATCCAAATCGCATTACTGGTTGCGCCCATCTTGGTGATCGCCTCCTACATGATGGGCAACCCCATGGACCTCGTCATTCACCGCCCGCTGGAATTGGTGGGGCTGTTTGGGGCTACACTGATCACCGCAAGCGTGGCCCGAGACGGCGAAACCAACTGGCTTGAGGGGGCCATGCTGCTGGGGGTTTATCTGCTGCTTGCACTGGCGTTTTTCTTTTTGCCGGTGGGAGTGTGAGCGCATTAACCTTGATTAAGGGATTTCGTGAAATCATGTTCTAGAAGTCGGTATTGACGCTGATTCGCAAATGTGCGGTAATGAATTTACTTGGTGTTTCGGGCGAGACTCGAACTCGCGACCTTCGGATTACAAATCCAACGCTCTCTGTCTGTCAGGACTCCAGCTGAGCTACCGAAACATCAACTACACCCCGGCTTCAAAGCCGGGGTGTCTTCATTTGTATTCTAATTGTTCCGATTAATGCAATAGCTAGTGTGTTAACGAAAGGTTAATACTAGATATTGTGTCCACAGGTTAGGAGTAACTGTGGATAAATTTACCGCCGAGCGATTCTCGTCAAAACTTCAATGGTTTGAAACACTTGGTGAACAAATTAAATGTAACTGTTTAGAAAAACAGGCTTTGTAGCTGCTTCAGTCAAGTGTTTTAACCAATAATCTAAAAAATAAAATGCAACCAAATCAGTCCTCATCCGCCGGATTCGTACGCTTTTTTGATTTCTTCGCCGTGTTCTACTCTGCCGTAGCAATGCTTCGAGGCTCGCTAGGGCTCGCGCCTCAGCATGAGGGGTATCATTGTAAACCCTCACCCTGAGGTGCTCGCACTTTGCGAGCCTCGAAGGGCTGTGAGCAACAGGCAATAAAAATAATTCCTATCACTCTTGAAAAATCCTATTCTGTCTTTATATTCCTTTTCAATGGAACCGAAAAGGAGGGGACAGTGTCGACAGCGTCTCGAAATTGCCGGTTCCATCAGCAGCGCTTGCAGGCTTGGAGAACTGACGCCCTTCTTGCTTCCGAGAGCTTCGGCGGTGGACCTTGGGCATTAGGACCCAAGCGCCTTCAATGGCTAACCAATATCACCGACGGATTTAAAATCGCTGCGTTTCTTAGCTGCGCTTCGAGCCTTATGGCCCACCACACCACCCATCTATGCAATTGCGGGCTTGAAGCCTTGGCGGGGACATCCCCTCCCACTTCATTTCTCCAATTTTCGCACAGGCCGCCTTGAGTTTCTTTTCAACTCAGCCATTTAACTCAACCTCGGAATCCTTGGCTTGCGAACTGCTGCCATTTGCGCTATGGCACGGCCCGTCTTGAGGAATTTGAGACTTTAACGGGGTGCTTTTGGCACCCTCAATTGTTTTGGGCGATGTGAATAAATAGCGGGCCTCACTGCTTTCATATGGTTTGGAATGCTCTAACCCCGCTGCCTTATGGCAGACGTTTTAGGATTTGTGTGGCTGAGGCCCCGCCTGAAATGAGATAAAGGAAATACCTATGGCAAAATCTGCCGTTTCGATGACCCCTACATTAGAAGATTTTGAAAGCCTGTTGGCCGAAAGCTATGCCGACCGTCCCGTGACCGAAAATGCGGTTGTTAAGGGCAAGGTTCTGGCGATTGAAAACGACTTCGTCATTATTGACGTTGGTTTGAAGACCGAAGGCCGCGTTCCGTTGAAGGAATTTGCGATGCCCGGCAAAGAGGCCGATGTTAAAGTTGGCTCCACCGTTGAAGTTTATTTGGAGCGCATTGAAAACGCTCTCGGCGAAGCTGTTCTTTCGCGTGATAAAGCCAAGCGCGAAGAAGCGTGGACTCACCTTGAAGAAATGACTGCGAAAGCTGAGCGCGTTGATGGCGTGATCTTCGGTCGCGTTAAAGGTGGCTTCACAGTTGATCTGGGCGGCGCAGTTGCGTTCCTTCCTGGTTCGCAAGTTGACGTTCGCCCTATTCGTGACGTCACTCCTTTAATGCATGTGTCGCAACCATTTGTAATCCTGAAAATGGATCGCCGCCGTGGCAACATTGTTGTGTCACGCCGCGCTGTGATGGAAGAAACCCGTGCGGAGCAACGCTCTGAACTGGTGCAAAACTTGGCTGAAGGTCAGGTGGTTGATGGTGTGGTTAAGAACATCACTGACTACGGTGCATTCGTTGATCTGGGCGGCATCGATGGCTTGCTCCACGTTACCGATATTGCTTGGAAGCGCGTGAACCATCCTTCGGATGTGCTCACTGTTGGCCAATCTGTGAAGGTGCAAATCGTTCGTATCAATCCAGATACACAACGCATTTCACTTGGCATGAAGCAGCTTGACAAAGATCCATGGGAAATCGTGGCTGAGCGTTACACTGTTGGCACCAAGGTGAAAGGCAAAGTAACCAACATCACCGATTACGGCGCATTTGTTGAATTGGAAGATGGCATTGAAGGCCTCGTTCACGTTTCAGAAATGAGCTGGACTAAGAAGAACGTTCACCCCGGCAAGATTCTTTCAACCTCAGAAGAAGTTGAAGTGCAAGTGTTGGAAATCGATTCCTCCAAGCGCCGCATTTCTCTCGGCCTGAAGCAAGTTCAAGCTAACCCATGGGATGCTTTTGCTTCGAAATATCCGAAGGGCACCGTGCTTGAAGGTGAAGTGAAGAACATGACTGAGTTTGGTCTGTTCGTTGGCCTTGATGGTGACGTGGACGGCATGGTTCACTTGTCTGACTTAGATTGGAAACGGGCTGGCGAAGAAGCCATCAAGGATTACAAAAAGGGCGATATGGTGAAAGCCGTTGTTCTTGATGTTGACCAAGAAAAAGAACGCATCTCACTGGGCATCAAGCAACTCACCGAAGGCTCCGCTGGTGCTGCAATGACATCATCTGCGCCTAAGTCAGCTGGTGGTTCAGCAGAAGGTGGGAACCCACGCAAAGGTTCTAAGGTAACTTGTGAAGTTCTCAAGGTTGAAGATGGCGGCTTGGAAGTTCGCATTTCCGGCACCGACATCACGGCTTACGTGAAGCGCGCTGACTTGGCGCGTGACCGTGGTGAACAACGCCCTGACCGTTTTGCGGTTGGTGAAAAGTTCGATGGCTTGATCACAGCCATGGATGCAAAAGCTCGTAAAGTTAACGTTTCGATCAAGGCAATGGAAATTGCTGATGAGCGCGAAGCTGTTGCCCAATATGGTTCATCTGATTCAGGCGCGTCACTTGGCGACATTCTGCAAGCGGCTTTGAAGAAAAAAGACAACGAAGCTTAATTGATTTAAATTGAAGGGCCAGCTTCAGAAATGGGGCTGGCCCTTTTCTATTGACGAAAGCCCTTCACTTTGGCACCCTCTATTCCATGCTTAAAACATTCGGACCACAGCCATGATCAAGTCTGAACTCGTGCAAAAAATTGCCGACAAGAATCCTCATCTCTATCACCGCGACGTAGAACGCATCGTCAATAAAATTTTTGATGAAGTCATTCATGCCATGAAGGGTGGATCACGCGTTGAACTAAGAGGCTTTGGGGCCTTCTCGGTGAAGGAGCGCGATGGCCGCATGGGCCGCAATCCACGCACCGGTGAAAGTGTTGACGTAACACCCAAGCGTGTTCCCTTCTTCAAGACTGGCAAAGAACTCCGCGCCCGTCTCAACGACAAGGCTTAATTCCTTGCGCCGCATATTCCGTTGGATTGTTGGCTTGCCAGTTGCACTTGTGGTGATTGCATTTGCTATTGCCAATCGGCAATGGACCAGACTTTCACTTGATCCATTCTCATCTGACTCACCGGTTCTTTCAATCAACATGCCACTGTGGGCCTTATTTATTTTTGGGGCATTCATTGGCATTCTGTTTGGGTGGACAAGTTGCTGGTTGGGCCAAAGCAAATATCGCAGATTGGCGAAAGAAAAAACGCGTGAAGTGACTCTGCTGCAAACAGAGATTGAAAACAACAAAGCACAACCCGCCACAGAACAAGCCATAGCACCTTATATTGGCTTGATGCCGTGAAGTGGATTTCAGCTGAAGAGCTGGCTGATCTTGCACCTTATAAAGATATTGTTGATGCGCTACGTGAAGGATTTCGCACTGAGATTAAAACTCCGGTGCGCCACCATCATAACACTTCGGCCAGCACAATGTTGTTGTTGATGCCAGCTTGGAGCAAGCAGTTCACGGGATTAAAAACCGTGACTGTGAAGACTGACAACGCAGCATTGGGTTTGCCCACTGTGCAAGGCGCTTATTTGCTGATTGATAATGCAACGGGAACCCCTGTGGCGATGATGGACGGTACTGAACTTACACGCAGGCGCACGGCGGCTGCTGGGGCTTTGGCATCGGATTATTTATCGCGGAAGGATTCTTCAACTTTATTGCTGGTAGGTGCAGGTGCTTTGGGTGGGCATTTCGTGCGGGCCCATGCTTCAGTGCGGCCAATAAAAACTGTTCTAATTTACAATCGCACAGTTGAAAAATCAAAGGTGCTTGCTGATGAATTAAGCGCCGAAGACTTTACGGCAAAAGTTGTTACAGATTTAGAAAGCGCCATGGCCGAGGCTGATATTATTTCCGGCATCACCAGTTCCACCCAAGCCATTATCAAAGGTGCATGGCTAAAGACTGGCACGCATATTGATTTGGCAGGCGCGTTCAAACCAAGCATGCGCGAGACCGATGCTGCTGCTGTGGGCCGATCACGAGTGTATGTTGATACCCGCGAGGGGGCCCAGGCTGAAGCAGGGGATTTAATCCAAGCACAGGCCGAGGGGCAGTTTGAATTTTCACAAATTCAGGGTGATTTGTTCGAACTTTGCCGAGGCACCATGATGGGCCGAAAAACTGAGAGTGAGATCACGTTGTTTAAATCTTGTGGCACAGCGCTGGAAGATTTAGCCACTGCGGTGATGGTGCATTTGCGCCAGTCTTAAATTCGCGCTAGTTCATTTTTCATGATCAAGACAAACCCCATATGTGTGGCTTTAGACACTCCAGAGTTGGAGCGTGCTGTAGCTTTGGCAAAATTGCTTTTAGGCCATGTTGGTATGATGAAGATTGGCATGGAGTTTTTCTATGCCCACGGTTTTAAAGGCTATGACGCAGTGGCTTCATCTGGCATTCCTATGTTTCTAGATTTGAAACTGCATGATATTCCAAACACTGTGGCACAAGGTTTGAAATCGCTGATGGCGCTGAAACCGGCGATTACCAATGTTCATGCCACGGGTGGCTTGGATATGATGAAGGCTGCACGCGATGCGGTACGTGGGGACACAAAATTGATTGCAGTTACAATCCTCACTTCACTCTCCAATGAAAATATCTGGGCCGCTGGGTTCGATGCTCGACACACGGATGCCCACGCGTTGAACTTGGCTAAGCTTACGCATGAGGCTGGGCTTGACGGAGTGGTGTGCAGCCCGCTTGATCTTACACATATTCGTAGCGCACTGCCGCGTCAATTCCTGACTGTGGTTCCCGGCATAAGGCCAGCGGATGCTGCCACCCACGATCAAAAACGCGTTGCCACTCCAAGGGCCGCTATGGATGCTGGTGCTGATATTTTGGTGATTGGGCGGGCCATAACTGGGGCGGCTGATCCCGCCAAAGCCGCGCATGATATTTTTCAGAGTTTGGCATAATGGCCAAAGTTAAAATCTGCGGCCTTTCAACTTCTGAAACCATGCAAGCTGCATTGGACAATGGCGCTGATATGGTTGGTCTCGTGTTCTTTCCCAAATCCCCACGCAATGTATCACTGGCGCAAGCCGCTACATTGGCTGATCAAGCGCGAGGGCTTGCACAAGTGGTGGCGTTGGTAGTGGACGCTGATGACCAACTGTTAAAAAACATTGCTGAAGCGGTGAAGCCTGATTTCATCCAAGCCCATGGCAATGAAACGCCAAAGCGCATTGCTGAAATTCATGTTCTCATCAATACGCCTGTCATTAAAGCAATCAAAGTTGAAACTGCCGATGATGTGAGCTTGGCAGAAGCATACCGCGATGTGGCGGCGCTGATTTTGTTTGATGCCAAAGCCCCAAAGGGACTGCTTCCAGGTGGCAATGGCTTGTCATTTGATTGGACGTTACTGAAAGGTATTCGCGGCCAATTCATGCTTTCGGGTGGGCTTGACCCAGAAAACGTCGTAGCGGCCATTCACATCACACAGGCTCCCATTGTTGATGTTTCATCAGGGGTTGAATCATCTCCCGGCATCAAGGATGCTGACCTTATTGCGAAATTTCTCAAGGCCGCTAAAAGCGCTTGAAAAGAGGATAGCTTATGACAACTCCAAATTCTTATCGCACAGGCCCAGACGAAAAAGGTCTGTTTGGGATTTATGGCGGGCGCTTTGTGGCGGAAACTTTAATGCCGCTGATTTTGCAATTGGAGCAGGCCTATAAGGATGCGAAAGCTGATCCAACATTTCAAGCTGAGCTTGATGATTTTCTTGAGCATTATGTGGGCCGCCCATCGCCCTTGTATTTTGCTGAGCGCATGACTGAACACCTTGGTGGTGCAAAAATTTATTTCAAGCGTGATGAGCTTAATCACACAGGTGCTCATAAAATTAACAACGTGATGGGCCAAATTCTGCTGGCGCAGCGCATGGGTAAAAAGCGCATCATTGCAGAAACCGGGGCTGGCCAACATGGTGTAGCCACTGCCACGGCTTGCGCGCGCTTTGGCTTGGAATGCATCATCTATATGGGTGAGGTTGATATCGCCCGCCAAATGCCAAATGTATTCCGCATGAAGCTTTTGGGGGCCACAGTGGTTCCGGCCAAATCTGGTTCACGCACGCTCAAAGATGCTTTGAATGAAGCGCTACGCGATTGGGTGGCTAATGTAGAAGATACTTTTTATTGCATCGGCACGGTTGCAGGCCCTCATCCTTACCCCGAAATGGTCCGTGACTTTCAATCGGTAATTGGCCGCGAAACCCGCGAACAAATGATGAAGCGCGAAGGCCGCTTGCCGGATTCTCTGGTAGCAGCAATTGGTGGCGGCTCTAATGCTATGGGCCTGTTTCATCCATTTCTGGATGATAAGGATGTTGAAATCATTGGCGTGGAAGCTGCTGGTTTCGGCCTCAAGAAAAAACATGCGGCTTCAATCGCTGGCGGCAAGCCTGGAATTTTGCACGGCAACCGAACTTATTTATTGATGGATGATGATGGCCAGATTACTGAAGGCCATTCCATTTCTGCTGGTCTTGATTATCCTGGCATTGGACCAGAACACGCATGGCTGCATGATATGAAACGCGTTGAATATGTTTCTGCCACTGACAAAGAGGCGCTTGAAGCATTTCAACTCTGCTGTAAGCTCGAAGGCATTATCCCAGCCCTTGAACCTTCGCACGCCCTTGCCCATGTGATGAAAATTGCGCCGAAACTTCCCAAAGACCATTTGATGGTGATGAATATGTGTGGGCGCGGAGACAAAGATATTTTCACCGTGGCTGATATTCTGGGAGTGAAATTATGAGCACGCGCATCGACCGCCGCTTTGCTGCGTTAAAGAAAGAAGGCCGTGCTGCCCTCGTGACGTTCATTACCGCTGGCGATCCTGATTATGACACATCACTGAAAATCATTCAGGGCCTGCCAAAAGCTGGTGCTGATATTATTGAATTCGGGATGCCGTTCACGGACCCCATGGCTGATGGCCCGGCCATTCAAGCGGGTGGGCTTCGCGCTTTGGCTAGCGGCCAGACTATGAAGAAAACTTTGAAGCTGGTGAAGGCTTTTCGGGCTGGCGACAAAGATACGCCGGTTGTTCTGATGGGCTATTACAACCCGATTTATGTGTATGGCGTTGCTAAATTTCTTGTCGATGCCAAGAAGGCGGGCGCTGATGGTTTAATCATTGTTGATTTGCCGCCTGAGGAAG
This sequence comes from Hyphomicrobiales bacterium, assembly GCA_031385245.1. GTDB lineage: Bacteria > Pseudomonadota > Alphaproteobacteria > Rhizobiales > Aestuariivirgaceae > Aestuariivirga. Next base: position 18,652 of record JANNBH010000034.1, on the reverse strand, counting down.
ATGATGAGCTGTGCCTACCTGCTATGGCTGCAGGCATAAATTTCATTCGATTGGCAACCCCAACAACGGATGACAAACGCGCACCCGCTGTGTTTAAAAACACATCTGGCTTTGTGTATTATGTTTCGGTGCTTGGCATTACCGGCACCAAAGCGCCTGATCTTAAAAGTGTGAAGGCCAATGTTAATCGTTTACGCAAGCATACGTCCTTGCCGATCTGTGTTGGCTTTGGTGTGAAGTCCGCCGAGCAGGCTCGCGCCATCACCAAAGACGCTGATGGTGTTGTGGTGGGTTCGGCTTTGGTGAGTGCTATTGCAAATAGTTTGGATAAAAAAGGCAAAGCCACCGCAAAAACGCCTAAAGCTGTGCATAATCTGGTGGCGGAAATCGCCAAGGGCGTGAGGAGTTAAGTTATGAATTGGATCAAGAATTTCGTTCGTCCGCGCTTTCGCAGCCTGCTTGGTGTGGCCAAACGTGATGTGCCTGAAAATATGTGGATCAAGGATCCTGAATCGGGTCAGATGGTTTATTATAAAGACCTTGAAGCAAATCAATTTGTTTTTCCTGGTTCCAATCATCATCACCGTATGCCTGCGGATGAACGTTTTAAAATGATGTTTGACATGGGCGAGTTTGAAAAACTGGCTGCGCCCAGTGCTGCGGTTGATCCACTCAAGTTCAGAGATGAAAAGCGTTATGTGGACCGGCTGAAAGATGCCAAAGCTAAATCTGGTGAAGAAGATTCGGTGCAGGCGGGTTATGGCCAAGTGAATGAGCAGGCTATGGTGCTTGCGGTGCAGGATATGGGCTTTATTGGGGGCTCATTGGGCATGGCAGCAGGGGACGCAATTATTGCGGCCATGCGTTATGCCGTGACCAAGCGCTGCCCGTTTGTGATGTTTGTTGCGTCTGGTGGTGCGAGGATGCAAGAAGGCATTCTTTCGCTCATGCAATTGCCGCGCACAACGATTGCCGTGCAAGAACTTCGCGCTGCAAAGCTGCCCTATATTGTTGTTCTCACCAACCCAACAACAGGCGGCGTTACGGCATCATACGCCATGCTTGGAGATATACATTTGGCTGAACCCAATGCAATTATCGGATTTGCTGGCCAGCGCGTGATTGAGCAGACTATCCGTGAAAAATTGCCAGAAGGCTTTCAGCGCTCTGAATACCTTAAAGATCATGGCATGGTTGATAGCGTGGTGCATCGCCACGAGATGAAAGCAACTGTTTCAAGGTTGGCGCGGATGCTGACAAAATCATCTGCCTATGAAGCGCCACTAGGTGCATTGGTACCAGTCTAATTTATGGCGCTCAGTGACGCCATATTGATGCGGCTTCTCAGTTTGCATCCCAAAATTATTGATCTGAGTTTGGACAGAATGTTTGGCATTTTAGCCAAGCTTGGAAACCCAGAGCGCAAACTGCCGCCCGTTATTCATATTGCGGGCACCAATGGCAAGGGTTCCACTCTAGCTATGGCGCTTGCCATTTTGGAAGCGGCAAGCCTTAAAGTTCACACCTATACTTCACCCCACTTAGTGCGGTTCCACGAACGCATTCGTGTGGCAGGTGAATTGATTTCGGAAGACGAGCTTTCAGCATTGCTCGAAGAATGCGAAATGGCCAATGGTTCTGAGCCCATTACATTTTTTGAAATCACCACAGCGGCTGCATTTTTGGCCTATTCGCGAACACCTGCAGACTATCTTATTTTAGAAGTTGGCTTGGGTGGACGATTGGATGCGACCAATGTGATTGATCATCCAGCGGTCAGCGTGATTACGTCGATTGGCTTGGATCATCAACAATACTTAGGTGATACGATTGAAGAGATTGCCCGCGAAAAGGCTGGCATCTTAAAGCGTGGGTCTATTGGCATTGTGGGCGCACAATCACCAAAGGTGCGCGAAGAGATTGAGCAGGTGGCTTTGCGTGTTGGATCGCCCCTAAAAATAGCCAATCAAGACTGGCAGAGTTTTGTGCAGCATGGCCGCTTGGTGTTTCAAGATGAAGACGGCTTGTTGGATTTGCCGCTGCCCGCTTTGGTGGGTCCACACCAAATTGACAACGCGGGCAATGCCATTGCTGCGGTTTGCGCGTTAAATGATGCGCGCATTTCTGATGAAGCCATCGCCGCTGGATTAAGAAATGTCACGTGGCCGGCACGCTTGCAGAATTTGGGAGCAGGGCATTTGCGTAAATATGTTTCTCCTGAGACTGAGATTTGGCTCGATGGTGGTCATAATGGTCCGGCGGGTGTAGTGCTTTCTCAAGCTATGCGCGAAATGCCCAAGCGCAACACCATAATGATTTGGGGTATGCTGAACACAAAGCATCCGGGCGCGTTTATTACTAATTTCAAACATGTCGTGCGCCACGTTTACACGCTCACAATACCTGATGAGGCCAATGCCATTAGCGGCGGAGATTTGGCTGCCTTAGCAAAAGACAAAGGCATTGCCGCCACGCCAGCAACCAGCCTTGAAAAAGCATTGGAGCAGGCTTCACTTTCAAAGCCTGCTCCAAGAATTATAATCTGTGGCTCACTTTATTTGGCAGGCCATGTGCTGGCTGCCCATTCCGGCGAGACGCCTTCAATGGTCAGTGGTGCCGCCAAGCGTTAGATCGAGCTTTCAATCCAGCTTTGCAATTGGTTCTTTGGTGCAGCACCCACTTTAGTGGCTGCCAGTTTACCATCCTTGAACACCATCAATGTTGGAATGCCGCGCACGCCATATTTTGATGGGGCACCGGGATTTTCATCAATGTTGATCTTCACAATTTTGGCTTTAGGGCCAAGACTGGCTGCGATTTCTTCCAAAGCTGGGCCAATCATTTTGCACGGACCACACCATTCTGCCCAGAAATCCACTACAACTGGGGTTTTTGAGTTGATTACATCAGCTTCAAAGCTGGCATCGGTGACTTTATGGGTGGACATTGCAAATTCTCCAAATCGGTTCTTGAGCCCTAGAGGTAGGAGTGCCGAGGGCATTGGTCAAGGTACTTCAAGCTCTAATTCCTCTATCGCGTCGACACGAAGGAGAGCGAGAAAGTCTGGTTCTAACCACATGAGTTTAGCGCTTTGCGTCCATAGCAATGCAGCTTTGATTTTTCGGTTGGGGTAAGCTTGTTCCAGCAGAGCTGAATAGAGTGCCATTTGATGCACATAGGGATGCGTTTTATCAATCGATTCGGGAATGAAACGGTCTGATTTGTAGTCCAATACGAAAATTTGATCGTCTTCGATCGCCAATCGATCAACGCGTCCACTCATTTCGCGGCCATCCGGCAAAGTGCCGCGCAGTTCAGCTTCAGAATGGCTGTTGGGGCCGAAGAATGACGAAAGCTCTGGCGCTGTGATGACGGCTAGCAATCCTAAGGCTTCTTTTTCTGCAAAACCTAATCGCTTAGCCCAATTTTTTGCATAATGCTTCTGCCGCGCCTCATCCATACTAGAAAGTTCGTGGAGCAGGGCATGAATTGCGGTGCCGCGACGCTGGCCTTTTGGATTTTGGACAGATTCTTTTGCCTTATGTTTAGCAACTAAACCCGTAAGACTATAAATAGATTTTCCTGCTTCTTTAACGGCATTGGTAAGTGCCCAAACTGGCAGTTCGGTTTTGGAGTGAGTGAGTATTTTGGAAGGTTGCTTTGTCGTTTCTGACTCATCTTTTTTCAAGTTAAAAAGTTCGGTGCTACCAACCGCTGCTTCAATTGTTGCATACCAGCTTTCTGCTTCAATTTTTTTCTTGCCCTTTACGCCACACACATAAAGCTCATCGCAGGCTCTGGTCATGGCCACATAAAGCAGACGGTTGCGCTCTGCTTGGACTTTGCGTTTTGTTTGTTCTTTCCACTCTTTAAGAATTGGAGCTTCGGTCAAATTGCCCAGCACCCACAAAGGAACACCAGCAGCCCCACTGCTGTCTGGCGCTGTGAGGAGCGTGGGTTCACTGCGGCCACCCATAGGCACTGAAGCAGCATCACCTAAGAACACGATATTGGCTTCAAGGCCTTTGGCACCATGAACAGTCATAATGCGGATCTCGCCTGCGGCCTGTTCCATTTCGCGTTTTATATTGGTGTCGGAAGCTTCAAACCAATGGAGAAAGCCTGCCAAAGAATATCCATGCTCAAGTTGGTAAGCCAAGGCTTGATCAAGAAACGCATTGCTGGCGTCGATGGCTTCAGTGCCCAATCTTTTGACAATGCTCAGTCTCGACCTGTTCAATATATTTGCAAAAAACTCATAGGGGCCACCCTGCAAAATTTGTTTTTGATGTTCCAAAAGAAGTGCCACATTTTCATCTGGCGTCTGCTGAAGCCTGTTCCACAGAGACAAAGTTCCGCGCTCTACTGCCAATTCTATCAGATCGTCTTCAGTGATGGCGCGGGCAAGCAAGGGGCCTTTTAAGACGCAAGCCAAGGCATAATCATCTTGCGGAATGAGAAGCCACTGCAAGAGAATTAACATGTCTTGCACAATAAGGCTTTCACGCAAATTCAAACGATCGGCACCCGCAACCGGAACACCCAATTTTCGTAGCTCAGAAATTAGCATTGAAAAAAGAGGGCCTCGTGATTGCAACAGAATTAAAATATCATCGGGCTGTATCATTCGCTTTTGAGAGGCGAGTTCGCGTTTGCCAATCCATGATTTTAACGTCTCGGCAATTTGACGCGCCAGCAATCGCCGAGGATGGCGGCTAGGCACTAAATCTACAGGGGCATCCCACGGTTTGTCTTCAACATCTTCATCGGTTGCTTCAACCAATGGCCACAATTCAAAATGGCCTTTATCAGCCAAGCGGTTTGATTGGTGTGGATTTTCCGTTTGGTCATCCTCGGCAAAACCCAACCACGCTGGCTGGTTTGGTGGAAAAACTCTATCCACAATAGACAGCACTTCTGGTGTTGAGCGATAGGAAATATCCAACTCGACTTTGGACAATTGCATTCCTGCGCCTGTAATTTTAGCAGAAAGTTCGGCTCTCGATTTTGCTAGTGCATGAATATCCGCACCTTGAAAACTATAAATCGATTGCTTGCGATCCCCCACCACAAACATTGTTCGGTCAGCAGGTTGTAGGCCTGCCTGCCCAGCAAAAAACTCCTCCACCACTGCCGAAATGATTTTCCATTGTGCCGGACTGGTGTCTTGGGCTTCATCAACCAAAACATGTTTTAGTCCGGCATCAAGCTTATATAAAACCCACTGTGCAGCACGCGATGAACTTAAAAGTGCTGTAGTACGGCTGATCAAATCATCAAAATCATATTGACCCAAATATCTTTTATTAGTTTCTATCTGCGTGTGAGTTGATTTGGCTATGGTGAAGAGACTGCATGTTGCTTCAATGCGAAGCAGCAGATCAAGCCGAAATAATAAATCTACAACACGCTGCTTCTCACTCACAAGAAATTCAGCAGTTGCGGGGTGGGCTTCAGCTGTGCCTTTTGAAATTAAGCTGGCTCGGGTCTCGTGTTTTGCCGTCAAAAACAATGCTCTGAAGTTAACGAGGTTAGACGGTTCAAGCCCTATGTGCTTCAGATGAAGGGCCGTATCATGCTTGCCATGAATTTTAATTTGCGCCAAAATTTCAGCATGGTTGAGATATGCGGCAACATCGACAGAGCAGAGTTCTGCAGCAACGTTTTCCAATGTTGTGTCTAGGGGCAAGCCCAGACTGCTTTTTAAGATGAGCGAAAATCCAGCTGCGTCTAAATCTGTTGAAAGTATATTTCTAAAGCCTTTGGCATTGCTTAAAAATTGCTTGATAAGGCTTTCAAAGCTATTGCTTGATAACAACGAAATGACGTTTCCGAATGCGTCAGCCAAGACCTGATTTTTTTCAACGTCTGCGGTTTTTAAAATGTCAGAAATTGCACCCGCCAGTTGAGCCTCACTGTCGCGGTCATTCATCACTCGAAATCCGGGAGCCATGCCAGCTTCAACGGGAAACTGCTGCAAAAGTTTTTCACAAAATGCATGAATGGTTTGGATTTTTAATCCGCCCGGCGTTTCAAGCGCTCTGGCAAAAAGCCTGCGGGCCTTGCTCATCATTTCGATATCAGGTGAAACTTGGCAGAGTTCAGTTAATTCAGTTATGAGATCAGCGGCACTCAGAAATGTCCATTTGCTGAGACGATCAAACAGCCTCGACGACATTTCTGCGGCGGCAGCCTTTGTATAAGTGATACATAAAATTGCTGAGGGTTCTGCTCCTGATAATAACAGCCGCGCAACACGCTCCACTAGAACGTGGGTTTTGCCAGAACCGGCATTGGCCGTCACCCAAACTGTGTGTTGAGGATCTGACGCATGGCGTTGTTGTGGGGTGGTTTTGCTCATGCTTCACCTGCCATCATCCACTCTTTGTGGCGCGAAAGATGATCATAGTCCGTTTTGTCATCTTCTTTTTGAATGGCAACGCGCGGCAGATAGGTTTGTGCACTGTTTTGGTATTTTTCTAAAAGAGATTTAAAGCCTGCAAGATGCATTTGGGCTAACCGATCCAAAGTTAGCTTCTCATCCGCTTTAATCTCTATCACGTTTCCACCGGCCTTTGCGCCGCTGATGTGGATGTAGAGCATTTCTGAAATTGACGTGCAGGTGAGTGTAGAGAAGCCCTCTGCCAACAGTATGGCGGCTTCTAATGGCAGCTGCGGGCTGATACCACTGCGAACAGTTTTTTCCGTTGGGGGAGTGCCAGATTTATAATCAATGATGCGGGCTGAGCCATCTTTTAGAATATCAATACGGTCAGCTTTGGCACTCAATTTAAAATCAATGTCTGAAATGTTAAACTCAATGTTGCCACTAATTTCAGCATGGACCGTTGTTAGACTCTCGCGAAAACTTGGCTCTATTGCAGCAACCCAGGCTGCAATTCGAGTAAACCGTGACCACCAGAACGCTGAAATTTCAGGATCGCCGCGCAAAGGCTCAAACAGCCTTTCACCAATTTGCAAAAGTAAATTTTGCGAATCTTCTGAAATCGAGTGTGCTTGTTGCTGGTTCCAAAAATTTAAGGCTTCATGGTAGAGGGTGCCGCGCAGAGCGGCATCTGGGTTACGTGCCAGTTCGGGCAAAGGTTCAATTTTCAATATTTTTTTTGCATAAATTGAATAAGGATCACGGATCAGCTTTTCAACATCAGTAACACTGAACCGTGTTGGCCTTGCAGCCACAGGTGGGTGGGGCTTTGGTTTTTCATGGGGCACTTGAGTTGGGCTTGCATCTAGAGCTAGAGCCAACTCTATCCATGAATTTGCATTTATCGCTTCAACATCAAGACCCGCAGCTTGAATAATTGTTTGCAACCGCAACAGCCACCGCGACGGAATTTGCGGTGCGCCATCTAAACGTTTTGAACATGTGAGATAGACCTTTGCATAGCCCAACCCTTGTGTGAAGTCGTGGGCCGAAACACCTATGTCGCGCTCAGGCAATTGCATCCCAAACAGAGTTCGCATTGGGCGATTGAGCCAAGGTCCTGTATCTGGCTGTGCCGGCCAGCGCCCTTCATTTAGCCCACCCATGACCAGAATATCGCAAGGCACCAGGCGGGCCTCTAAAACGCCGTAGATCGCAAGCCTAGGGTGAGTTTGTCTTGCAAATTGAAAAGTTTCTTCACGCAGCACGTGATGGATGAGGGGAGACACAACCGAAAATTCTCCCCGCTGTAAGCGAAAAGCTTGATCATGCAGGTCTTCCAAACTTTCATAAAAACTCTGGTTTTCGGGCTTAACCCAATCAGCATCTGGAGCGAGTTGTTTTAAGACCGATTCAAAATTTACCAAGTGCTCTTGGCCTGAAAGGTGGTTTGTTTGTAACAAGGGTTTGAGAGAGTTTGTGATGCTTTCGACATAATTTTCGAGACCCAGCCAATCATCATCAGACATAGATGAAACCAATGGATGCAGATGCGATTTATTTCGTTTAGCTTCCAATGCGCGGGTGAGAGATTGTTTAACCGCATCAAGCCCCGTGCCACTGCTATAGCCACGCAAAGCCACAATTTCTAAGAGTTGGCGATATTTTATAAATTCTCCCCGCACCATTCCAAGCGTGCAATCTGCATGGGAAAGCAGTGCTAAAAGATAGGTGGAGTTTAACCCGCTTTCAATGGCACGCAAAACCAGCGTTGCGAGGGCTGCTAGCCCATAATGATGCAGAGGCTCTCCGGCTGAATCGTCAATCAAAATATCCCAGCGCAACAATTCAGATTTGACACGCTGAGCCAAATCACGATCAGGTGTTACGAGGGCTGCTGTTTGGTTTTGTGTTTCTAAAGCATGGCGCATGATCAATGCTATCGCCCGCGCTTCTATATGGCGATCGGGTGCATTTACAAGGTGCAGCTTTTCAATTGAAGCTCCTATTTCTGCGTTGTGCCTTGGCAAAATCACATGCCATTTTTCAGCGCTGTTTGAGGGGCGCATCAGCTCCCTGCTCATCAAGTTGCGATTTTGATTTCCAGCGCTGAGTGCAATTATATCTCGGCGTTCTACTTTCATTTCTGCAATTAAAGTTTGCAGTGAAAATTGCGGGTGATCAAAGCCGATTGATATCCAATCCTCATCCTGCATTTCAAGATCAAGACCCGGCAATACCACGGCCCCTTTTGGGTGATTGGCAATCGCTGTCAATAGCGCCCGAGTAGCTGGTATAGTGCCGGTGGAACCCGCTGCGATAACTGGTCCATTGAGCTTTGAGTGTGAAATGCGCTTGGCTTCAAGTCTGATCAGCAAACTACGCCGGGCTGCTGGGCCCATAAGATTTTCTTGCAATAATCTTCTTGGAAGTTCGATTTTCAACAGCCCAAGAAGGTTGACCAGCGCAGTGCGATGATCAGATAATTCCACGTGATAAGCTTCAGCCAGCATATCCAGATTGGTTTCGCCAGTTTCCATTTGATCAACAAGTTGCAAGAGACTATCGGCCAATCCTAAACTCTGAAGTTGCGAAGCCTGAATTTCTGCAGCGATTTTAGCTTGTGGATTTTGGGTGGCCCAGTTTTTAAGAATGTCTAACATTATAAAAAGCTGGCCGGTTTTAGAAATTGCGGAGGGAATGTCTACGGAGGCTGCAACATCTTGCAACCTGCCATCATCAATATCGCCAATCGGTTTAATGCTGGGCAATAGAAGTGAATTTTGGCCACAGTTTTCTGCAAGAATGGACCCCAATTTTCGCGCTGCTCTGCGCGTTGGAAGCAGAATTGTCCAGTTTGGCAGTGGTGGTTTTTCGCGCTGGTTTTGTGCGAATGGAAAACCTAATAGAATTTCACGTGCCAGCACATGCAAGAAATCTCCGCCTGGTGCAATGTTATAAACGCGGCATCCACTGGCGCTCATGGCTTATTCCAATTTGAGAACTTGTTCAGCTGCGATGATCGATTCTGGCGTGCCAACATGCAACCAATGTCCATGATGTTCTAATCCAAAAAGGCGTTGCGCGGTGATGGCTTTGTCCCACAACAAGTTCATTGAAAATTTGCCTTTTGGCGCATCAATAAAAAGACGCGGGTGAACCAAATAACCACCAATATAGGCGAGGGCACCAGTTGGGTTATTGTGTTTGCGCGTCAACCTGCCATCAAAATCTCGAATAAAATCGCCATGCCCATCATAGCCTGTTGTGTTTAGTGGATTGCATAGAAGAAGGAGGCAATCCATCTCATCGCTCCAAGCATGGCGTAAACGGGCGAGCGCTGGCTCTCCATGATCGATCCAAAAGCTGTCGCTGTTCAACACAAAAAATGGATCCGGGCCAAGCAGCGGCAAGGCGCGGGCGATGCCGCCACCGGTATCGAGAATGGCATCGATTTCATCAGAGATAAGTGTGGTCGGAGTTTTCTGAAGTTTGCACCATGCCATAATTTGTTCTGGCAGATAATGCGCGTTGACTATAGCCGTAGTGACACCTGCTTCAACCAATCGGTCAAAGCCATATGCGATAAGCGGTTTTCCAGCAACTTCAATCAAGGGCTTTGGCTTGGTATTGGTGAGTGGCCGCATCCGCGTGCCTAAACCAGCAGCGAGAACCATGGCAGTGTGGCCAATCTTCATGTGGATTTTACGTCCAAGGCTTCGGGCATATATTCAAGATACCACATCTTCAAAGGTGCTAAGGCTGGATGTTCAAGGTTGCGCTTTAAATAACGCGAGACGCGCGGCATGTGTTTGAGATAGGCAGGTTTGCCATCGCGATGGGCCAATCTTGCGAAAATTCCTAAAATCTTGGTCGCCCGCTGCGCGCCCAACACCGCATAAGCAGCAGAGAATTTTACTCTATCAAACGAACCCTGCTTGGCGCGCAGATTTTCATAGTGGCCGTAAAGTTCGTCTGCCCAAGCAAAATCAATATCAACCCGCGCATCTTGCAATAGCGATGCAAGATCGTAAGCCGGATGGCCAAGCACAGCGTCTTGCGTATCGATGAGACCAACACGCTGCAAATCTTGGCGCTCTGGCATCCATATGAGATTTGGCGAATGAAAATCGCGGAGCACCCAATGTGGGCGCTCTGATTGAGCGAGCGGTAGTATCTGCCGCCAGATTTCTTCAAAAGACTCGTGAAGGCTGGGTGCAGGATCGCTGCCGTGTAGAAATTTCCAAAACCATGAGATGAGAAGATCGGTTTCAATCAGTTGTGCTTCACGATCATAACTTGGAATTGTCGCTGGCCACTCTTTGGTGGCCATATCGGCGAGTACCGCAACCGCCGTTTTCATGGGCTCGTGCATATCTGAACCGGCGCGCATCATATTACCAAAAACCGAACTTCCGAGATTTTCAATGATCGCTAAGCCATTTGAAATGTCGGCAACTTTAATCACCGGAGCGCTATAGCCATATGTTAAAAGCTGCTGATTGGTATTAACGACTGCGGCAATTCCTTCGGCCAAATGTGCTATTGCGCTATAGGGTTTCCCATTCTTCACAGGTGGACCATCAGGCTTTTGCGGCATATCCATTAAAATGCTGGATACTCCTTGCAGCGTAACTGTCTCATATCGTCGAGAAGAAGCATCTCCTTCCAAAAATTTTCGCGGCAAATTTTTCCACTCAGAGTGAGCTAGAAAATTTTCAATGGTTTCATTGCGGTAAAGCGCATCGCTCCACGAGCTATCAGCTTCAAGTTTTACATGGCGGTTATTGCCAGCACCTGTAAAGTGGAGGGTAAGCTTTGGTGCTGCAAAATTTGGTAGATTTTCTGGCCACTCTACCACCACAATATGTGTGGAAAGAAGTTCCCCAATTCCCAATTCTTCTGCTTCAACCTTAGAATTCAAGCGATAGAGATCAATGTGAGCAATTGGTAATCTGGTATTGTCATAAGTTTGAATAATGGAAAAGCTTGGGCTTGGAATATCAAACTCATCACCCTCCGCTGCCATGGCTTTGATAAAGGCGCGGGCAAAGGTTGATTTTCCGGCACCAAGATCTCCCCTTAATAGAATAAGTTGGCCAAGCCTTGCCCAAAGTGAAATTTTAGCTGCAAAGCTTTCGGTTTCTGCTGGGCTCGAGAAATCATATTGGTTTTCAAATCGAATGGTCATGCCGCAAAATTTCGACCTTTGGTGGCAATCAAAACGCGTTCGGCTTTACGTGGCCCGGCGATTGGAAGATTACAAACAACCGTTGTTCCCTGATCAATTTTAGACACCAATGAAACCTTGCCACCATGAAGTTCAGTGAAGCTTTTGACGAGAGCAAGGCCAAGACCAGCACCACGGTGGCTGCCTGGGCGCGGTTTTGCTTGGAAACGTTCAAAAACCTTGTCTTGAAATTCTGGTTCAATTCCATGGCCCTTGTCAGCGACCCAAAACTGTAAATTTTCAGCCTTCTTGCGGGCGCCCATTTTTATGGTGCTGCCGGGTTGAGAAAAACCTGCGGCATTAGAGAGAAGTTGGGTAAGAATTTGCGTCAGTCGATTTTCGTCAGCTATGATTGAATCAATGTCTGATGACATTTCAATTTCAATTTGGAGTTTCCGCCGCTGCAATATCTCGCTAAATTTTTCTGCGGTGCTGGTGAGCAATTCAGCCACATCAATTTTGCTCAGCTTTAATTCCATCTGGCCTGCATCAATGGCTGAAAGATCTATAATTGCATCAATAATAGCTTTCAGCTCTTCAGACGATTTACGAATATCGATCACATATTCACGCTGTTTCTCGGTAAGTGCTCCAGCAAATCCCAGTTCCAGCGTTTCGGCAAAACCAACAATGCTGGTGAGTGGAGTTCTAACTTCATAGGACACATTGGCCAGAATGCTGTTTTTCAAGCGATCTGCAGCCTCTAAAGCTTCGGTGCGATCACGTAAGGCTTGTTCTGCCTTCACAGTATCGGAAACATCGGTGAATGTGAGCAAGGCATTGCCATCCGGCAGAGGCACAGCACGATAATGCAAGATGCGGCCATCTTGGCTCATTTGGCCTTCATGGGCTTTACGGTTGGCTTCAATGCCAGTCACACTGAATTTAATATCTTGCCACGCTGTGCGCGAATCAACGCTTAAACTTGGCAACTGGGCCAATTGTTCCATGTGTGGTTTTTGGTTGAGGAAACCTACATCCAGTGACCAAAATTGCGAGAAGGCTGGGTTGAATAATTTCAAGCGTCCGTCTGATCCTGAAAGAGCAACTGCTTCGGCCAAATTATCGAGGGTTTCGCGCTGCACTTCAAAGAGTTCATTATAACGGCTTTCCAACTGATACTCTTTGGTGAGGTTTTCATAAAGATAAGTTACGCCACCGAATGGATGTTGCTCGCAGATAACCCGCAAAGATCTGCCGTCAGGGAGATACCAATAGGTCTCACGAATTTCGAGATTGGTATATGCGGCAAGTTGTTTTGAACGCCACTCGCGGTAATTTGCTTCTTCGGGCAAATTGCGGCTGGCGCGCAAACGGTCTAAAATTTGACCGTCGCTGGGTTGGGTTTGCAACCAATTTTCGTCAAGGTTCCAGAGCAGCACATAGGCTTGATTGAAGAACCGCAAGCGTTGGTCTGGACCAAAAATTGCGATTGCCGTATTAAGCTTATCAAGCGTTGAGGCATGGGCTTTAATGTGGCGGTCTAATTCTTTTTCCGCTGATTCAAGTGGGGTTGCATCAATAGCAAAGCCAGCTCTTCCGATACTAAGTTCAGTTTCATGGATGTTAAAGGCGCGCAATGTGCCTTGTTGAATGGTCCTAGCACGACCGATCATTCCAGTTTTTGCATCAGTCTTGCTTGTGTCGATATTTTCAGCACGCACCAATGTGATATTATTTTTTAAAACAGAATCAATGTCTGCAGATTCGGTGGTTTTCACATAGGCTTCGTTGGCCCAGCTCAAAGCCCCGTCTTTGGCTTTTATCCAAATTGGAAATGGCGCTGCGTCAAGCAGTGCACTCAAACGTTCAACCTGCTTTGCCAGCTTATGCGCGTCATATAATGTTTCACTGGCTTGCCTGCGGTCTCCGGCCAGCGGCCTAAAGCGCAGTGTTGCAAGGCCACCCGCTGCACGGCCGTCAGCTTCTAATAAATCACCGCGGATGTTTTTAACACTGAGGTTAAAGGGCTGGCCCGCTTGACGCAGAGTTAAAAGCCCGTCTTGTAGAAGCGAAGCTGAATCTGGTTCTAACCACTGCGAAAAATCCATGATCTCTGGAAGAGTCGTTGGTATTTTAATGGTGCCGTGCATACTGCCAAAAAGACGATCGGGCAAAGCGTCTCGCCCGCGCCAAGTTAACAGAACCTGCGCTTCTGATTGAATGGCAGCTTCAGCTTCATTCAGCTGATGTTCAATTTCGGCCAAGCGCTTACGTGCGCCAAGTTCTGAACGCTGAAGCTTGCGAATACGGTGCAGTGCTGCAGCTAATGCGGCACCCACAAACAGCAAGCTAACCGAACTTAACATGCCAGTTGCTTCTGCGGCGGTTGCAGCTGCCCTTGCAGAGTGATTGGATAATGCAAAAAGCGCGGCAATTGGCAGTGTGTTTGAAGCATAGCTCCAAACCGCCTGACTGATTGCCCTGCCCTTCGCCTTCACGTTTTCTTCTCCGCCCATCGCCCATTATGCCACGAATCAGTTGGCACTTACTCAAGCAGATATAGACTCAAAACATCTGCTTCGGGAATGAGGCTTCTTGCGTCTAGATCAATCTGACTTAGGGCGATTTTGACTTTTCCATGAAAAGTCAAAACGCTCTAGTAGCGGTAATAGTCGGGTTTGAACGGGCCTTTTTCTGGAACCCCAATATAGGCTGCTTGCTCACCCGAAAGCTTGGTGAGCTTCACGCCCAATTTTTCAAGATGCAACAAAGCAACTTTTTCATCTAAGTGCTTTGGCAGTACATAAACTTCATTCTTATATTTGCCAGTCTTGGCATTGGTGAAGAGTTCAATCTGCGCCAAGGTTTGATTAGTAAATGAAGCTGACATCACGAAGCTTGGATGGCCTGTGGCATTGCCCAAGTTTACGAGACGGCCTTCAGACAACAAAATCATCCGGTTGCCCTTGGGGAAATTCACGATATCAACCTGTGGTTTGATGTTGGTCCACTTGAAGTTCTTGAGTTCAGCAACTTGAATTTCATTGTCGAAGTGACCGATATTGCAAACGATGGCCATGTCTTTCATCTGTTTCATATCATCAATGGTGATCACATCTTTATTGCCAGTTGCTGTTACGAAAATATCAGCGGTGGCCACAACGTCTTGAAGTGTTTGAACTGAATAGCCATCCATCGCCGCTTGCAAGGCGCAGATAGGATCAACCTCCGTCACCACAACACGCGCACCTGAGCCGCGCAAGGAAAGGGCTGAGCCCTTGCCAACGTCACCATAACCCAGAACCACGGCCACTTTACCAGCCATCATCACATCGGTGCCGCGGCGGATCGCATCCACCAAAGATTCACGGCAGCCATATTTATTATCGAATTTGGATTTGGTCACAGAGTCGTTCACGTTGATTGCCGGGAATGGCAGCTCGCCCTTCTTCTGCATTTCATACAAGCGATGAACGCCTGTGGTGGTTTCTTCAGACACGCCGATGATCGAAGCTTTCACTTTGTCAAACCAGCCGGGGCTTTGTTTGATGCGTTTGGCAATTTCTGCATAGAGGCATTCTTCTTCTTCGCTTTTTGGATGAGCGATCAATGAGGGGTCTTTTTCGGCGCGTGAGCCGAGCAGAATGTAAAGTGTGGCATCGCCACCATCATCCAAGATCATGTTGGTCACTTGACCATTATCCCATTCAAAAATTTTGGCGGTGAAGGCCCAGTATTCTTTCAAGTTTTCGCCTTTGAAGGCAAACACCGGAATGCCCGCAGCGGCGATAGCAGCCGCTGCATGGTCTTGTGTTGAATAGATGTTGCAGGAGGCCCAGCGAATATCGGCACCCAAAGCTTTCAAAGTTTCGATCAGCACCGCTGTTTGAATGGTCATATGCAAGGAGCCTGAGATGCGTGCTCCCTTCAAAGGTTGTGCTGCCGCATATTCCGCGCGGGTGGACATAAGGCCCGGCATTTCAATTTCAGCCATATCCAATTCTTTGCGGCCCCAATCGGCAAGCTTAATATCGGCGACGAAATAATCAGTAAATTCGGACATGGGTTTTGCTCCTGAAAAAGTTAGGGGTCGGATAGCATGGCGCTGATGGTGTTGCAATATCTATATAAAGATATCTTTATGTGAATTAGGTAAGGTTATTTGCCTTTCAATCGCCCGAGCAAATCATTCACTGTCGCTTTGTCCAATTTCGAAATACTTTTTGCTAAGCGGTTTGCCAGCTCCGTGGCTTCGGGGTCTAGGCCTGCTGTGTCGATGGTGATGCGAGGGTGCGAGAGCCTTGAGAGTTTGACCAGTTCTTCAGCTTCATCCCAGATGATGTTTAAATAAGCAATGATGCTTTGCACGAGATGCCAGCTTGGCCGCCCACGCTTGCCATGCTCCAACGCTGAGAGATAGGCGCTGGACACGTTTATGGCTTTGGCCATGTCCGCCAAAGTGATGCCTCGGTCGGCGCGCAGTTCGCGCAATTTGGCACCAAAAGGTGTCATCTATTCACCTTCGCGCTTTCTCAGTTTTACATAAAATGCGCCACCGCCACCGTGTTTGGGGTGAGCAGGTTGAAAGCCTACGATATGCGCCCGGAATACAGCTTCGTGGAACCACATGGGCACTTCGCGGCGCAGCTTGCCTTCACGCTCTGGGGTGTGAAAATGGGTGTGGCCATGCAATGTGTGGCGGGCAAAGGGAGACGCACCTTTGCCCGTAATCACCAGAACAAGGCGCACCCCGCGTTGGCGTTGGGTCGCCAAAAAATGCATGAGTTGTAGCCGCGCAGTTTCTAAGTTCTCACCGTGAAGATCAATGCGGGCTTCTGGCTCAGCGTTTCCGCGTCCTAATTTTTGCGTGGTGCGGCGGTCAAAACTGGAGATCGCTGGAGGTTCGGTGCGAAGTTGTTTGCGAATAACAATGGGTTCTGCCGCTGCATGATTCCGTTGCAAAATTATGCCAGCGATTTTTGGTTTGGCTTTAAGCTGCCTTCGCAATGATAAGGGTTGAATGGCCCGCTTTACCTCGTCCCATAGCCCGTGATCTGGCACTTCAAAATTTTTTCGGCTCATAATTTTAAACGCGCTGCCACCAGTTTTGGCAATAGCACCACCATGGCTCCGGCACTCTTCATGTGACCAGCATTGAAGCTCGCGTCAGCGCCCCAACCCCAATAGACATCGCCACGCACGTAACCTTTGATAGCAGTGCCCGTATCTTGCGCCACCATCAAATGTTGAAAGGGTTTGGCACCCGCTTCAGGCGGAGTTCTGGTATCAATCCAGATGGGAGTTCCAAACATCCAAATGGAGCGGTCAACCGCCAAGCTTCGCAAGGGCGTGAGGTTGACTTGCTCAGCACCCAATGCACCCAACTCTGCTGATGGCACTTCAATCTGGCGAAAGAAGATGAAAGATTTATTATTCCACATCAATTCGCGTGCTTCTGTTGGATGGGTTTTCATCCAGTTGCGTAAAAACTCCATTGACATGGTGTCTTTGGTGCCCACGCCTTTGGCCAAAAGCAAGCCACCAATGCCCGTGTAGGGCTGGCCAGTTTTTGCAGAATAGGCGAGGCGAATGATGTTGCCATCGGGCAGCCGCACGCGGCCCGACCCTTGGATGTGAATAAAGAAGGCATCAACCCAGCTTTTGAGCCAGACGATTTCAAGCCCACGATTTGCCAGTGCGCCTTGCTCAATCTCTTTACGCGTAAAAAAAACTGAAGGCTGGCCATCAACTATTCTGCCATATGCAAGGCCGAGTTTGGTTTGCTCGGCTTCGTTGAGCGCCACAAGGTCTTGTGGCTTATTATAGACTGGCACTTGGTATTCGGCGATCTTGATCAGGCTGCCTTCAGCTTCTGGTTCATAATAACCTGTGTAAAGTCCTTGTGGACGATCAGGGTCATGAATTCTAAAGGCCGAAAAATTTTCTTCAAAAAACTTTTTGGCGCTTTGAGCTTTAAGCGCTGTTTCGCAAAGCGCCTGCCAATCCTCTAACTCTCCTCCAAATTTTGCAAGGCGTTTGAAGCCATGGGCGGTGGTTAAAATTTCGGTGCAAGAGCGCTGAAAAGTTTCCAGCGCTTTGGCATGATCATCATTGTGCCAGCCTGCGAGGTTCGTTACTGAAATTGGTTCAAACATTTTTGGTTCCGCGCAAACGTGAGCAGCGCTGACATAGATAGTAATTAGAAAAAACCAAAGCCTCATTCAACTGCATCGCTGGTGGCCACTAATTTCCAATTTGGATCGCGTGAAGACACATCGCGCTCAAAGGTCCAGCTTTCAGATACATCACTGATGGCTTTGGTGTCGCCTTCAATCGTATTTCCATTTTTGTCTAATGTTGCTGAAATCATTTCACTCACGAACATAACTTCAATTGCGGCACGTTTGCCTTTCATGGTTGCGTTGATAAGTTTTGACGATTTGAGCCCAACAAACTGAAAGAGTTTGGTTTCACCAGCAGCTTTGTGCTGATCAATAGCCACTGCAAAATTTTCAAATACACTAGGGCTAAGCAAAGGTTTCAATCCTAGCTTATCGCCATTGGCATAATCTGAGAGGATCATTTCATAAGCTGATTTTGCGCCACTCAAAAATTCTGGCACCGAGAAATCCTTTTGCACGGTGGCAATGGCTTCCAACCCACTTGCGAGGGTTGAACCTTCTTCCGCATGGGTTTTCCAAATTGGCTCATTTTTTGTTGGATTGGGTTTGAGGTCTATAACATTTGAATTCGCCTCTGGCGTTGCCACTGGCATGGTAGGTGGACGCTCAAAACCGTTACGCTGGCCAAGCACAGATTTCAATTTCCAGAAAACCATGATGGCTGCAATAATCAGAACAAGATTGGTGGGGTCAAAACTCAAACTTAAAATCCTTCTCACATTTAGCACATATATAAGCATTAACTTGGGTGTTCCCAAGGTCTGCTTACTCTGCAACTCACTTGCGGCTCAGTTGCCTTCATGTTAGCTGGGAATCTGAAGTTCCGCGTGTGCGGAAAGACATATCAGACGAGGCTCAAATGGCAAAGACAATCAAACCGGCTCCAAAAGCACCTGCACGCAAAGCGCCAGC
>JANNBH010000011.1:0-13944 GCA_031385245.1 Hyphomicrobiales bacterium | reverse complement strand
CGATGTTTATGACTTGGTTGGTGGCTTTGATACGGCTTATAGAATCAGCGCTGATTATGATTGGATGATCCGGGTGTTTGAGATTCACAAATATCCCAGCCAGCACATCCCCCATATTTTGGCTGATATGCAATTGGGTGGTATGAGCACCTCTGGCCTCAAAGCCTCTTGGGTGAATTTGAAAGAAACTTCGCGGGCGCGGCGAAAATGGCTGGGCGCTTGGTTGGTGGATCAGGCCATGATCATCAAAGTTTGGAACCGCGCCAAGCGCATGGCTGCTGGCTAGTTTCATTTCGGGTGACAATTCGGCCTGCGGCTGGTATTCGGCGCTGATTGTTGGAAGTGAGCCATGCCCGAATTATTACTTGAACTTTTCTCTGAAGAAATCCCCGCGCGAATGCAGGCCAAAGCGGCTGAAGATTTGCGCCAAATGGTGACCACGGCGCTGGTGGATGCCGGGCTGACTTATGAAGGCGCGCAAGCTCATGCCACGCCACGCCGCTTGGTTCTCTCAGTAGAAGGTTTGAATGCGAAGGCCGCGGACACTGTTGAAGAACGCAAGGGCCCGCGGGTTGATGCGCCGCAACAGGCCATCGATGGTTTTTTGAAATCCACGGGTTTGAAGCTCGCGCAGCTCACCGTGCAGGAAGATAAAAAGGGCAAAGCCTATATTGCTGTGATTAAGAAATCGGGCCGGGCTGCAACTGACGTGATCGCGGAATTGGTGCCAACTGTCATTCGCAATTTCCCATGGCCAAAATCTATGCGCTGGGGTTCGGGGCAATTGAAATGGGTTAGGCCGCTGCAATCTATTCTCTGCACCTTTGATGGTGAAGTGGTGCCGTTTGAAATGGAAGGCTTAGTGAGTGGCAACACTACGCTGGGTCACCGCTTTTTATCGACTGGCAAAATTGAAGTGCGGCGCTTTGAAGATTACGCGCTGGCATTGCACAAGGCCCATGTGATTGTGGATGCGAACGCACGTCTCGAAACTATTCGCACCGAAGCCAAGAACTTGGCCTTTGCCCGTGGGCTTGAGATGATTGAGGATGAAGCGCTGCTGAAGGAAGTGGCGGGGCTGGTGGAATGGCCCGTGGTGCTGATGGGTGAGTTTGATAAAAACTTCCTCAGCGTGCCACCTGAAGTGATCATCACCACAATTAAAAATAATCAGAAGTGTTTTTGTTTGCGCGACCGCGATGGCAAACTTTCGCAGCATTATCTGCTGGTGGCCAACACTGTGGCAGCGGATGGCGGCAAGACAATTATTGCCGGCAACAATAAAGTGATTGCCGCGCGACTTTCCGATGCTAAATTCTTCTGGGACCAAGACCGCAAAACCAAGCTTGAAGATTTATTGCCGAAGCTGGATGGAATTACGTTTCATGCTAAGTTGGGCATGGAAGGCGAGCGCATTAAACGCATTGAAACTTTGGCCGCCGAGATTGCCAAGACTATCGGTGCTGATGTTGAGAAAACTAAACTGGCGGCGCGGCTGTGCAAGGCTGATCGAGTTTCGGCAATGGTGGGTGAATTCCCTGAATTGCAAGGCTTGATGGGTCGCTACTATGCTTTGGACCAAGGCATAGATGCCGAAGTGGCCGATGCCATTCGAGATCACTACAAACCGCAGGGACCGAGCGATTCAATCCCAGTATCAAAGATTGGTCAGGCTGTGGCGCTGGCGGATAAGTTGGATACGCTCGTGGGTTTCTGGGCGATTGATGAGAAGCCAACAGGATCGAAAGATCCTTATGCGCTGCGAAGAGCGGCGCTTGGTATAATCAGAATTCTCCTGGAGGCCCGTCATAGAGTAAAACTTGGAAACCTCGCTTTTAGATGCAGGTTAGCGGAGCTTTTGAGGATAACAAAAAAAGAAGGTCAAGAATCTACGCTTAGTGCCTACGAAACACTGAAAAATCTATTTTCAGAATCGATATCTCCTGAAAAAATCAACCGGGTCTTGGAAGAACTTACCGAAGAAGCAGCTCAAAATATTGAAGCTGGCAAGACAGGTGATTGGGCGGAGCATGCAACAAAAAAGATGTTGAGCGATAACAAAGACCTCCTCTCTTTCTTCGCCGATCGTCTCAAAGTCTATCTCAAAGACCAAGGCGCACGGCATGATTTGATTGATGCGGTGTTCTCGCTGGGTGGGCAGGATGATTTGTTGATGGTGGTGCGCCGGGTGGAGGCCCTGTCTAAATTTCTAGAGAGTGATGATGGCAAGAATTTGCTGGCTGGTGTGAAACGCGCCGCGAATATCCTCCGTATTGAAGAAAAGAAAGATGATCGGCGCTATTCTGGTGATGTGAATTCAGCGCAACTGATCAAGGGTGAAGAGAAGGCTTTGCATCAAGCCATTTCATCGGCTTCAGCCTTGGCGCGCAAAGCTGTGGAAGCCGAAGATTTTGAAGCGGCGATGCGCGCCATTGCAAAATTGCGCGGGCCTGTTGATGCCTTCTTCGAGCAAGTGACCGTGAACGACCCCGACCCAACCTTCCGCGAAAACCGCCTGCGCTTGCTCAACCGCATCCGTGAAGCGACAGCTGAAGTTGCTGATTTTTCGAAGATTGAGGGTTAGGCACTTCTCCTTCTCCGCATCGCGGGGAAGGTGGATCGCGGTACGCGAGACGGATGGGGAGTTCGGTGTTAAATAATTGAAGACGTCGCAACCCCATCCGCCCCAAGTGGGGCACCTTCCCCCTTTCGGGGGAAGGAGAAGGAAGTAAGAAGATGGTCAATGAGGTTGCTCGCTCTCTGCGCAAGAGGATGACTCCGCAGGAAGTTAAACTTTGGCAGCAGCTTCGTTACCTTGAAGGTTTTCACTTCCGCAGGCAGGTTCCGATTGGTCCCTTTATTGTAGATTTTGCTGAGAAGACTTCAAAGTTGGTTGTTGAAGTTGATGGCTCGCAACACAATGAGCCGGAGAATTTGGTGCGTGATGTTGCGCGCGATCAGTATCTCAAAAACAAGGGTTACAAAGTTTTGCGCTTCTGGAACTTTGATGTGGACCAAAATATGAGTGGGGTGATTGATACGATCTTGCTAGGGCTGAAATTACCTTAACCGCCACGCAGCGCCATCGCGCAACACGGCTTCAGCATCTGGTGTGAAGGTGGAATTGTCTTCGTGTAAGATTAAGCCCGGCAAGAGTTGCATGGGCGCTCTTGAGCCTTTTATGCCTTGCACGATGACGCGAGAGGCAGCGGTGCCCACTCTGGCGTAAAGCGGGGCCACCCGGATGTCGCCGAACTTGCCTTCCATCGCGTTCAAAATTTTACCCAGTGTCTCAGCGCGGTGAATGAGCGTGACTGTGCCGCGCAGCATGACCATGGCGTGCATCACTTTGATCCACAAGTCGAGATCATCGGGGCCAAAAGCGTGAGCGGTGGCTTTGAGCAAACTGGGAGACGGGGTTACTTTGCCATCTTCAAAATAAGGTGGATTAGCAAAAGCATGGGCAAATGAATTATGCTCCGGCATATGGGCCAATTCGCGGCGCATGGCATCTTTCACATCAGCCGTGATCACATGCATATGATCTGAAAAATTATTGCGCTTGGCGTTTTGCTCGCAGAGCACGGCATAACGCGTAGCAATTTCAATGCCTGTCACATGCAGCAAGGGATTGCGGGCGAGAAGGCAGAGCGACACAACGCCAGCGCCAATGCCTGCTTCAAAAACAGTTTCACCATCCGCAGCGGGAATGGTGGCAGCCAGAAAAACCGCATCAATGCCAGCACGATAACCTTTTTCTGGTTGCAATATATTGAGTTTGCCACCCAGAAAAGCATCTTCCGAAAGGGAGCTTGGCATAGCCATGCCTGCCGCCGATGGGCGGGGGGGGGTGCTTGCCAGTGATTCAGTTGCCATTTGCATTTCCCACCCAGACTAATCACCTGATGGTTAGCGAGAGGTTACCAAGCTTGCAAGAAGCTTGTAAATTTCAACTCGTTGCAATTAAAATTATTTTGAAGTTGAGCAATGCATTAACCTGAATTTGGCAAAATAGGCCTGCAGTGGTTGTGGATATGCAGATGTTTCCTTGGCTAAAACTCAATAATATACTTCTTTCAGCATCAAGCTTCGTGTTCGGTTTGACGGTTGTTGGTGGCGTTTATTATGTGAATGAGAAGGCCGTGGTTTCCATGCTGCGCGAAGATTCCAAGACCACGTCAATCGCTACTGCTCGTATTTTCGAATCAAATCTGACTGATATTGAAGATATTTTAAAAGGCGTAAAACCAAGCGAAGTCACTAAGAATTTTGTTCGTGCAACGATGAAAAGCGCAAATGTTGAACGGTTTTTGCTCTATGATTTGATCGGCAATGCGGTTCTCGATTCAACCAATTTGAATGTTGATATTTCAAAGGACCCAGAATTCCTTCAGCATAGCCCAGCGGCGTTGGCAATTATGGATTCAGTTGAACCCTCAGTAAATTTGGAAATTGATGAGCGCATTCGTGGCACTGAACTGATCGCAGAGACCTATATGCCTTTGGTCCGTGATGGAGAAAAAATTGGAGCATCGGTGGTTTATGTAAACCAAACACTGCGCGCGCAAATGCTGCGCCGTGGCTTTGGCCTCTCCTCTTTGCTTGCCGCATTGGTTGCAGCGCTCGGATTTACTGTGCCCACTTTTGCATTTCACTGGCGCACACGGCAAAAATTGCGGGCTGACGATAACATTGAATTCTTGGCCAACCATGATAGCCTAACACGATTGCCCAACCGCCGCTATTTTATGGCGCAATTTGAAAAGCGCCTCCGCGAATCCTCGCGGGCAGGCACAAATACATTGGTTCATTTTGTTGATCTTGATTATTTTAAAGATCTCAATGATCGTTTTGGTCATGCTTTTGGTGATGAAGTGCTCTGTGCTGTTGCGGGGCGCTTGAAAAGCTCGCTGCGGATGGGCGATATGGTCTCTCGCATTGGTGGTGATGAATTTTTAATTGCTCAATTTGGTCTGAAGGATGACGCTGGAATTTCCGCTGCAACCTTTCGTATTGTTGATAGTTTGCAAAAGCCATTTCATATTATGGGCCAAGAAATAACGGTAACTATGAGCATGGGCACCGCCGTGAGCCCGCAAGATGGCAGTGAAGCCGAACAGCTCATTAAAAATGCTGACACGGCAGTCTATGTGGTTAAAGCCAAAGGCCGCAATGGCCATTGCCAGTTTGAGCCGCGATTTGATGATGAGCAAAAGAAGCGACTGAACCTTGAGCGCATGGTGCGCGACGCGGTGGAGCGCAAAAGTTTTGAAATTTTCTTTCAACCAATTTTTCGATCTGCT
This sequence comes from Hyphomicrobiales bacterium, assembly GCA_031385245.1. Lineage (GTDB taxonomy): Bacteria > Pseudomonadota > Alphaproteobacteria > Rhizobiales > Aestuariivirgaceae > Aestuariivirga. Next base: position 8,641 of record JANNBH010000011.1, on the reverse strand, counting down.
TCTCAAGAGCTTAAGGGTTTTGAAGCACTGCTACGCTTGAAAGATGAAAGTGGAGAATATATTTCACCCACGGAATTTATTCCAATTGCGGAGAGCATAGGACTCATTGACGAAATAGGGGCATGGGTGTTGAGCAATGCTTGCGCTGCTGCCGTAACCTGGCCAAGACAATTGCAAGTTTCAGTGAACCTGTCGGTATCACAATTTAGAAATCAGAGCATTTGCTCCAGTGTTCGCTCGGCTTTGGTGAAAAGCAAACTTGATCCTAAGAGACTTATTTTAGAAGTCACCGAAAGCCTGCTTCTTTCAGACGCTGATTTTATTATGGCGCAGATTCGCGAACTCAAGGGTTTGGGTCTTTCAATCGCTATGGATGATTTCGGCACAGGCTATTCCAGTCTGAGCTATATGCTCAAATATCCATTCGACATTATCAAGATTGATCGGGCTTTTGTTACAGCCCTCAGTAGCAACAACGAGATGGCACGCACTATGGTTGAAACAATTATCACACTGGGCCACACTATGAATATGAAGGTGACTGCCGAGGGTGTAGAAAATGCTGCTCAGGCACAGGTGTTGCGTGACTTAAACTGTGACGATGTGCAAGGCTTTCTGTTTGGAAAGCCTGTAACCTCAGTTGAAATTTCTGGAATTATTCTAAGTAATTTCAATGAGATGCATATTGGTAGACAAAAACTTGTCGATGAATTGAGAAAGACTGCCGGGTTATAATTCAGCTTTCCCAGCGGCAATGCGTCACCTATGTTCGCATCAAAAATAAGTTCCTAATTGGTCTTGTTTCTCAGAAGGTTGAGTATGGGTGTAGTTTTAGCATTTGATGGTGGGGCTGATAAGCCAGTTGTAAGTCTGGACGCTTTGGTAGCGTTGACAGCACCTGATATGGCTTTGGTGAATGAGTTTATTTTAGAAAAAGCCCATAGCCATGTAGAGCTAATTCCAGAACTTGCAGGCCATCTGATCAATTCTGGTGGCAAACGCATTAGACCCATGCTCACCTTGGCTGCGGCGCGGCTGTGTGGTTATTCTGGTTCACATCATTTGAAACTGGCCATGTCTGTCGAATTTATGCACACGGCAACTTTACTGCATGATGACGTGGTGGATGAAAGCGATATGCGCCGCGGCAAACAGGCAGCTCGTGTCATCTGGGGCAACCAAGCATCAGTTTTGGTGGGAGACTATTTGCTCGGCCAAGCTTTTAAGATGATGGTGGAAACAGGGTCTCTTGATTGCCTCCGGATTTTATCGGAAGCTGCCTGCACCATTGCTGAAGGTGAAGTGTTACAGCTTTCAGTTTCGCAGGATACGTCGACTTCAGAAGATTCATATTTGAAAGTGGTTGGGGCTAAAACAGCTGCGCTATTTTCTGCTGCTTGCAAGGTTGGTGGCGTGATTGCCGGCAAGCCACGCAATGAACAAGAGGCCCTTGAATCGTTTGGGCGCAATCTTGGTATTGCTTTTCAATTGGTCGATGATGCGCTGGATTATTCTGGCAAACAGGCCTTGCTTGGCAAAGCGGTGGGTGATGACTTTCGTGAACGGAAAATCACCTTGCCAGTGGTTCTGTCATTCCGCCGTGGATCGCTTGAAGAGCGCAATTTTTGGAAGCGCACGTTAGAGCAAGGTGAACAGACTGATGATGATTTGATTTATGCTACCAAGTTGATGGAGCGGCATGGAGCACTTGCCGACACTATTGAACGTGCAAAGCATTATGGGGCCATGGCTTGCGATGCTTTGGCTATTTTTCCTGACAATGAATGGAAGACAGCTTTGTTACAATCCGTGGCGTTTTGCATTTCGCGCGCGCATTGATATTTAAAGCAAGCTTGCGGCTTTCACCCACCAATTTGGGTTCCGCACCGAAAGCCTTGCAGCAGCGGCATTGGCGGTTGCTCGGTTTGTGACAAGACCAAAACAAGTGGCGCCTGAACCCGACATGCGAACAGCAGTAAAACTTGGCTCGGCTTTCAGTGCGGCCAAAACATCCGTTATAGCGGGCGCAACAGCAATCGCAGCTTCAGTTAAATCATTGCGCCAGTCTGGTGGGTTTTCAATGTCGATGGCGTTTCGATAATTTTCACCTTTTACCAAGCCCAGCTTTTGAAATGCTGCTTGTGTAGAAGAAGGCAAATTCGGATTTATCAGCACAATTGCTGCAGGAAGATTTATTGTCAGTTCACTGATGATTTCACCAATGCCCTGCATTCGAACAGACTTTTGCAGAAAGCACACAGGTACATCAGCACCAAGGCTGGTTGCCAAAGAGCGATTTTGTTCTAGTGTGATCGTGATTTCTAATAGGCGATATAGAGCGCGCAAAAATGCCGCCGCATCGGCCGAGCCACCACCAATTCCTGCAGCTATCGGCAGGTTTTTTTCTAATTGAATTTCAAGATGCGGAATGGACTTGTTTTGAACTCCATAAAGCTTTCGCGCTATATGCAAGGCCTTAAAAATTATATTGTCTTGGATCGCAGGAACATAAGCAGCAAATGGCCCAGTTATGGTGAGGCTGGTAGAGTGTGCTTCTCGTAATTTTATGTGATCTGCAATATCTGCAAAGGCCACCACGGAATCGAGTTGATGATAGCCATCATGGCCACGGCCCAAAACATGCAGCGCCAAGTTAATTTTGGCGCAAGCTTTTTCAAAAAACCACTCGGACAATTAGGGTGCCACTGCGGCTTTGGGTTCAACAAAACCGTTTTTCAACTTGGCTTCAATCTTCGGCAAATCAATTGCTTCTGGGCCATTGTCCTTGGCGTGTTGCCATTGGAAATAGGCTTCAGTTTTGCGGCCCGCCTGCCAATATGCATCGCCCAAATGATCGGCAATTGTGGGGTCGGCTGGATTAAGATCGACGGCGCGCTCAAGATAGTTCACGGCTTGCTCATAGTCGCGAAGGGTGAAGTATGCCCAGCCTAGACTATCAACAATGTAGCCATCATTAGGGCGCAGATCGACCGCCTTTTTGACCATTGCAATAGCTTCATCCAGCTTCACACCACGATCAATAAGAGAGTAGCCCAAGTAGTTTAGTACTGAAGGTTCATCTTTGGAAATTTCCAAGGCTTTGCGGAAATCAGCTTCTGATTTCTCCCATAATTTTTGACGATCAAATGCAATGCCGCGGTTATAATAGAGCTGCCAATTGTTCGCTTCTGAAGTTGGCAAAATCTCTATGGCTTTGGAATAAGCTGAGATGCTTTTGATGAAATCATCGCTTACGCGATAAATGTTTCCAAGTGAAATCCACGCATCAAGATTGTTTGGCTCACGCTTGATTACCGCTTGCAACCGCGAAACGGCATCTTGGCTTTTATCCAAGCGCTGCAGATTGATGGCAATTTGCGTATCGGCATAAATCCGCAATGGTGAAGTTTGCGGCACTAGCTCAAAGGCATTGATTGCGGCCTGATAAGATTTCATGTCGCTATAAATATCACCGAGCAGAGATTGGGTAACTGGCTGATCGGCATTGAAGGACAAGGCAAGTTGTGCATAGACTTGAGCGACCTCAATGCTTTGCTCATCATTCATGGCGGCAGCAAGTGAGAATAAAGCTTCACCTGCACCAGCACCTGGCGTTACGATGAATGCATCTGGTTTTTTCTTGGCAATTGCGTTTGCTAAAGCTGTTTCAACCAGTATGTTTTGTTTAACTTCTCCCAAAAATGCACGGTAAATTTTTTCGGCATCAGCCCCACGCTCATTGCGCTCCAGAAAATTGCCGTAAGCTTGCACAACGCGCAAACTGGTTCCGGCCATATCATAGGCTTTTTTATAGGCGGCTTCTGAACGAAGGCCAGAGTTTAAATAATCTGCAATCAAAGCGGCATGGAAGGCTTTGAAATTTGCGAATGATTCTTGGGCATCAAGTTTGTCGAGTTCTTTAAGAGCAGCATTGAGTGAGCCTTCACCGGCATAAGACCATGCGGTGAGAAGTGTGGAGGTAAGCTCACCCACTGGCGTGTATGCTGCTTCGGCAAAATTTTCGCGGGCACTGGCATAGCGGCGGTTGCGGAAATCTTTCAGGCCCAGCACAATGCGCGCCATGCGCTGCTGGCTATTGAAAGACACTACTTTTTCAGCCGTCGCTTCAGCTTTGGCAATATCTCCACTTGAGAGAGCCAGTTGGAATAGACGTTCAATAAGAACTGGGTTGTTAGAATCCTGTTTCAGCGCTGCTTCAACAAATTCAGCTGCAGCCTCGCCATCACGCAGCCTGGTTGCGGTGCGGCCTGCGAGATAGTTTCCCGCAAATGATGTGTCAGAATTGGCAATGGCGTGGGGTGCCAGCATGGTGCCACACAAAACGAGTGCCGAAAGTGTAATGCGAATTTTCATCATGGTTCCAATAATTGCAATATGATTTCTGCGCGATTGGCGCGATTCATTCACCTAAGATTGGGGTTTTTTGTGGGTGCCCGCAAGCAAAAAGGTGGGCCCTCAAATTTGAAGACACCACCCTAATTTTCGGGATCAAGACCCGCCGATTACTTGCTGACGTAAACTGACTTGTTGATCACGTCTTGGCCAATGTGGTCGAAGAACACTTGAAGATCCGTAGCAGTTGTGGAGTTTGCGTAGTTTGCAGGCTTGGTAGCGCAAGATTGCAAGCGCGATTTTGTAGACGTTGAAACGCCCGTACCAAATGATGTGACATATAGTTCGATATTTTTTGATTTGATAGACGTGCATACATTCAACATGGCAGTGTCTAAGTAACCCATTACGGATGAATCCACGGTGGTGCCAACACGATTATAGGTCATGTTTTCACGGGTGCGACCATAAGCTGAATATACGCCGCCGTTATAGTAATAGCTTCCCGCGCTGAGTTCATTGTCGCCGTCGGTCATCAACACCATAACTTTGCGCCAGCGCACATCGTCATAAACTGAAATCGTAGAGGCAGCGATTGTCGATGTGCCTTCAACTTTTGTGAAAGGTTCAGTCGGTGAAATCGAGCGCCAACCCCATGCCAAACCTTCGGCAATAAGGGTGTTACCGTCCGCTGTCATGGCATCAATGCCTGCTTCCAGCTTTGTGCGATCATAGGTCATGGGTACGACTTTAGAAACCGCGCAGCCATCCCAAGGGCCATAGTTCGTCGTGTTTTCAACACCGATTGTTTTGTCGACGTATTTATTCTGATTCTTCTGCACATAAAGACGGCCGGCATCTGTAAAATTACTTGCTTGTGCCGCTGTAAGGCCAAGATTTTCGCCGCTCGCCGTGTAGGTGCCGCTGCCTTTATACCAGCCAGTGATATAGTCAGTCCCATATTTCAAGGTTTGGCCTTGAGTAGGGTCCGAAGGGTTAGGTCTCGTTGGCGTGTCAGCATTAAAATAAGCTGGGAATAACGTATCGCCGCCAGTTGGAGCGGTATCACTTTGGGTCAGGCTAGCCGTCAATGAACGGGCTTCAACGCAACCATTCCAAACACCCGTCACGCCACCTGGTTTCAGCTGACTCCAAGCCATGTAGTTATTCCATGTCGAGTCATTAAAGTTCAATTTTGAAAGCGGATTTGCACCCGTCGTGTCAATCCAGCCCAAATCAAAATCATAAGCGTCTTGGTCGAGACGCACGGCTGCTGCAAATGGCACCAGTGACACACGGATGAATTCACTTTGTGGGGCTTGGGACAGCGTTCCACCATAAAGAGTATTCAATAATGATTTTGCCGCGGTTTTAGCGCCAGCGATTTTGCTGTTGGTTGCCATCGAGCCCGTGGTGTCCATCACCAATGTCAATTCCACCGGGCGCATTGCTTTTTTAACTTCAGATGTTGTGGACAAATTTGTGGTGCCGCCGCCAAACAGACCCATAATTGCAGTAGGCACAGCATGGGTTGCAGTGACTGTAATGGCTTGGTTGGTGATTGTAAGGCTCACTGTAATATCATTGCTGGTGCCCGCTGAAGGCTTATAGCTCGCATTGATATAGCTTTTGCCAAGCTCTGATAACGTGGCAATGCTGGCAGCTTGTTGAGTTGCTGTTTGGCTGCTAATCGCGGAGCGATCATCGGCGGCAATGGCGAGCACCGCAGAATCTACAGCGGCATGGAAGGCCGTTTGTTCGCGGTTAATCCGCACCGTATCAACGGCGGCTCCCAAGGCTGCAAAGAGCGGCAGAGCACTGAGCCCCAACATCTGAGTAATTGAGCCTGCGTCGTTCTTCAAAAACGATGTGAAACGGCGAAACTTTGTAACCTGACCTGTCGTGGACCGCATAATCTCGGCTCTCCCAATATGAAATATCATTGTGGAGGTTTACGCTATTGAGATTAAACAAGCCCTTTCGCTAATTGGTTGCTTTTTAGTATATTGTTTCAGGTTCAGGGCGAACTCGGCTTTTACATATTGGGATAGTTGGGGCCTTCGCCCCCTTGCGGCACAACCCACGTTATATTCTGTGATGGGTCTTTTATATCACAGGTTTTACAATGAACGCAGTTTTGATGATTTATTTGAAATCTAGGTGCTTTTCCATCTTCGCTCACCACCTCATAAACACCCGCCGGGCAATAGCGCTGGGCCGGCTCATCCCACATGGGAAGATTAACCTTAATTGGAGTTTGAGCATCTTTAAGTTTCAAATGTGCGGGTTCATCTTCTTCATGGGCTGTGGACGAGAAGGCCACATTGGTGAGGCGATCAAACGATAAAACTCCATCGGGTTTGGGATAGGCTATCGGTTTACATTCAGATGCTGGCTTCAGCGTGGCATAATCTGGCTTGCCATGCTTCCATGTGCCAAAGCCAAAACCGAAAAGCGTGTTGAGCCACATATCTGCCGCACCCAACACAGCACCTCCCAAGAGGCCGAGCTTTGACCACATGGGTTTTACGTTTTTGACTTTCTTTAAATCTTGATAGACCCACGAATTTTCATAAGCGGTTTGATACTCATTCAAGGTGTCGCCAGCGCGGCCCGCTTGAATGGCCGCCACTGCTGCTTCCGCCGCCATCATTCCAGTTTTCATGGCATTATGGCTGCCTTTGATGCGTGGCACATTGACGAAGCCCGCCGAACAGCCGATCAAAGCGCCACCGGGAAATGGCAATTTGGGCACAGACTGAAAACCACCTTCGGTAATGGCACGTGCGCCATAAGCCACACGCCGCCCGCCTTTGAGCACATCGGCAATCAATGGATGATGCTTGAAGCGTTGAAATTCCATGTAAGGAAACAGATGCGGGTTTTGATAATTGAGGTGGACCACAAAACCAATCGACACCAGATTATCCTCCAAGTGATACATGAAACTGCCACCGCCAGTTTTCATACCCAGCGGCCAGCCCATTGTATGTGTGACCTGACCCTGCTTATGGTTTTCAGCTTTGACTTCCCACAGCTCTTTCATGCCAAGCCCAAATTTTTGCGGTTCACGGCCTTCTGACAAATTATATTTAGCGATAATTTCTTTAGCCAGCGACCCACGCACGCCTTCAGCGATAAAAACATACTTGCCGATTAGTTCCATACCGGGCTGATAGTCCGGTTTATGCGTGCCATCCTTGGCAATGCCCATAACGCCAGCCACCACGCCGCGCACCGAACCATCTTCACGGTACAAAACTTCGGATACTGCAAAGCCCGGGTAAATTTCCACGCCCAGTTCTTCGGCTTGCGTTGCCAACCAGCGACACACATTGCCGAGTGACACTGCGTAATTTCCGTGATTGCTCATCAAGGGTGGCATCATAAAATTTGGCAGGCGCAAAGCACCCGATGGGCCAAGCACGTAGAAACGGTCTTCAACCACTTCGGTTTTAAGGGGAGCGCCCTTTTCTTTCCAATCAGGGATCAATTCATTCAATGCAATGGGATCCACCACAGCGCCCGATAAAATATGGGCCCCCACTTCGGAACCTTTTTCCAAAACGCAAACCGTTGTATCAGGCGACAGCTGCTTCACGCGAATGGCGGCGGCAAGGCCAGCGGGGCCAGCCCCCACAATTACAACATCATAATCCATGGCTTCGCGTTGCATATTTATATCCCTAGATTTGGCTCAATTGATTTGATCTGTTATAGGCAATCAACCCTTGATGACAAGCAGCCAAAATGGACACTGATCACGCTCCTTACGACATGAACCCAGCCGAAGCTTTAGCTTGGCTGGTGGAGATGGGGGCTGACGAGATTGTGGGAGAAGTGGCGGTGGATCGTTTTGCGGCCAGCATTGTGGTGGAAAAGCCAAAGCCTGTTGTTGTGGAGCCCTCGCGTGTTGCCACGCTGCCCGATCAATCTGCCGCAGATGCGACAGCGCAAGCCGCAGCATGTGGCACGATTGAAGCGCTGACACAGGCGCTCAATTATTTTGACGCTAATCCCTTACGCAAATCCGCAACGCAGCTCAGCTTCATTGAAGGCAACATGCATTCTTCGATTTTGGTTGTGGGCGATCGCCCGCGCAATGAGGAAGATAAGTCTGGCCAAGTGTTCTCGGGAAAATCGCGCGTGTTGCTCACCGCGATGCTAGCCGCGATTGAACTTAAAATTGAGGATGTGGCATTGCTGAATTTTATTCCGTGGCGACCGCCTGGAAATCGTGCGCCGCTCGAAAATGAAATTGCTTTGTGTCAACCTTTTGCGTCACGGG
>JANNBH010000116.1:0-2746 GCA_031385245.1 Hyphomicrobiales bacterium | reverse complement strand
ATGACATACGGAGCAGACTCGTGAAACGCACTTATCAACCCTCGAAGCTTGTACGCAAGCGCCGCCATGGCTTCCGCGCCCGTATGGCAACTGTGGGTGGCCGCAATGTGATCCGTCGTCGCCGCGCTGCTGGTCGCAAGCGGCTTTCGGCATAATTAACTGAATTTGATGCAAAGGATCAAGCGGAGGCAGGATTTTGTTGCCGCCGCCAAAGCCTTGTCGCAAGCACAGCCAAGCCTCGTGCTGCAATTCAGGGATCGCCTTGACAGTGAAGGCCCGCGCATTGGCTTTACCTGCACCAAAAAGCTGGGCAATGCCGTAACCCGAAACCGCATCAAGCGGCGTTTAAAAGAAGCGGCGCGATTGGCCCTTCCTGAATTGATCAGGTCTGGCGCTGATTATGTAGTGATCGGCCGCAGTGCTGCCGAAAATAGACCCTTTGAATTATTGCAATCAGACCTTATCTCAGCCATGCAGCGGCTTCACGCCAAAGCGGCAAACGCCCCTGAAAAGAGTGCACCATGACCAAGCCACCCGCAATTGAAACCAAAAACGTCGTTTTGGCCGTCGTCTTATCGATGATCATTATGTTTGGCTGGCAATATTATTATCAAGTTCCAGCTCAGCAAAAAGCTGAAGAGCAGGCAAAAATTGTAGCAGCTAAGCCCGCCGCAGAAGCCGCTGTGCCTGTTCAAGACCGCGCAACGTTGATTGCCGCAACACCTCGCGTGAAAATTGAAACAGATCAGTTTTCAGGATCAGTAAATTTAGTTGGTGCTCAGCTTGATGATTTGCAATTGCTCAAACACACAGTTGATGCCAACCCCGCCAGCGGTGCCGTAACACTGCTCTCGCCATCAGGTGCGCCCAATGCTTTTTATGTAGAGCAAGGCCTTGTGCCGCAACAAGCTGGTGCAGCAGTGGTGCCTGATTCTAAAACTATGTGGGCAGCACCAGCGGGTGCAGTTCTCACGTTAGAAAAGCCCCTAACCCTCACATGGAATAATGGCGCAGGCTTGGCCTTTGAGCGCACAATTTCAATTTCCGATGATTATCTCTTCACCGTGAAGCAAACTGTAATTAACACATCTGCGGCGGCTGTGAACCTGATTCCTTATGCGCGCGTGCAACGCCAAGACACTCCGGTGATTGCTGGTTACTATGTTTTCTTTGAAGGCATGTTGGGTGTGCACAATGGTGGCCTGAATGAAAACCACTATTCCACTTTTAAAGACGAGCCAGCAGAACAAGTAAACATCAGCAGCACAGGCGGGTGGCTCGGCTTTACCGATAAGTATTGGGCGGCAATGCTGATCCCCGATAAACAAGCCAAAGTGACCAACACGTATAAGTTTGTGCCCATCCCAAATCGCGATGCTTACCAAGTTGATTATCTCGCCGAGCAAGCCATCACCGTTGCCCCCGGCACGTCTGCCTCATATGAGGATCATGTTTTTGCCGGTGTGAAGATCGTAGATTCGATCAACAAGATTAGCAAAAAATATGGCTTTGAAAAATTCGATTTGATGATCGATTGGGGCTGGTTCGCACCAATCACCAAAGCGATGTTTTACCTCCTTGATTTTGTAAAAAACATCGTTGGTAATTTCGGCATTGCCATTCTTGTGGTAACAGTTTTGGTAAAATTGGCCGTGTTCCCAATTGCCAATAAATCCTATGCCTCAATGAGCAAAATGAAAAACCTCAAACCGCAAATGGATGCGATTAAGGAAAAATACCCTGATGACAAAACCAAGGTTCAGCAGGAAACTATGGAGCTTTATAAGCGTGAAAAAGTAAATCCCATGGCCGGCTGCTTGCCCATGTTGATTCAAATTCCAATTTTCTTTTCGCTCTATAAGGTGATTCTCACCACCATTGAATTGCGTCATGCGCCTTTCTATGGCTGGATTCATGATCTCTCTGCGCCTGATCCAACATCACTGTTCAATCTCTTCGGCCTCATCCCTTGGCAGCCTTGGCCATCTCTGATGATTGGTGTTTGGCCTTTGTTGATGGGCTTCACCATGTGGTTGCAAATGCGCTTGAACCCAACGCCAGCAGATCCCATCCAAGCCAGTATGTTCAACTGGATGCCAGTGATGTTCACCTTCATGCTCGGCACATTCCCTGTGGGCCTTGTGATCTACTGGACTTGGAGCAACATTCTGTCAGTGCTGCAACAGAGCTACATTATGAAAAAGCATGGCACTGAGCTCGATTTCTTCGGGAACATTAAAGATAGCATTCCGTTTTTGAAGAAAAAGCCAGCCAGCCCTTGAGCGTAACTTTCACCCCAGAAGAACTGCTCGCTGGTCGCCAACTTTTAAATGGCTCTGCCACCTTTCGGTTGGGTGTGGCTAAGCTTGAGCAATTGCCACCCATGCGTGGCATTGAAATTGCTTTTGCTGGCCGTTCAAATGTCGGCAAATCTACGCTGCTCAATGCCTTAACGGGTGTGAACGGTTTGGCCCGCACTTCAAACACGCCGGGACGCACCAGAGAGCTTAACTTCTTTGAAGTTGGCCCCAAGTTTAATCTGGTCGATATGCCGGGTTACGGTTATGCCAAGGCGTCCAAGAAAGATGTAAAGATGTGGCAAGCCGTGCTGCGCGGCTATTTGCGCGGGCGTGTGGGCTTAACGCGGGCTTTTGTGTTGATTGATGCCCGCCATGGCGTGATGACGCATGATATGGAAATGTTTGAAATGCTAGATGATGCCGCCGTGGCCTATCAGCTGGTCATC
>JANNBH010000107.1:0-2739 GCA_031385245.1 Hyphomicrobiales bacterium | reverse complement strand
GGTAATTACGGCAATCAGCACTGCTGATGAATTGAATGTCGGAAGTGCTTGCCACAAGGCATTAAGCTTGGGCAGAAACGACGCAGGCTCGGCGCCCGCCAAATTTAATCCAAGAAGTTCTTTGATCTGACTTGAAAAAATAATGATGGCGATGCCCGCTGTGAAGCCCACAATTACAGCATGAGGCACATATTTTATATAAGACCCAAGCCGCAATGCTCCCATCACAAATATCAAAACGCCAGACATCAGCGTGGCCAATTGCAAGCCTTCAAAACCGTAACGATCAACAATTGAAGCGATCAAAACGATGAAGGCACCGGCTGGTCCGCCAATTTGAAAGCGACTGCCACCCAGTAGCGAAATGAAAAAACCACCGATAATCGCGGTGAACAAGCCTTTGTCTGGCGAAACATGAGACGCAATGGCAATTGCCATCGATAAGGGCAGAGCTACAATCGCTACTGTGAGACCTGCTATTGCGTCTGCTCGAAGTGCTCTGGCATTATAGCCTTCGCGCAACATGCTGACCATTTTAGGCACAAAGCCGATATCGACATTTATGAACGGTTTCAACTTCACACGCCTTAGCTTCAAAAAAGAATCACAGGGAGCCCGCAGTTTCCCGCAGGCTCCCCGCTCAGGCAACTGGCGACATCAGACCCATAATATGCAGCAGAAAGGACCGGGGGCGATACCTTTTCCGCGCAAGAATAGATCTTTTCAATCTAACCAAGCCTTAGCTCATTTAATGTGTGAAAATGCCCCCAGCACAACTTATAAGCTGCTAGAATATACAATAACAAAGCGGAATGCAATTAAACGCTTTGTGAATGAGCGGAAATTTACTCTAAAATTCCACTTAAAGCTGCAATCAGTTTTGTAATTCGCGCATCCGTTTTATGATTTTCAGCCACTGCCAACACCGCGCAGGATTTTAGAATGAGACCATCATCTAAAATCTTCAGCGAATTTGCCTTCAACGTGGCCCCCGATGTGGTGATGTCCACAATCAGTTCGGCGGTTCCTGCTGCGGGGGCACCTTCGGTGGCGCCCAAGCTTTCAACAATCCGGTAACCTGTTACACCCTTCTCAGCAAAGAAGCGCCTTGTGAGGGCCAGATATTTTGTGGCCACGCGAAGCCTTCGGCCATGGGTTTGGTAAAACTGTAAGGCCACATCATCAAGATCAGCCATCACGGCCACATCAAGCCAACACTCAGGCACGGCAACAATCACGTTGGCTGGGCCGAAATTTAGGCGCAGCGCAATGTTTGGATCAGGCATTGCTTCGCGCAGCAAATCTTCGCCAGTGATGCCTGCATCAATTTTTCCGTCTTTAAGATTGGCAGCAATTTCAGAAGCCGACAGAAATGCAATTTCGACGTCATCAATGCCCAATAATTTTCCATGGTAACCTCGCTCGGTGCCAGTACGTTCAATTTTAAATCCGGCCTTCTCGAACAGCTCGGCTGCTGCTTCCATCAAGCGGCCTTTGGATGGGATGGCTAAAGTGAGCGCACTCATGCCAGCACCGCCGCTAAACGTTCGGTGTGAATGGCGCAACCGATGGCTGGAACTTTTTGGGGCGCCCCTAAATCAGAGAGCAGCTCATCATAGCGCCCGCCGCCCGCAATGGCCACGGGACCATGCGCGGAGTCTGCTTCAATCTGGAATACAAAGCCTGTGTAATATTCTAATTCACGGCCAAAATTAGCCGAGAATTTAAAGCGGCGCGGGTTGAGGCCCGCATCTTCGAAAAGTTCCAAACGCTTTGTGAATGAGGCGCAGGCCGCACTATATTGCTGGGTGGTGCTGACGGCTTCGAGAAGCAACGGCACATCAGTTGCGGCCCCTTCAATTTCTAAATAATTTTCGAGTGCCTGACGTTTCATCGGGTCCAAAGGGTTTTGCGAACGGTCGGCAAATTTTTCGGCAAGGCGCGAAGAGATTTCGGCAAGTGTTCGCGTGCCTTGCAGCGGGATGTTATTTTGTTCGAGCCACTGCGAAGTTGCATCGCCATTTTTAAATTCATCAATCACAGGTGATATGCTGGTGCGCTTTTGGCTATGACCAGCGGCGAAAGTCGCCAGCAGGTTTTGAAACGCCTGTGGCCGCCAAAACTGGTGGCGCAAACGGCGGCGCCAGCGATCTGGCATTTCGGTGTCATTCAGCAATGCGGTGAAGAGACCCACATCGCCCAGCGTCACTTTGAGGCCCGTGGCTCCAGCTGCTTCAAGGGCGGAGATTGCGAGTTTGAGAATACGCGCTTCGGCAGAAATATCGGCAGCGCCAAACCATTCGAGGCCAGCCTGATTGAATTCTTGTGGGGAAAGCCGCTCGTCAGGGAAACGAAAGGCCGGGCCGAGGTAACAGTATTTTGCTTCGGCGCTCACATTTTCCGCATGGCTTAAATGATAGCGGCAAGCGGGCACTGTGAGATCAGGCCGCAAACACAGTTCATGGCCTTCAGGATCATTGAACACGAATGTGCGAGCGCGGATGTCTTCACCGGAGCGTTCGAGGAAAATATCAGCGGGCTGAATAATATCAGGCGCAATCTGATCAAAGCCCGCCCGCTCAAACACCGCCATGATGGCGGCGTTTTGGCGCTCGAGCACGAGTCGTTCTTGAGGACTTTTTCCCGCCATTTATTTACCCTGTCATCCCGACGAAAGTCGGGACCCAGACTTTCAACAGGCGAGATCGGGGAAAGTCTGGGTCCCGACTTTCGTCGGGA
>JANNBH010000076.1:0-15624 GCA_031385245.1 Hyphomicrobiales bacterium | reverse complement strand
ATGACCAGTTTCGAATTTGTTTTCGCTGGTCGGTGGATGGTCCGGCCGATGTTGAAATAGTTGATTATCATTGAGGATAAACAAAATGACAAAGATAATTGCACCAGTATCACCCGGCGAAATGCTGGAAGCGGAATTTTTAGTTCCTTTGGCCATGACAAAATATCGTTTGGCCAAAAGCATTGGCGTTCCGGCGCAGCGCATTGGCGATATTATTTCGGGCAAGCGCGGTATTAGTGCCGACACAGATTTGCGCCTCTGCCGTTTCTTTGGCCTGTCAGATGGCTGGTGGCTGCGCTTGCAGGCAAGCTATGACACTGTGATTGCAAAGCGGAACATGGCGGGGGAATTGGCGAAGATTGTTCCGTTGGATCGGGCGGCTTGAACCGAATGCGCTGTCACCACAAACCTCAATTCGCTAGTGACTTTGACGCGGCCTTAGTAGATAATCTTCATGAGCGACAACTGATCAACCGAGGTTACAAATGCGCGAATGGATTACTGAAACGACATTACATTTGTATTCAATCTTACTGCCAATCTCACAGTGGGCCTTCATAATCTCCATAGTCCTTCTTCTACCTATGGCGATATTTCAACGCACCCGAAGTTTGGCTGGTTCATTGCTATTCGCGCTGTCTTATCTATTTGGTATTACTACCTGGCTTCTTGGTGCTGGAATTTCATTTGCTTCATTTGGTTGGTGGGGACTAATTCTAGGTCTCATAATTTTTGGCATCGGCGTAGTACCAATTGGAATTATTGGCGCTTATTTTGAGCTAGGAATTACAGGAATAGCGGTCTCTTTAATCTTTATGTCAGTAATAACATATGGAACGCGGCTTCTGGGCGCTTATTTCGTCGATAAATCACCATCATAGTTGGATAGGTTAGCTTACAAAAAATATTTGTGTTTACGGTGGAAATATAATGATTGTGTATAAAATCGCTAACCACAATTTTATGAAATGCTCATACTTATCCCCACCCCAATCTCATGCAGCTTTGCAATCGTCGTCTCAATATCCGCCCTCGTTGTGCGTGGATTAATCGTGCACATCCTCTGCACGGTTTTGCCGCGCATGACTGTGGGGCTTAGCATGGCGTAGCCGGAGGTTATCATTTCGCTGGCCATATCGGAGTTGAGTTGGCTGAGTTGATCTTCGCTCATGTTTGTCGCCACGAAGCGGAAGGTGAGGATACCGAGGCTGGCGGGGGTGATGATTTCCCAATCTGGCGACCCACGCAATAAACGCTCCGTATACAGAGCATTTTCGATGCCTATTTCAATGGCCTCTCTGAAGGCTTCAACGCCGAAGGCTTTGAGCGACATCCATAATTTCAGCGCGCGGAAACCTCTGGTGAGTTGCACGCCGTAATCGCTGAAGTTGGGTTGTTCGGCACTTTGCTCGATGATTTTCAGATATTCGGCTGAAACTTTGAACGTGTCTTTCAAATGCTCTTGATTGCGGATTAGCGCGCAGCCGATTTCATAGGGCTGGAACATCCATTTATGCGGATCAATAGAAAGGCTATCAGCGCGGTTCATTCCAGCGAGAAGCCCCCTGCCCGTTTTGGAAATGGCCGCACTGCCGCCATAAGCGCCATCAACATGCATCCACAGGCCTTCGGCGGCGCAGAAGTCGGCTATCTGTTCTAAGGGATCAATGGCGCCCGCATTGGTAGTTCCGGCATTGGCTACCACACAGAAAGGCACCAAGCCTTGTTGGCGGTCGGCGGCGATTTTTTTCGCTAGGGCTTCCATAGGCAAGCAGAAGTGTTCATCGGATGGCAGCTTGCGGAGTTGATATTGTTGGAAGCCTAAAATCTTTAAGCCCTTGGCGACTGATGAATGGGTTTGATCGGAGAAATATACTGTGGCGTTGGCCGGGTTATTGGCCAAGTTGGTATGACGCGCCACGGCCAAGCAGGTGAGATTTGCCATGGAGCCGCCGCTGACAAACAGCCCGCCGCCGGATGCAGGAAATTCAAACAACTGACGCAACCATTCAATTGTCATCAATTCAATTTGTGCTGTTCCTGATGGGCCTATCCATGCGCCGCAGAATATGTTCAGCGCCGATGAAATTGCGTCTGCCATAGCGCCGACAAAATTGCTGGGGCCCGGCACAAAGGCAAAATTGCGCGGGTGGTCATTATGCGTCATTTCCGCCAGCACGAATTGCTCCACTTGTTTTAACACATCGGTGACTGGTGTGGGACCAAGCGGCAGAGTTTCTTGCAAGCCGCTGCGTAAATTCGCCAAAGTGGAGGGTTGCGTTACTGGTAGATTGGGAAGGTTGACAAAATGATCAACAATCATGGCGCCCACATCGGCCATGATGGCGCGCATTTCTGGTTCAGAGAGTGTGAGGGGTGGCAGTGCTTTCATGGGTCTTCAACCAAATTATAATTCCGAGAACAAGAGCAGCAATGGGTATTACTGTTAGCGCAACTGAACTCCAGCCGAAATGCTCAAGCATTTGGCCGCTGCTGGCTGACGCGAGGGCTACCATGAGTGACACGCCGAAATTATTGACTGCTTGCACTTTAGCGCGTTCGGCTGGCCGATAAGTTGATGTGAGCATCGTGGTGCCGCCGATGAATCCGAAGTTCCAGCCGAGGCCCAACAAAATGAGCGCAATAGAAAAATGCGGGAAGGTGATGCCGAGCAAAGCGCTGACACCAGCCGTAATTAAAATGCCCATGCCCATGCCGGTGATCAGGTTCACGCCATAGCGTTTGATCAAAACACCTGTAAAGAAGCTGGGCACGAACATGGCCAGCACATGCCATTGGATAACCCAGATTGAATCATCAACATTGAAACCGCAAATTTTCATGGCAACGGGGGCTGCTGTCATCATCAGGTTCATTAAGGCATAAGAAAAAATCGCCGTGGCCATGGCGATGACCAGTTTGGGTTGGCGCAACAATTCAGGCCAGCTTCTTTGTGGGCCTTGGATTTCAGCTGCTGTGGGTTTTGCCATTTGCAAATAAGCAAATACGATCAAACTGAGAAGTGCAAAGCCAACCACGGCCACATAGGTTCCGGCAAACGTAAAGGGCGCAAGCAAATCGCGCGTGTTGCTGGAAATGAGCGTGCCCGCGATGGCAGCAACAACGCCGCCGGTGAGCACCCACGAAATTGCTACTGATTTATCTTCGGGTCCTGCAGCTTCGGCGGCAGCAAAACTATAAAAACTTGAAGTGGCTTGCAAAACACCTTGCAGAGCAGCGCCAATACAGAAGAGTGCAAAATTATTATGAAAAATCGCCCAGACTGAAATAAGGGCGCCAACAATGCTGAATAATGCGCCGGCCACAAACACTGGTTTGCGGCCGTAGATCTTCATCAGGTAAGACGCTGGCCACACCGCCAACATGGAGCCCACCACAAAGCTGGTGACAGGCCATGTGGCATAACCTTGGCTTGGCGCCAGCATAAGCCCCACCAGTGGGCCAGTGGCAAACACGGTGATTACAGCACATGAGTATAGAGATTGCGCTATGGCAAGCAGCAGAATGGTGGTGCGTGGGTTTTGTGAGGTCACGCTGCGAATTCTTCGGGGCGGCGCTGGCGGGCGAGACTGTTTAAAACAGCATTGGCGAAGTTTTGCTCTTCACCATCAAAGAAGGCTCCGGCCACATTTACATATTCATTGATGGCCACTTTTGCTGGCACGTTTTCTTTGAACATAATTTCAAAGGCCCCGGCCCGCAGCACGGCGCGCAGCGTGGCGTTGAGGCGGTGCAGCGGCCACTCTTTATCGAGCAGCTTATCCACTGTGGGGTCGATTAACGCTTGTTCACGCACCGCACCTTCAACCACTTCGCGCAGGTGCTTGAAATCTGCTTCGCCGCATTGGCCATCATCAAAATCTTCACCCATCACGCGGCTGGAAAACTGTGCGAGAGTTTCGCCAAGATCTGCGGTGGCAATGTCCATTTGATAGAGAGCTTGCACCGCGCCCAAACGGGCAGCAGATCGGGCAATGGGGGCTTTACGTGGGGTGGTCATAGTGTGGCTCTAGCGCGGTGCAGTGAGGATTACAATAACTACAAACCAACTCCGTCACCCCGCCTGCGGACGGGGCCCATTCTTGTAACGCTTAACTACTCTAAGTATGGTTCCCGACCTTCGTCGGGATGACGACGTTTTGGGTTGCAAAATTTTTACCCTGCCCTTAATAGTACCGCGCCGGAATGTTCCGGTAATTCTCAGGGCGGGGCGTAATTCCCCACCGGCGGTATAGCCCGCGAGCGGCTCTTTATTGAAGGGGCGTAGCTGTTTCGCAAAAGTCGAACAACTTTTGCGCGCTACACTTGTTCAATGCGGAGTGTCAGCAGATCAGGTGTAACTCCTGGGCCGACGGTATAGTCCGGATAAAAAGAGATTATGTTCATGCCACTCCGCATTCGCGGAGTGTCGTAACTATTCGTCCTGATTCATGTTTGAAGAAAGGACAATTAACATGAGTCAGACCCTCAATAAAAACCTCGTGGCAGGTGCTGTTTATATGATGATGGCGGGCCTTGCCTTTGCTGTGATCAACGTGATTACACAAACGGTTACAGGCTCTGCAGATTATGGCGGGCTTGGATTTAAGCCAACATCTGATGCATTCTGGCAGTATTTCATTGCCCTCATTGTTTCAATTCCGTTTATTTGGAACACTGGATTAACTTCACTCAAAACGAGTTATCCGGTTCAGCACATAGTGCGTGTTGTTCTCTCGGCACTTGGAGTTCAGGCCTTTGTTTTTGGTTTGGCGCATGGTGTGCAAATTTGGCAGGTGATTGCTTTGGTGATGACTTCACCATTCTTCATTCTGCTGGGTGCCAAATTCTATTTGGGCGAGGACGTGGGAATGAACCGCTGGATAGCTTCGGCACTTGGGTTTGCAGGTGCCATGATTGTGCTGCAACCTTGGACAAGTGGTTTTAATGCGTGGTCACTTGCACCCATTGCGGCGGCGGTTTTTTGGGGCGCAGCTTCGCTCATCACCAAGCAACTCACTGGCGATGAAAAACCTGAAACAATCACCATGTGGTTATTGTTGCTGTTATCGCCAATCAATGCCGTGCTTTCAGTTGGTGCCGGTTTTGAATGGCCATCAGGCACTGTTCTTTTGTATTTGTTGGCCGCAGGCGTTATTCAGTTCGTGGCACAACTGTGCCTGACTAAAGCCTATTCAAAGACCGATGCGTCATCGCTGCAACCATTTGATGATTTGCGTTTGCCCTTCAACATTATCGCTGGTTTCTTAGCTTTCCATTATTTGCCCGAAGGCAATTTGTGGATTGGCATTGCATTGATCTTAGCAGGCTCGGCCTATCTGTTCTGGAGCGAAAGCCAGAATAAGAAAGTGGCCGTTGCATAATCGACAGAATGTGGTCCCTACATTAAAATATGTGGGGACCATGGCTCTGACTCGGTTGTGAAAACTAAGGGGATACTATGCGCATCTGGAAAATTGGCTTTGTATTGATCTTAACCAGTTTGCAAGGCGAGCTTGCTTTTGGCGAAGAAACTTCATCGCCTCCCACCATTGAACAGGCTGAGGCTGCGCTTGATTCATCTGAGCCCCAAGAAGATTGCGTAGACGAAGACGGCGAACTCACCGTTTGTCCAACTGACGACGAAGTAATGCCGGAAGAACCTCAAGTTGAAGATGAGTTTATTCCGGAAGAGCCTATCCCGGCTGAGCCGATGTTAGAAGGTGAAGTGCCTGAGGAACCATAAATAAATTTTATTCACTCAGCCTCGCCCTCTTCATTTGAAAGTTCGCCTAGTAGTTCTTGGAAATCGGCGGCCTCACGGAAGTTGCGATAGACCGAGGCAAAGCGCACATAGGCCACGTCGTCCAAATTCTTCAAACCTTCCATTACCAATTGGCCAATGGCTTCGGATTTAATTTCGGTTTCGCCTAAGCTTTCAAGCTGGCGCACAATGCCCGAAACCATGCGCTCAATACGCTCGGCATCCACTGGACGTTTACGTAACGCCACTTGAACTGACCGCGCCAATTTATCACGATCAAAAACCGTGCGGCGACCAGAGCGTTTGACCACGCTTAGTTCGCGCAATTGAATGCGTTCAAAGGTGGTGAAGCGGCCTGCACAATCTGGGCAGGCGCGCCTTCGCCTTATCGCAGTGCCGTCTTCAGTTGCCCGCGAGTCTTTCACTTGCGTATCGGCATTTGAACAAAACGGGCAGCGCATTTTGGCTTTCCTCTATGAGTAAATTGGGAACCTTGCAGTGAGAGCCAGAACTTTGCGCTTCACGGCTTTTTCTACCTTAGCATTGCCGTCTTCACCGTTTTTCGCAAGACCGTCTAGCACCTCATTGATAAGCTTGCCGATTTCGCGGAATTCAGCTTCTTTAAAGCCACGCGTGGTGCCCGCAGGCGAGCCTAAGCGAATGCCGGATGTGATGGTGAAAGGTGCCGGATCAAACGGAATGCCGTTCTTGTTGCAGGTGATGTAAGCGCGGCCCAAGGCAGCTTCTGCGGCTTTGCCAGAAACACCTTTTTTGCGAAGGTCAACCAGCATCAAATGCGTATCAGTGCCGCCTGAAACTATATCACAGCCGCCGGCAATCATCGATTCAGCCAACACTTTGGCGTTGCTAACAACTTGCTTGGCGTATTTCTTGAAGGCTGGTTTCAGCGCTTCACCAAAGGCCACGGCCTTGGCGGCGATCACATGCTCCAACGGGCCACCTTGCAAGCCGGGGAATACCGAAGAATTGATCTTCTTTCCCAATGCTTCATCACGCGTGAGGATGAGACCACCACGCGGACCACGCAAGGTTTTGTGGGTTGTGGTGGTTACAACATGGGCATGATCCAATGGATTTGGATGGGCGCCACCCGCCACAAGGCCAGCAAAATGCGCCATATCCACCATCAAGTAAGCGCCAACTGAATCGGCAATTTCGCGGAAGCGTTTGAAGTCGATGGTGCGAGGATAGGCGGAGCCACCCGCGATGATCAGCTTTGGCTTTTCGGCTAAGGCTTGTGCTGCCACAGCATCATAATCAATCTGCTGGTTGTCTTCGCGCACTTTATACGAAACAACTTTAAACCATTTGCCAGATTGGTTGACAGGTGAACCGTGGGTGAGATGGCCACCACAGGCAAGGTCAAGGCCCATGAATGTGTCGCCGGGTTGTAGCAGTGCAAAAAACACCGCTTGGTTGGCTTGCGCGCCGGAATGGGGCTGTACGTTAGCAAATGTTGCACCGAACAGTTGCTTGGCGCGTTCGATTGCTAAGTTTTCTGAAACGTCAACATATTGGCAACCGCCATAGTAACGGCGCGCCGGATAACCTTCAGCGTATTTGTTGGTCATAATCGACCCTTGCGCTTCGAGCACGGCAAGGGAGACGATGTTTTCAGACGCAATCAGCTCAATTTCATTTTGCTGTCGCTTTAATTCATTGGTGATTGCTTTAGCAATTTTTGGGTCTGATTTGCCGAGCGTATCTTTAAAGAAGCCTGGATAAAGTGCTGTTGGCTTTGCAGCTTTCTTTGTCGGTTTCTTCGCTGGTTTCTTTACAGATTTTTTGACCATGGTTGAATCATCCCTCAACTGAATAAGCCTGCTCTATACAGCTTATCCGAATTGGGTCCAGACACAGATTGGCGCAGGTCTCAGGCTTTTGGTTTTGGAACTGCTTTTTCTGCTTCCAAAATAGGCTTGCACCCTACTGGCAATTTACCGTCTGTTCCGGCTTTGCACGCCACAGGCTTCACTAGTGCACCACCCTTGGCGACCACGGGTTTTGCTGGAGCGTCTAGGCCCGGCTCTGGCGGAATTTTGCCTTTAAATTCATCTACCACTTTTTTAGGTTTTTTGGATGCAACTTTGAGATCTTCGGTGCCAGCTTTCTTAGGCTTCTTGATCAGCTTTTTGGTCTTCTTCGGTGTGGTTTCAGTTTTCGATTGCCTTTTGCGATAAGCGTCCCAATCAAACAGGCCACTGGATTTTTTACCGCTTGCAGATGCAGTGGTCTTTGTAGATGGCTTGGATGACGAAGAAAACAGCGAGGACTGCGTACTGCTTTTTGAATTTGCTGATTGCAGCGTTGTGCCAAACAAATTTTTCTGACCTATCAGCCTTGGTTTCTTGGAACCACCAAAATGGAAGAGGCTAAAGCCTTCCGCTTCCGCTGCCTCAATTGGAATTTGCCGAGCCAAAGGCTTCAAAACAAAGCGCGATCCATCGGGGGCAGTTTCGCCCACAGGCATAGGCTGGCCTACAGTGAAACCCGTTCCATCCATTTTATAAATGTCTTTGCGGAAGGCCACAGTGCCCTTGCCTGCTGGCCACGCGGTGAGATAGGCCACACGCAATTCTGGCGGGTCCATGATCAACACATCAAGGCGCTCTAATGTTTCTTCCATGGTGGCAATTTTGCTTTCGCCAAAACCGTCTTGTCCATTCAAAATCCACTGTGCGAGAAGTGGCATTTGGTCCACCCGAACACAACCTGAACTGTAAAAGCGGTTACTGGTTTTGAACAATTGGCGTTCAGGTGTGTCATGCAAATAAATGCCAAACGGGCTGATGAATTCTACCTTGGCTGTAGCCATTGCATTCTCGGGCCCAGGTTCTTGGCGGAACTGATAATTATCAGGCACAGCCGAAGCCCAGTTTACTGAGCGAGGATCAATTTCAGGGCCACCAACACCTTGGAAAACCTTGATATTCATATCAGCCAAAATCTGCGTGCCGGAGCGCAACTTCGGAATAATATCGCGTTCGACGATTGATACGGGGGCGTTCCAATAAGGATTGAATTTCACTGTTTCGAGCGACGTGATAACTACAGGTGAAGGTCGTTCTGGCCTGCCAACGATTGCGTTGTGGCGCGAATAGACGCGACCATTGCTAACCGTTTCAACTTGTTGGGCGGGCACGTTTACAACTAAATAACGGTCACCCAAATTCTTTTCATAGATTTCAAGGCGCGGAACATTGGCGCGGATCGTAGCCAGGCGCTCTTCTGCCGAAATATTTAGATAGGCTTGGGTGAGTTGATCAATTTTGCCAGTTACAGTAATTCCCATATTACGCTGAAAACGTGCAACGGAATCCTCAGTAGCCGAAGTATAAAGCGCTGCATAATCGCCTTGAGTGCCCTCAACACGCAAATAGCCTTCCATAAATAGGCGTTGATTGAGTGTGGCTACCGCTGGGCCTTTTGACCCCTTCTTCAAACTTCCTTTGGAAATTTTTGGAAATCCGCCACGGCTAATGGCATCGGCATAGCGTTGCTCTGCAGCTTGCATCAGGGCGGCAGAGTTTTCTTGTAGCATGGGTGCTTGGCCTTGTTCAGATACCACTTCAGTTTTGGTGGTTGCTGGGCCATTGTTGGTTTGAGTTGGTGTGCCAAAAACTGGCACTATGCGGAAATCTGGCGATGAGACATCAGCCATTTCTGCAGACGCGATAACGGCACCTATCGACATTCCGCCAACGAACACTGAAACCAGCCGCAAACACTTGTAAAAATTCATTTTATCGCCTCTAATACCCAACCGCCGTTCACCCTGCCCTACGGCATTGCGAACACAATACCAGCCTAACCTCGACTCGTCAAAATCTGGTGTGGACGTGTGAAACACTGCAATTGCGGCAAGAATTAAGTTTTTGAAGCTGCAAAAATGCAAAGGTAAAGAAAAAATCTTGCTGCGGTATTTCAGCAACAGATTCTTATGCTGCGACAAGAGCACCAGAGCCTATTGTAGACCTTTCGATGTTAGATAAGGGTGTTGAACTCTGTTGCACTGGAAACAAGATTTATGATTGCAGAAATCGGCCACTTTGCGTTGCTGCTTGCTTTGATGACCAGCATTGTCCAATCCAGCTTGCCGCTCTATGGCGCACATCGGCAAGATCGCAGCTTGATGGCTGTTGGTAGCTATTGTGGCGTAATCTCATTCTTGCTGGTGGCGATTGCTTTTGTGGCGCTTGCAGCTTCATTCGTAAATAATGATTTCTCGATCAAGCTGGTGGCCAATGGATCGCAGATTGCCAAGCCACTCATTTATAAAATCACTGGTGTGTGGGCCAACCATGAAGGCTCGATGCTGCTGTGGGTTCTCATTCTTGTGGTGTTCGCAGCTTTGATTGCTGCGTTTGGAAAAAATCTTCCAGCACCGCTAAAAGCGCGCGTGTTGGCAATTCAGGGAATGATTGCAACGGCGTTTCTCGCCTTTTTGGTTTTTACCTCAAACCCGTTTGAGCGCCTGATGGATGCACCTGCCGATGGCAGTGGAATGAACCCAATTTTGCAAGACCCTGGCCTCGCCATTCACCCACCATGCCTCTACTTGGGTTATGTTGGTTTCTCAGTTGCTTTTTCTTTTGCGCTAGCTGCTTTGATTGAAGGCAAGGTTGATGCCGCGTGGGCACGTTATGTGCGGCCTTGGGTTCTCATTGCGTGGTGCTTTCTCACGCTGGGCATAACGCTGGGCAGCTTTTGGGCTTATTATATTTTGGGCTGGGGCGGCTGGTGGTTTTGGGATCCTGTTGAGAATGTGTCCTTCATGCCGTGGCTTGCTGGCACCGCGCTTTTGCATTCGGCTTTGGTAGTGGAACGGCGACATGCTTTGGTGTCGTGGACAATTCTACTTTCCATTCTCACCTTCTCGCTCAGTTTGATTGGCACATTTGTGGTGCGCTCAGGCGTTCTAACCAGCGTGCATTCATTTGCAACTGATCCTACTCGCGGCACATTTATTTTGATGATCTTGATGGTGGCAACAGGTGGTGGATTGCTGCTCTATGCATTTCGCATTCCGGCGGTTCGGCAAGGAGCACCCTTTGCCGCTGTCAGCCGCGAGAGCAGCTTGGTTCTCAACAATGCTTTACTGGTGGTGGCTGCGGCGACGGTGTTTATTGGAACATTTTATCCGCTTTTGATTGATTTGATTGGGCGAGATAAAATTTCAATCGGGCCTCCCTACTATAATAAGACTTTTGTGCCATTGTTCGTGCCACTGCTGATCATCATGGTTGTCGGCCCCTTTTTGAAATGGAAGCGCGATGATCTTGGCCCTGCCCTCAAGAAACTAAATGCTCCACTTGCTGTCTCAGTGATCGCTATTGCGGCACTCTCGGTGTGGACGCTCGGCAGCCATATTTTAGCGGTGTTAGGCATTGGCCTTTCGGTATGGATTATTGTAGGCTCATTCTGGGCTTTGGCGAAACGGGTGAAGCTGTGGCAAGTACCAATCGCGCAATCCTTTAGCATTTTGCGTTCCACACCACGCGCCTATTTCGGATTGTTTCTTGCACATATGGGGCTTGGTTTTGTGGTTGGAGCCATCGCAACAGTGACCACGTGGCAGCAAGAAAATATACTGGCGATGAAAGTTGGCGATAGAACAGTGATTTCAACTTATGGCGTGAAGCTTGTTAATGTGGAAAATATTGCGGGCCCAAATTATAATGCGGAGCGTGGCACATTCGAGCTTTCATCAGGCGGTCTTGCCTTTAAAGTGTTGACTGCTGAGCGGCGGTTTTATCCCTTACAACAAATGCAAACCAATCAAACTGGCATCCGCACTAATCTAATTTCCAACGTCTATATAGCGATGGGTGATGCCGATAATGAGGGAGGGTGGACAGTGCGGATATATTATCACCCACTCGCACCTTGGTTGTGGATAGGCGGATTTACCATGGCGCTTGGTGGCTTTGTTTCGTTGTCTGATCGCAGGTTCCGTGTGGGTGTTGGAAAGGCGAACAAGCTTTTACCGTCAAATGCAATTGAGGTTGGCGAGTGATGACGCGGGTTTTGGCAATTATTTTTTTGTTTGCGATGGCAACACTGGGGCCGGCCTTGGCGGTGCTGCCGGATGAAATTCTTAAAGACCCCGCGTTGGAAACACGCGCGCGCCTCATCAGCCAAGATTTGCGCTGCTTAGTTTGTCAGAATCAATCGATTGACGACTCTAACGCACCCCTAGCCAAAGATTTACGCATCATTGTGCGCGAACGTCTCAGCGCTGGCGATAGTGATGCCCAAGTGTTTGACTATGTAGTTTCGCGCTATGGCAATTATGTTTTGCTGCAACCACCCTTGCAACAGGATACTTACGTGCTTTGGGCTGCTCCCTTTTTGCTGATGGTTTTGGCGCTCAGCATTGCATTTAACTATTTACGCAAACGCTCAAGACTTTCTGAGGGTGTGGAAGAAGATTAAAATGATCCTGTGGTTTTTTCTCACACTCTTGTGCTCTGTCACAGCGATTGGCATTTCAATGCCTTTGCTTCGTCGATTGGCAACAGTGCAACCAACAAGCAGTGACACTGCAATATATGAAGATCAATTGAGAGAGATTGAGAGAGATTTGCAGAGTGGAGCGATCAATGCGCCAGAGGCTGAATCTGCAAAGTTTGAAATCGCGCGGCGTATTGCGTCAGCAAAAAAGCATGTAGCCAAAGTGCAACCCATTTCAAATGCCGCGCGCAATGCTGCTCTTGTCGCATCGGCTGGTTTAGTTATTATGGGAAGCGTTGGGCTTTATAGTCGGTTGGGCAGCCCGAACTTACCTTCGGTGATTTTGCAAGTTGGTTTCAACGCACCTTCAGCGCAAGTTGATGCATTGCTTGCAAAACTGACCGCTCATCTGGAAAAAAATCCCGGTGATGCTGAAGGCTGGCGCATGTTAGGCTGGTCGCAGTTTAATATGCAGAACTATGCACAATCAGCCGAGTCTTATGCCAAGGCCGCCAGTCTTCAACCCACCAACATGGACTATAGATCAGCCCAAGCCGAAGCCTTGGTGCAAATGGCGGAAGGTGTGGTGACACCAAAGGCGCAGGCGATAATTGCCGAGGTTTTGACAAAGCAGCCCAAAGATTCTCGTGCCCGTTTTTATAATGCGATGGCCCATGAGCAATCCGGCAATCAATCTGGCGCGCTTGATCTGTGGCTTGCCCTTTTGGGTGACACGCCGCTAGATGCGGGCTGGCGCGGCGAAGTGCAGACACACATCGCTGCCATGGCAAAAGCTACCGGCCGTGATGTGGCGCAAACCATTCAGACCCTGCCAGAAAGTGATAAGAATGCGATGATCAAAAACATGGTGGAGGGACTTGCGAATAAGCTGGCCGACAATCCCAATGATGTGGAAGGTTGGTTGCGCCTTATGCGCTCTTATCAAGTGCTGGGTGAACTTGAGAAAGCAAAAGAGGCTTTGGCCAAAGCCCTTTCGACGTTTGCTCTCGATACTGACAGCACAGCTAAAATCAAAGCGGCAGCCAGCGAACTTGGCCTCACCTAATGATCAGATGAAGGAACCTGCGGCAGCTTAGAACTTAAAGTTAAACAGCACTTTGCCACTTATTGCTTCTAATCCAGAAGTCCCCAAACCATCATAGACCGTCTCAAATGACAGCATGGTATTTGCTCCTTTCAAGCTTACACCAGCACTGACTTGGCCTCTCAGGTCTTCACGCGACGATAGAGTGCCATCAACATTCATAAGGCCTGGATTTACAAAATCCCACAACACACGGCCACCAATATATGGCTCCATTGCGAAACCATCAAATTGCGCCGAATAAGAAAGTTTCATGCCAGCGGCAAATCTTCCCAAGGCTACATCTTGTCCAGCAACGGCAACGGTGTTGATGCCGTCTGATACGCTGAAGGCATTTTGCTTTTCGTTCATATAAATCACAGACACTTCTGGTGTGACGCCAAAGTTGCCAGTTTGATATTTGCCGCTGAGCAAGGCCTGCATCAGCCATCGTTCAGTGTCGAACTTGCCTTGATAAGTTGATCCTAACACATCTTGAATGGCCGAGTTATCGCTGCGGCCCCACATGGCGCGAAGATCGAAGAACACATTATCAATTGGTTCTGATGACAAATAAGGTCCAACCATCCAACCGGTGCCGTTCACCTTATCGTTGGTGTTCTGGGTGCTATCTTCCATCCAATCGATTTGGCTCATCACACCGAGCAACACACGATTGCTCAAGCGGGCATCAACACCAGCATAGCCGATGAAGAAGTCGCCCTCTTGAGTTTGCTGACCGCCATCATCTTGGTAGAGGCCAAACTCACCTTCAACCCAAGCATTCAAGAATGTTGAACGGCTTGGCAAATCAGCCGTTGGGGTTATTTGAGAGTTGCCATTAGCGGCGGCATCCAATGCTCTCGCAATTGACTTGGCATCAAACTTAAAGTCACCCGTGATATTGCCACCATCGCCGACGACATTAAACCCGTTGGTTGCACCGCCAAGTTCATCATCATGGCGGTTTATGATGCGATAAAGTGTTGGTTCATGGCTGGTGATCAAATCATTGCGCCGCGCCATGAAATTATGGGTCTGGCTTTCGAATGCTGCTTGAACCACAGCATCATTGTTGGCCACATCATTATCGGCAGCCGTAATAGTTGGGGCTGTACCAGTCTTGCCAGTGTAAGTGCTATCGGTCGTCGCTGTCACAGTTATAGTCGGCACGCATGGCAAGTCTCCATCTACAACCGCATCATTAATTGCTGTCACGGTAATAATTTGTGCTGTGGGTAGGCTGCTGGTTCCGGTAGGAAAAATTGTAAAGCTGGCGGGCGAGAACGAGCATTCCGCCGTACTGCCAATTCCAATTGTCACTCCAGCCGTTGGATCAGATCTCAGGCCAACTGTAAAGGAACCATCTGCGCCACCTTCCATGGCCGTCACTGAAGAAGTGCTAACCACGAGACCTGCTGTGTCATCATCTAGAATGTCACCTTGCTGTGTAGCAGAAGCAATTATCAGCGCTGTATTGAAATCGTTCGATAATGCCGACAATGTTACGGTATAGGATTCTGTGCCTTCAACTAAAATATCTGGTGTTGTTTGCACGTTAAAAGTCTGCGTCTCGCCTGTTGTGCCGGCAAAGGTCAGAGTGCCCGACACAGCCGTGAAGTCCCCTGCCCCAGCTGTTCCAATGCTTGTCGCATAGTCAATGGTGAAGCCAGCCGCTGTGGCATTATCCAATGTCACTGTAAATGTCGCCAGTCCGCCTTCTGTCACCGAGACTGAACTGAATGATAAAACAGCTCCATCATTATCAGCAATTGTGTTGGTGGCCGTACCTGCGGCTCCCGATGCAACTGAGACGGAAACTGATGATGTTGATGTCAGCGTCACAATCACTGTCTCGTCGCCTTCAACAATACTGTCGGTCAACGGCGCAATGATGATGTCATAAGTGAGGGCGTTCGCTGGGATTAAGACCGAAGTGCCAATCGAAGTGTAGTCGGTGCCGCCAACTGCTGTGCCGTTAACCGTGTAAGAAACGGTTGTCGGCGTTGCGCTGGCCTTGCTCATCGTCAACGTCATCTTGCCAGGAGTTGCAGGCTCTGCTGCTTGATCAATGTTGGCTATCGACACTGTTGCCGTGTCATTGTCGGTAATCGTGTTGGTGGCTGCACCCGAAGCGGTAATCAACGCATTGTCAGTCGCTGCCGTCAGCGTCACAATCACTGTCTCATCGCCTTCGACAAGGCTATCATTAACAGCGGTCACAGCAATCGTTGCACTCAGATCGCCCGCCAGAATCGTAACCGTGCCGCTCAAAGCCGCATAGTCCGTAACCGAGGTCGCG
>JANNBH010000070.1:0-43242 GCA_031385245.1 Hyphomicrobiales bacterium | reverse complement strand
GTGAACCTGGCAAAATACCAAGACGAGTCAATGAATGTATCGAACGTATCAGTTTCGCGAAGGGCTGCTGCATTACACGTTGGGCAGTTCACATGCTTCCACGTTGGATGATGGGCCAGGGGATTGCCCGGCTTATCAAAGGTCACATCTTCTGGAAGTTGAACCGGCAATTGCGACTTCGGCACTGGAACAATGCCACATTTAGCGCAATGAATAACTGGAATGGGGCAGCCCCAATAACGCTGGCGGGAAACACCCCAATCACGCAGACGGAAATTCACGGTGCGCCTGCCAATGCCAGCAGCTTCAAAGCGCGATGCTATTTCGGCCTTGGCTTCAGCCACCGTCATGCCATCTAGAAAATCTGAATTGATCAAAACAGAATCTTCACCTTCTTTTTCAAGATAGGGTTCCGTGGAAATTTTGAAGTTTGCTGCATCTGTCCCGCGCGGAGCCACAACTGGAATAATCGGCAAATGATATTTATTGGCAAAATCAATATCGCGCTGGTCATGGGCAGGGCAGCCAAACAACGCGCCTTCACCATAGCCCATCAACACGAAGTTGGCGGCATAAACGGGGAGCAAAACATCTTTGCGAAACGGGTGCCTTGCGAACACGCCGAGAGGATGCCCACGTTTTTCAGCGCGCTCAATATTTTCTTCGCTGGTGCCAAGGGCGGCCACTTCTTTGCGGAACTCAGCCAAAGCTGGATTCTGTTCAGCTAGGCGTTTTGACAAAGGATGATCAGCCGAAACAGCGCAGAAGCTCGCTCCAAAAATTGTATCATGGCGGGTTGTATACACCGTCAGGCCTTCGTCGAGTTTCTTGCCACTCGCGTTTTCAAGCTCAAAGGTAAAAGTCATGCCTTCAGAGCGACCGATCCAGTTTTTCTGCATCAAGCGCACTTTGTCTGGCCATGTGGTGAGGCCATCCAAGGCAGTCAATAAATCTTCAGCATAGTCGGTGATTTTGAGAAACCATTGCGCCAATTCGCGCTTTTCAACCACAGCGCCTGAGCGCCAGCCCTTGCCGTCAATCACTTGTTCATTGGCAAGCACAGTTTGGTCAACCGGATCCCAATTCACCAACGACACGCGGCGCTCCACCAAGCCAGCTTTGATGAAATCAATAAACATGGCTTGTTCGTGCATGTAATAGCTTGGGTCGCAGGTTGCGAATTCACGACTCCAATCTAAAGACAAGCCCATGGATTTAAGTTGACCACGCATGGTGGCGATGTTTTCATAAGTCCAGGATTTGGGATGTATGCCACGCTCAATAGCGGCATTTTCGGCAGGCATACCAAAGGCATCCCAGCCCATTGGATGAAGCACATTAAACCCGCAAGCCCGGCGGAAACGGGCGATCACATCACCCATCGTATAGTTCCGCACATGGCCCATATGAATGCGGCCCGATGGATAAGGAAACATTTCGAGCACGTAGTATTTTGGCCTTGAATAATCTTCATTAGCTTCAAAGCAACGATTTTCTGTCCAAAAGCTTTGCCATTTTGGTTCAGTTTCGCGGTGGTTATAGCGCTCGGCAGTCACGTAGGCTTCCTTCATCAATCAGTACACAGCACTCCCGTACCAGTCCTTGAAATCCCCTGCAAGCGCGGCCATAAGTTCGGCTATGAGTGAAGCCTATCAAAACGTCATAAACCGAGTGAAAGCATCTGTGCAATTGGTCGCCGTTAGCAAGACTTATGGCGTCAAACACATTCGGCCTGTGTTGGAAGCTGGTCATAGACGGTTTGGAGAAAACCGCGTGCAGGAGGCACGCGAAAAATGGCCAGCTCTCAAGGCTGAATATCCAGATGTTGAGCTGCACCTGATTGGTCCGTTGCAAAGCAACAAGGCTACAGAAGCAGTGGCCTTGTTTGATGTGATTCAAACAGTAGATCGACCCAAAATAGCTGCGGCTCTGGCTAAGGAATGCAAAACCCAAGACAAGGTTTTGCAGTTTTACGTGCAAGTGAACACAGGCGCTGAACCACAGAAGGCTGGCATTCACCCTGAAGATGCCGATGCATTTATTGCCACATGTTTAAGTGAATATGGCCTGAATATAGTAGGGCTGATGTGTATTCCGCCTGTTGATAAAGACCCTCGCCCACATTTCAAAATGCTGAAGATTATTGCAGAGCGTAATCATCTGAAACAGCTTTCCATGGGTATGAGTTCTGATTTTGAAATTGCCATAGAAGAAGGTGCAACCATAGTTCGCATTGGATCTGCGATATTTGGATCTCGTCAAATCACCACATAAGTATGGCGGCTGCAGCGGCTTAAAACTTGGCGCAAATGTTTTTCTGAAAGTGCGATGCAGCCTTCGGTTCCTGTGGCACCTTTGTTGATCACATGCAGAAAAATGGCACTCCCGCCAAATTGCTTGCGTGGACGCTGGTTGTGATTGGTCGTGGCAACCAAATCATAGGCCTGATCTTGGCGCCAGAGCTTCTCGTGAGACGCTTTGAAGGGAAGGGCGACAAAGTGATTGTATTGTCCATGGCCACCTGCATCACACCAGCCGTCAATTGGTTTAAGCGCTTTTGTGTTCAACTTAGAAAGCAGTCTGCCCATTTTATCTGGCCGGTAGTAGAGCTGCTCGAGTTTCCAAATGCCCTTTGGGCTAGTACCATCGCCCTCGCGTTTGCCAAAGCGGCGGCCTGATTTGCCAAGCAGACATGGAAATGAGCTGTGGCCCATTTTAAGGAAGCCATGGCTTGCACACGCATTTCTCGCGTAAACGTGAAGATATGTTATAGATTTGCTCACAGTGAGTTGTGTTGCGTTTCCGCCGTTGTTTCGATCTAACTGACCACACCCATAATTGCGAGTTCAAAGCCTGATGTCCACCACCAAAAAACTCCTCATTGTTGATGATGATGATATGTTGCGCGAAACCCTGAAAGAGCAATTCAGCTTGCATGATGAATTCACCGTGGTGGATGTGGCAACGGCAACGGCTGGCGTGAAAGCTTTAAAGGCGGATCATGCGGATATTGTTTTGCTCGACGTGAATTTGCCTGACATGGATGGCCGTGAAGCGTGCAAAATAATGCGACGCAATGGTTTTAAAGGACCAAT
This sequence comes from Hyphomicrobiales bacterium, assembly GCA_031385245.1. Lineage (GTDB taxonomy): Bacteria > Pseudomonadota > Alphaproteobacteria > Rhizobiales > Aestuariivirgaceae > Aestuariivirga. The sequence goes on along the minus strand of JANNBH010000070.1, from coordinate 40,147 downwards.
CATTATGCTCACAGCTCAAGGGTCTGACTCAGATACAATTCTGGGCCTTGATTCTGGAGCCAATGACTATGTGACTAAGCCGTTTCGCTTTGCAGTATTGCTGGCAAGGCTTCGCTCACACTTGCGCCAACATGAGCACAGTGAAGATGCAGTTTTTCAAATTGGACCCTACACTTTTAAGCCGGCCTCAAAAATATTAGTGCGCGATGATAATAAAAAAATCAGACTGACTGAGAAAGAAACTTCGATTATTAAATTTCTCTATCGCTCCGGCGAACAGGCCATCTCGCGTGAAACTTTGCTGCAAGATGTCTGGGGCTATAATGCGGGTGTTTCAACGCATACACTGGAAACCCACATTTACCGCCTGCGCCAAAAAATTGAACGCGACCCCGGACACGCCGAAATTTTGGTGACTGAAGGTGGGGGTTATAAGTTGGTCCCTTGATTCCATCAGCTATTCGCAGTCAAAGGGGTTGGTAGCTGATTTGGTGCATGGGCCGCGAACTATGGGCAGGGATTTTAAATGAGTGTTTTGGCAGATGCTGAAACCTTACGGCAAATTGCAATTTTCAAAAATTGCGATGCCATACCGTTGCAAATTATGGCCTTCACTGCAGAACGCCAAGAATTTTCAATTGGCGAAGATTTGATGACCCAAGGCAAAAAAGCCAGAGCCGCTTTTGTCTTGCTCAATGGCAAAGTGTCGCTTCGTGAAAATGACCAAGATGTTGGTGTGGCTGAGCCTGGCGCATTTTTAGGCGAAACTGCCATGATCGGTTCAGGCAATTATGCACTCACAGCAACAGCCCGCGACATTGTTTCAACAGCGCGGATTAGCCATGAGTTATTTTTAAAAGTAGCCAAGGAATACCCTGATTTTGGCCGTGCGGTTTTGCACAATCTGTCTGAAAAACTTTATCAGTCGGTGCGAGAGCTTGATACCATTCGTGTCATGCTCGATAAATCGCGAAAATTCAGCGATCTTTAAATTTCATTTTTTCTTTTTTCTTGGCGGAGGCGGGCGATCTGAATCGGAGCCTTCGTCTGTTGTTGCCTCAGGAAGTGGCTTTTCTGCTGGCGCAGAAAGCGCAATCTGCGTTACCAGTTCATCGGGCAGCACATCGCAAGTAGCGCCATCAACGCGGTATTGGCTGCACATGGAAAGGCTTGTTGCCTGATCAATGCCCCAGAACATCGCCGCAAAACCGGCACCACCTGGCATTTTAACAACACCATGCTTGCCAATAGCATCAATGCCTGCAGGGGCAATCAACCGACCACGTAAGGCCATGTCAGCCTTTACTAATGTATCATAAGTTCCAAATGAAACAGCCCAGCCGGAAATATCGTGGGTGTTCACCAAAGAAGTTGGTGGCCTGCCCTTGCACACAGCTGCTCCCATATCAGCAGGAACAATAGCGCCATATGATTGATCAACAATTTCGGCAACTTTGCCTTGAGAGGGTTCGGGCTTTCTTGCGAATCCTGATTCAAGCATTTTTTTTGAAAGTGCCGCGCGTTGACCGCCATTGCGAGCCCCCAAGACGACTGAAATCAGCTGCCGGCCATCTTTGATGGCCGAGCCCACAAGATTATAACCTGAGCTGCAGATAAATCCGGTTTTCATGCCCACAGCTTCCGGCATGATTCGTATGAGACTGTTGTGGTTTGAAAGTTTGCGTTTTCCGACAGCCACAAACTCTTGTTTGAAATAATGCGCGTGTTCTGGAAATTCATTGATGAGCAAGGCTGCAATGATACCAATATCTCTGGCACTGGTAATTTGACGTGGATCAGGCAGGCCATTGGGATTTACGAAATGGGTTGCTTGCAAACCTAGATCATGCGCGATCACATTCATGTCGCGGGCGAAAGAGGCAATAGATCCACTTGCACCCTCGGCCAAAACATAGGCCATGTCATTGGCTGAGTAGACCAGCATGGCTTGTAATGCGAAATCGACAGTGACAGTTTTCCCAGTCGGCAAGCCCAATTTGCTTGGGGGTTGGGAGTGGGCCAGCTCAGAAATTATAATTTCCTGATCCATCCGCAATTTGCCCTCTTTGATTTTTTTAAAAATCACATAGGCCGTCATCAATTTGGTTAGAGAAGCCGGGTACCAAGGCTCACCCGCACGATCTTGATTAAATACTTCACCCGTCTTGGCATCAAACAAGAGCGATGGACCAGTGCTGGTTTCTGCATAAGCTGCATTTGAAACCGCCAAACACAAAATTATACCAATCAAAATTCGCAAGTAAGATGCCACAGAAATCCAGCCTGAGTTTTGTTAAAAAAATAATTGAACTAGCGCTAGCCCAAGAGTTTCTCTCAATCAACTAAGATTGAGGTGAAAGCGCGGCAAGTGAAAACTTGCACAATAATTTAAGGTGATGGTGCCCTTGGAGGGACTTGAACCCCCACTCCTCTCGGAAACGGATTTTGAGTCCGTCGCGTCTACCATTCCACCACAAGGGCTATTTGGCCCTCTCTAATGCCATGAGGCTTGCGCCGTCAACCAGAAAGGCGCTTTAAACTGAAAATGATCCGAATTTCCGATTCGTTCTTTCTTGATGAACGCGACATCAAAGAGACATTTATGCGGGCTTCTGGCCCAGGCGGGCAGAATGTCAATAAAGTCTCGACGGCTGTTGAGTTGCGCTATGATATAACAATTTCAGGCTTGCCCGAAGATGCGCGGGCGCGCCTTTCTATTTTGGCTGGGCGGTTGCTAACGCTGGATAATATACTCGTTATTCAAGCCCAAGAATTTAGATCACAAGAACGCAACCGGGCTTTGGCTTTGGAAAAGCTGGTGGCAATTTTGCAAAAATCTCTCATTCGGCCTAAGGCGAGGCGGGCCACTAAACCCACATATTCCTCAACGCTCAAACGCCTTGATACTAAAGTTAAACGTGGCAAAACCAAAAACTTGCGCCGCACCAAACCAGATATGGATTGAACCTTACAATGTTACAAAAACTCTATACTTGGACACTTTCTCTTGCGGCGCGCAAAACTGCTGAAATTTGGTTGGCATTTATTGCCTTTATAGAAAGTTCAATTTTTCTGGTGCCTGCAGATGTTTTGTTTTTGCCCATGGCATTGGCGCGGCCCACCCGCGCTTATCGCTATGCCTTGGTTGCAACCATTGCTTCCACATTGGGCGGCATTGCTGGCTATATGCTTGGGTTCTATGCTTATGAAACTTTTGCCAAGCCTGTGTTGATGTTTTACGGGAAACTCGCAGAATTTGAACATTTGAAAACTTGCACAAGCGATCAAACACTTTTGGTATTACTTACAACGTCTGGCTTGGCACATTTGCCGCCGATCAAGATTGTTACTATCTTGGCGGGTGTTGCTCATATCAGTTTTATCTTCTTTGTTCTGTCTTGTATTTTAGCTAGAGGCGCCAGATTCTTTACTTTAGCATGGGCACTGAAGCGCTATGGCGAACCAATTAAAAGCTTTATTGAAAAACGATTGGCGTTAATTGCTGGCCTTGCTGCCGCCATTTTGATCGGGCTCTATTTTGTTATTAAATTCTTCGCCCATTCCGGAGCTTTTGCATGCTGAACACTTTATCGCGCCGCCAAATTTTGCTGGCGATATTTGCTATAACAACCGCCATTCTATTGGGTGCCTATGGCTTTGAATATATGGGCTATGCGCCATGCGAACTGTGCTTGATGCAGCGCTATTCCTATTATGCGGTCATTCCTCTCAGCCTGATTTTTTCGCTGCTTGATCCGAAATCGCAGAAGGCCGGACTTTATCTGATCGGGCTCATCATGCTTGGCAGCATGATCTTTGGTATTTATCATTCGGGCGTTGAATGGAAATGGTGGCAAGGACCAACCACCTGCACCGGCGGCGGATTTGGTGGCGGATTGCCTGATCTCAGCAAAAAAGCGGTGATGTGTGATCAACCGGCAATCAGGATTATCGGCCTTTCGCTGGCTGGTTGGAACGCTGTCATCTCAGCCTTTGTTTCAGGCTTGGCGTTTTGCAAAGTTTACGGGTCAAGCTCAGCATCCCAATAAAGATAATCCATCCAGCTTTCATGCAAATAATTGGGTGGAAATAATCTTCCATTGGTATGGAGCTGATTGACCGTTGGGCAGATTGGCCAATTTTTTGGGAACATTTTAGCTTGCTTGGGCAAATCACCGCCCTTGGTAAGATTGCAGGGCGAACAGGCCGCCACCACATTATCCCATGTGGTTTGGCCACCTTTTGAACGTGGGATCACATGGTCAAAAGTGAGCTCCTTATTCTCTCCGCAGTATTGGCATTCAAAGCGGTCGCGCAAGAACACGTTGAACCGAGTAAAAGCTGGTGTTTTTGATGGCTTTACATAAGTTTTCAGCGACACAACGCTCGGAAGCCTGAATTCAGCACTGGAGGAATGGACTACGCGGTCATATTCTGAAACGATGTTTACGCGGTCCAGAAATACGGCCTTAATCGCATCCTGCCAACTCCACAAAGACAAGGGATAGTAGCTCAAAGGCCGGTAGTCGGCATTGAGAACCAAAGCAGGGCAGGCTTCTGGCGCGACCGGCGCTTGATACAAGGAAAACCTCTTTTCAACCAATCTGATACCTATACTATAAAGCCTATAACGCTTGTGTGAAGGGGCTTTCTTTCAGGCCTGTGCAAGGCCTTTGAAGCCACGATAGTGGCTCCACAAAAGGCGGGCTGCCACGGCACGGTGCGGCCTCCAGTTTGCAGCCAGTGCGGTCATTTCAAAAATTTCGGGGCGCGCGCTTAGGTTTAAAAAATCCTGAATGGCAATTCGCAAAGCCAAATCACCTTCGGGCCATGCATCGGCAGCACCTAAAACAGAGAGTAGATAAATGTCAGCTGTCCATGGTCCAACGCCGTGTATAGAACAGAGTTTTTTGGAAACCTCAGATTCGTTCATGTTTGTGAAATCAAGGTTGCTCTTTGCTGCGGCGTGAAAGGCTTTGGCTTTGGCGCGCGATAGGCCAAGCACCACAAGGTCGGACTCTGAACAAGCTAAAATCGTAGCAGGCTCACAATGACCTAAATGCTGCTTTAGTCGTGCCCAAATGCTGGCTGCCGCTTGAAGTGATAAAAACTGTTCAGTTATGATCATCAGTAGGCCTTCTAAACCCTGTGGCGAGGCCCGTAAGGAAGGAATGCCATGATGCTTAACTATTTGTTTGAATCGGGGTTCAATTTCACAAAGTGCGGCGACCGCATTTGCTAGTTCTTCGAGTGTGAGAATTCGGTGCATCATGTCATTAGAAATCTGAGGTAATGCCCTTTTTTTCCCAATCGCCAAAGCGCGTGGGTTCGGGGCCTTTGCCGCCGCCCAACTCGCGCGGAAGTTTTGTCTTCTCAACGGTTTTGCGCCGGTTTTCAGCTTCCGCTAATGCGCGTTTGGCCGCTTCTGTCAATTCCGGTTTTTCCATCTCATTTTTCCACAGCTTATTATATCTCAAGTCCCTAATTTTAGCACTTCATTAACCATAAGGATACGAAGCTAAAATTCTCTCATTTGAACTTTTTGGATAGACGAAGCTTCTTCATGGCTGATCGTGGTATATTTCGCGTGGATGCAAGACCCCCTTATCGGGGAGAAGCCTTGTCGTTTCTGCACGGGATAAGGCGAGCACTGCCCTTTAGCCCAAAACCCAAAGCCAGTGGTTTTGGCCCCGCAATTATTAGTCTCGATGAAGGGCAGCAAGCCCGCGCCTTTGCGATGTATGCAGGCGAATTTCAGTTTGGTGATGAAACCATTGTTACGGCCGCACCATTTTTATTTACTGAAAAACTGGGCAATAAGACATGGCAAGACGATCTCTATGGTCTTTCATGGTTGGCTGATTTCAGTTTAAGCAAACGCCAGCTTCATGTGCATTATACTCTAAGATTATTAGGCCGATGGCATAAGTCCAAAAAATCAAAAAAAAATAAGATTGATGTAATCAGCAAAGCTTTAATTGCACTTTGCACCCATGGTTCTGAATTGGCGCTGAGTGCTGATGCATCTTTGCGGGCAGAGTTTTTAAGAATCGTTTCTGAAACTGCCGCGCGGGTTAACACTATGAAAGCGCGCAGCACCAAGGAGGCGTTTTTACAATCGGTCTCGCTGTTATATGCTAGCACCGCATTTCATGGTTTAGAGCGCGTTCAAAAATCCGCTTCTGATATGTTAAACTCAACCCTAGATCAGCTTATTTTACAAGATGGTGGGCCAGCCTCCCGCCAGCCCCAAGATTTGATTGACCTGATGTCGGTGTTGTTGCCCTTGCAGGCGGCGATGAAACTAAATCGGCAGATCTTTCCTGTAGCCGCCGCCGATGCACTGCACCGAATGTTTCCAATTCTTGCGATGCTAGCGCAGAGCGATAGAACTGCCGCTTTAATGACTTTTGATGCCGATGCGAAGCCTTTAAAGCTAGCTCTGCAAACGGGGTTTGCCCGATTAGCGGGTGGCAAGACCAGTTTGTTTGTTGATACAAAAAGTAATTTTCAATTTGATTTCGCGATAGCAGCGCAGCGGCTGTTTAAATCCAATTGTGAAAAAACCATCCTATCGACACAAGCCTCTCTCCATGACTCTGCCAACGGTGTTGCCTTGCAAGTGACCTCCAATGGTGAGCGCGAACGCATTTATTTTTTAAGTGCAGATGGAACGGATTTACGCGTGGAAGATCACTTTACATCAGAAATTGAAATTAGTTTTGATCTTGCCCCGCAGGTGAAAATCGCCGCCACGCGTGAGGGTGGGGTTATGGTGATTTCGCCAGATCAAACGGTTTGGCTTCTTTCTCTACGCGGTGGTGAAGCGCAAGTTGAGAAAAATGGCACAGTGCTTAAAATCTTCAGCACAGCTAGTGGTAAAATGAATTGGGCTTTCAAAAAGCAAGCCAGAATAGCCAAACCCGGCCCACGCAAGAAATCGCTAGAGCCAGATCTTTTGGGTTAAGTTCAATCGACGCTTTTGGTTTTTTTTCTCGTGCGAATGCTCTATGGGACTGCTCACACATGGAGTTTCATATGACGATCACCCGCGCTTTGCTTTCAGTTTCGGATAAATCTGGTTTAATTGAATTGGCAACTGCGCTCAGTGCTTTGGGTGTTGAGTTGATTTCAACGGGTGGCACGGCTGCAGCTTTAAAGGCAGTGGGGCTGCCTGTGAAAGATGTTTCAGCGCTTACTGGATTTCCTGAAATTATGGATGGCCGGGTTAAAACCCTGCATCCCAAAGTGCATGGTGGATTGCTGAATGTGCGCGGCAATGCGGCGCACCAAAAAGCCAAACATGAAAATGACATTTCCGACATCGATCTTCTGGTGGTCAATCTCTATCCCTTTGAAGAGACCGTTGCGAAAAATGCGGGCTTCGATGAGACAATTGAAAATATCGATGTGGGTGGCCCCGCCATGATCCGCGCCGCAGCTAAAAATCACGACAGTGTTGCAGTTCTTGTTGACCCTTCAGATTATAAGCTGGTGATTGCGGAATTGCAGGCCACCAAAACCACAAGCCTTGCGCTCCGTAAGAAATTGGCGGCTAAAGCTTTTTCCCGCACCGCCGCATATGACTCGGCCATTGCCTCTTGGTTCAACCAGCAAGATGGCGAAATGACGCCGGATTATTTCACCGTTGGCGGCAAGCTTCTGCAATCCTTACGCTATGGTGAAAATCCACATCAGGTGGCGGCCCTCTATAAAACCAATGATAAACGCGCAGGTATTGCCGATGCCACACAAGTACAAGGCAAAGAGCTTTCATACAACAACATCAATGACGCCGATTCCGCCTTGGAAGCTTTGCGTGAATTTGAACAACCCGCTTGCGTGATTGTTAAACACGCCAATCCTTGTGGCGTGGCGATAGGGGCAACCATACTTGAGGCTTACAGCAAAGCTCTGGCTTGTGACACAACAAGCGCCTTTGGGGGCATCATCGCTTTCAATCGCAAACTCGATGGCGCAACGGCGGTTGAAATTTCAAAACTCTTTACCGAAGTTATTATTGCACCAGATGCTGATGAAAGTGTTTTGCAAATTCTAGCGCAGAAGAAAAATCTTCGATTGCTGCTGCTCAAAGATATTCAAACTAAAATAGCTTCTTCAATGATAGTGAAAACCATTGCTGGTGCAATGTTAGTACAAAGTGCTGATGTAGGTTCGCTGGATGAAAATACTTTGCGGGTGGTGAGCAAGCGCCAACCATCCTCACAAGAAATGGATGATCTGCGCTTTGCCTTCTACGTCGCCAAACACGTTAAATCAAACGCTATTGTGTTTGCCAAATATGGGGCCACCACTGGTATTGGGGCTGGGCAAATGTCGCGCATTGATTCAACGCGCATTGCGGTTCGTAAAAGTGCTGATGCGTCTGGCGTTGCTGGATCAGTTTTAGCATCGGATGCATTCTTCCCGTTTGCCGATGGTATTGAAGCTGCTGCCGCCGCAGGGGTCACGGCCATTATTCAACCAGGTGGTTCACTGAAAGATGACGAAGTGATCAAGGCCGCTGATGCTGCTGGCCTTGCCATGGTGTTCACAGGTATTCGCCATTTCAAGCATTGAGTGTTGCGTGCTGGCGTGATTAGCTTTGCTCTATGACGCAAGAGCTTGCCTATTTTCTGCAGCAGATTTTAAATACAGTGCAACTGGCCACATTCTATGTGCCACTTGCGGTGGCATTTGCACTTATTCAGGCAATAACCCGCAAGGTGTTTCTCTCTTTTGGTGATGTTGCAATGTTTGGCTCATTCGCCGCCGTCTATGTGTGTTTTGCCAGTTTGGTGAGTGGCACAGATGAAATGCCCGCGGCAATTATTTCGCTGGTTGTTGCCATTCTTTGTGCTGGAGCATTCGGCAATGTTGCGGCGCGCGCCGTATTTGCGCCCCTCATCAAACGTTCGTCTCAAGCCTTTATGATTGCGGCAATTGGTTTTTCAATCGCGATCCAAGAGTTTATGCGGTTGCAATCAGGTGGGCGCGATATTTGGATTCCGCCGCTGTTTCAAGGCAGCCGCGTGGTGTTTTGGCCTGAGCCTTTCATTTTGCAAATTACCGCCGTGACTGGGTTCTCCATGGTCTTAGCAGTTGCCAGCATCGTAGGTCTTGGCATGATTTTGAAACTCACACGCTTTGGCCGCAATTGGCAGGCGTGTTCCCAGGAAATTCGTTTAGCAAAATTGTGTGGCGTGAATACTGACGCGGTGATGCGCCAAACCTTTATGCTGGGGGCTGGCCTTGCTGCCATATCAGGTTGGATTGCAGCCATATCTTATGGTGGCACCAGCTTCTCAGCTGGGTTGATGCTTGGATTTAAAGCGATGTTTGCAGCTGTCATCGGCGGTTTTGGCTCCATTCGTGGTGCAGTTCTTGGGGCCATTTCACTTAGCAGTTTGGAGGTGCTATGGTCGGCTACATTCTCAACTGCTTACCGTGATGTGTTTGTGTTTTCATTTATCGTCTTCGTGCTCTTGCTGCGCCCCGAAGGTCTTGCTGGAATGATTAAGCAGCGCGAAAGTGAAATGCTATGATGAGATTTTTTTTGCTCGGTGTCGTAGTGATGCTCACAGCTTGCGGCGAAGATTCTGGACCCAAAGATTATTTGAAAATTGCTGGCGGTGGCATCACGTTTAATTACCGCTATTCGCAAGCGGGCATGGTGGTGATCGCCCAGCAAAAATATCCTTTGCCCGAAGGCAGCACGGTTGAAGCGCAGTTTGATTTGCCTGGTCAAAATGCAAGACAAACAGTCAGCCTACCTGCGATGGAAGGCAAGCTTACTTATAAGCTGCAAAGTGATCCGCTCACCGGATTGAAAAAAGGTGGACAGTATAACGTGACCATTCGCCTGATTGATAAGGACGGAAAGCAACTCGATCGAGACGATAAAATTTTCATATCAGATGAAGATCAAGCTAGCTTGCCTACCAAGCCCTTGGTGAAAGACATCGCATTGACTCCCGACCTTAAAAATCTGTGAGTTTGGTTTTTTGATATGGAACCTCAAGCAGCTTGAAACATTCGTCTGGGTGGCCAAGCTCGGCAGTTTCCGGCGCACAGCCGAAAGGCTGAACACAACTCAACCTAATATCTCTGTGCGTATCGCTGAACTTGAAGCCGCATTGGATGTGAGGCTTTTTGAGCGTGATGCTGGGTCTGTTAGTTTAACACCAAAGGGTCAGGCGCTTCTGAACTATGCTGAACGTGTGTTGGTGGCCAGTGAAGAGTTTTCGGCGCAATCAGGGCGCGCTGGTGATCAGCAAGGGGTTCTGCGCTTAGGCGTAACAGAGATGATCGCACAGACGTGGTTACGTGCCTATCTCAAAAACTTAAAATCTGAATTTCCCAATGTAGGAGTGGAGTTGACGGTAGATTTTTCCATCAACTTGCGCCGTGAATTGGTCGAGCGCTCAATTGATCTCGCCTTTCTCAATGGTCCAATCACCGATTATAATATCAACAATATCAATTTGGGGACAGCTCAGATGATCTGGGTGGCCTCGCCAAGACTTAAAGGGCCGTTTAAAACACTTACGCAATTTGCAACACAAACCATTCTTTGTCATGCGAGAAATACCAGATCATATGTCGAGGTGACGGCACATTTCAGAGAAAACTATGGTGGAACAGCGCGTATTGTGTCGAGCAATAGCCTCATGGCTTGCTTACAAATGGCAGCAGATGGGCTGGGCATTGCTACTATCCCTTTGCCTATGGCCAAGCCGTATTTGCAATCAAAAACCTTGATCAGGCTGGCTTATGACTGGACACCTTCCGCGCTCATATTCACTGCTTCCTATGCCCATTCACCTGCAAGTGGCTTGATTAAACGGGCCGCAGAATTGGGCCAAGACGCCGCCCGACGGTAAAAATAGAGTGATAAATATTATTTATCGTCAAGATATGATCTAATCATTGGACGTTATGATCTGAAGCCCATAGCTTGCGGTGCTATTCACTCCAGCTAGGTTCTGTTGTCCATGAAAACCACGTCCATTCGCCTCGGTGTAGATATTGGTGGCACGTTTACGGATGTGGTTTTGGAGGTGGGGCTCACGCAATTTTCCAGCAAAGTTCTCACCACAAATGCCGCACCCGAAGATGCAATTATCGATGGTATGCAGCAAGTGTGCGTGAAGGCCGGAATAACGCCTTCTCAAATTACTCAAATTATTCACGGCACCACGCTGGCCACCAATGCGCTGATTGAACGGCGCGGCGCCAAGACGGCGCTGATCACCACTCAAGGCTTTCGCGATGTGATTGAGATGCGAACGGAATCGCGCTTTGAGCAATATGATTTGAATTTGGTTTTGCCAGAACCGCTGTTGCCGCGCCAAAGCCGCTTTACCGTTTTGGAACGTGTGAACGCCAAGGGCGATGTGTTGGTGCCATTGCTTCGCACCGATGTGGAGTGCGTCGTTGAGGATATTCGTCTTGCGGGTTACACATCAGTGGCTGTGGGCTTGATCCATTCTTATTTGAATGACGCCCATGAGAAAATGATCCGCGATGTGCTGTTGGAAAAATTACCGAGCGTGATGATCTCACTCTCCTCTGAAGTCTCACCGCAGATGCGCGAATATGAGCGCTTCAACACGACAGTGGCTAATGCTTATATCAAGCCGCTGATGAAATCCTACCTCAGCCGCTTAGGCATACGCATCGGTGCTGAAGGTGTGGCTTGCAAAATTTTTCTGATGCATTCGGTCGGTGGAATTATTTCATTGGAAAGTGCGGCAGAATTTCCTGTGCGGTTGGTGGAATCTGGCCCTGCTGGCGGAGCAGTTTTTGCCGCCAATATCGCAGCGCGCTTTGGACTAAATAAAGTTCTCTCATTCGACATGGGCGGCACCACCGCGAAGATTTGTCTGATCAAAAATCAAACCCCAAAAACATCGCGCGTGTTTGAAGTGGCCCGCACTTATCGGTTTAAAAAAGGCTCCGGTATGCCGATCTCAATTCCGGTAATTGATATGGTGGAGATTGGGGCTGGCGGTGGTTCGCTCGCCCATGTTGATGGATTACGCCAAATTCGCGTGGGACCAGAAAGTGCAGGCTCGGAACCCGGCCCTGCCTGTTATGGCCGTGGAGGTACGAAGCCAGCGGTAACCGATGCAGATTTAGTCTTGGGCAAGCTTGATCCCGATAATTTTGCGGGCGGCTCGATCAAATTGAACACTGAGAGTTCGGCCCTTGCACTTGAATCTGGACTTGGCAAAGCGTTGGATATGGATGCCCAAACCGCAGCCTTTGGTTTGGCCGAAGTGGTCGACGAAAACATGGCCAATGCGGCCCGCGTCCATGCTGTTGAAAATGGCGAAGACTTGTCGAACTATACGATGATTGCATTTGGCGGGGCAGCGCCTCTTCATGCTGGCCGTCTTTGTGAGAAGCTTGGTATTGCCCGCATGTTGGTGCCACAGGGTGCTGGTGTTGGTTCGGCCATCGGCTTTCTTCGCGCCCCCTTTAGCTTTGAAGCAACACGCAGCGTTTATATGAAGCTTTCGCAATTTGCGCCCGATGTGATCAAAGCGCTATTGACTGACTTAGAGAACGAAGCCACAGGCTTTGTGCGCTCGTGCGATGCCGTGGCACCGATCAATGCCGAATTCAAAGCCTATATGCGTTACAAAGGCCAAGGTTGGGAAATTCCTATTGTGCTTAGTGCTATTGAGGCGCGAAATCCTGATGCTACGACGTTCCAGAAATTATTTGAGATAGATTACGCCACCCTATTTGGCAGAACCGTGGAAGGCATGGAAATTGAAATTACCGTTTGGGCGGTGAACGCAACCACGCCCATGGAGAAAGTGGCATCCGTTGCAGCATTGCCGAAAAGCTCAACGGTCGAAATATTCAGTACACGGATGTTATTTGATGCAGGACTTTCTAAAATCGTTAATGCCTCGGTCATTCAGCGCAATGCTATGAGAGCTGGCCAAACCGTTCTAGGACCAGCCATCATCACTGAAGATGAAACCACCATCATCGTGCCCACAAGCCGAAATGCTGTTATGCAAGCGGATGGTACTCTTGAGCTCACAAGGAAGGCGTGAAGCATGACAACAACAGTCGCCAACCAAGTGATGTGGAATAGGTTGATCTCCATCGTCGAAGAACAGGCGCAAGCGCTTATCCGAACCGCCTTTTCTACATCGGTGCGTGAGGCGGGGGATCTTTCTGCTGGTGTTTATAATCTCGCAGGGCAAATGCTTGCCCAAGCGGTGACTGGCACACCCGGCCATGTGAACGCCATGGCCGATGCAGTGGGGCATTTCATCCGGCGCATTGGCCGCGAGAACATTTTTGAGGGAGATGTCTATATCACCAATGATCCATGGGAAGGCACGGGGCACTTGCATGATATCACGGTGGTCACGCCGTCTTTTCACAAGGGATCGCATGTTGGCTTCTTCGCTTGCACCGCTCATATCGTCGATATTGGTGGGCGCGGCTTTGGTGCGGATGCGGCCAGCGTTTATGAAGAGGGTCTCTATATCCCCATCATGAAGCTTGCGACGCGTGGCGTGGTTGACGCGACACTGATTAAAATTGTGCGCGGTAATGTGCGAGAGCCTGATCAACTCGTCGGAGACATTTATGCACTGACTACGTGTAACGAAATTGGCCATCGCCGACTAATTGAAATGATGGAGGAGTTTGACCTCAATGATCTCGCTGGCATCAGCCATTTCATATTAGATAATTCGCGCCGCGCTAGCTTAGAGCGCATCGCCGCCTTGCCGCGCAGCATGGCGACGGGTGCCATGACCATTGATGGGTTCGATACTCCTATCGAGCTTAAAGTGAAGCTGGAGATTTTACATGATCGCATAATTTCCGATTTCACAGGAACTTCAGGACTCGATAAAAAAGGCATCAACGTGCCGCTGGTTTATACCAAGGCTTATGCCTGTTACGCTCTGAAATGCGCTATCGCCCCAGAAATTCCAAACAATGCAGCATCGCTTGCTCCCTTCGAAGTGGTGGCTCCGGTCAATTCGATTCTTAACGCCGTGCATCCCGCCCCAGTGGCTCTGCGCCATGTGATTGGCCATATGATTCCAGATACGGTTTATGATGCGCTCGATAAAATCTTGCCACATCTGGTGCCCGCCGAAGGTGCTGGCTGCTTGTGCAATTTCCAATTGTCCTTACGCCCGCGCATGGACCGGCCAGCACCTGAAGGAACCATGCGTGCAGAAGTTCTGACATTCAATTCTGGCGGTGCGGGCGCACGGCCAACGGTTGATGGTCTCAACGCCACAGCCTTTCCCTCAGGCGTTATGACCATGCCGATTGAAGCCACCGAACACACAGGACCAGTTATTATTTGGCGCAAAGAGTTACGCCCCGATTCTGGAGGTGCAGGTAAATATCGCGGCGGCCTTGGGCAGTTTATGGAAGTGGGTGCTTTGGAAGGCCACGAGTTTGATTTCCAAGCCATGTTTGACCGTGTTGACCATCCGGCGCGTGGCCGCCAAGGTGGAGCTGATGGTGCGCCAACTTTGATTGGCCAAGATGATGGCACTAAGATGCGCGGCAAGGGCAAGCAATTTGTAGCCCATGGTCGCCGCGTGATGCTCGCATTCCCTGGTGGTGCTGGTTATGGCAAGGCGAGTGACCGTGATCCTGCATTGGTGAAGCGCGACATCATACGCGGATATATTTCACCGGAGGCCGCCATGCGCGACTATGGATTGAATGATGCTGAAATTAAAACTATTTTAGATTCTGTGAAACGTGGAGAAATCGTGTGATGTCTGAAACAAGTATTCGAATGGCCGAAGCTAAAGACGAGATGCGTTGGCGTGAACTTTGGGCAGGCTATCTAAAATTTTATCGCTCCGAACTGCCCAATGATGTAACCACTAACACTTGGAAACGCATTCTTGATCCGGCGAGCAACATTGATGCTTTGGTGGCGACACGTGATGGCCAAGTGATTGGTATTTGCAACTACCTTTTTCACGACAGCACATGGAGCAATCAGCAGAGTTGTTATCTTCAGGATTTGTATGTGGACCCTAATGCAAGAGGTGGCGGGGCTGCTAAAAACCTTATTCTTGCTTGCGAAGAAAAAGCCAAAGAGAAAGGGGCCTTCCGCCTCTATTGGCAAACCCAAGAATATAATGCGGCTGCACGCTCGCTTTATGACACCATTGTGCCGCGCTCATCATTTATCGTTTATAAAAAGGGCCTCTAACATTTATGCAAGCGCCGAAACAGAAATCCTATGATGTGGTGATTGTTGGTGGGGCTATGCTTGGCTCTTCGATCGCGTGGTTCTTGTCGAATAACAAAGATTTCACTGGCAAAGTTCTCGTGGTGGAGCGTGACCCGACTTATGAGTTTGCTGCCACATCGCTCACCAACAGTTCTATTCGGATGCAATTCAGCGAGCCCATCAATGTGAAGATTTCGCAATTTGGTGCGGATTTTGTGAAGAACTTTAAAACTTATATGGGGGGCGGGGCCGAGCTGCCGCAGCCCATCATTCAAAGTTTCGGTTATATGTATTTGGCTGATACGCAAAGCTTTGCTGATCAATTGAAGATCGATCAAAAAATGCAAAGCGCATGTGGCGCAGGCACTAAGCATATGAGCCGCGATGAAATAGCAGCAGCTTATCCCTTCTATCAGCTCGACGATATTATTGCGGGCAATCATAATTTGATTGATGAAGGCTATTTCGATGGCGGAACTTTGTTTGATTGGTGGAAACGCAAGGCCAAACAAAATGGTGTTGAGTACATCCACAATGAAGTTATCGCCATGGCGCGCAGTGGTAATAGCATCGCGTCAGTCACATTGAAAACAGGTGAGATCATTTCCTGCGGCACTATCGTAAATTGTTCTGGCACCCGCGGCAGATTGACAGCGGCTATGGCTGGCATTGAAATTCCGGTTGAACCCCGCAAGCGCATGACGTTTATTTTTGATGCAGAAAAACCGCTGGACCATGACTTGCCGTTGACCATTGATCCTTCTGGCGTTCACATGCGCTCGGAAGGAAAATATTATATGACGGGTGGTCCGCCAGATGATGACTCTGCCGTGGACTATGATGACTTCGATATGGATCACGGGATTTGGGAAAGCAAAATATGGCCAGCGGTGGCAAGCCGCATTCCACAGTTTGAAGCGATCAAAGTGATCAATTCGTGGGCTGGGCATTATGATTATAATGTGCTCGACCAAAATGCGATTTTAGGACCTCATTCGGTCATCAAAAATTTTATGTTCTGCAATGGTTTTTCCGGCCATGGCTTCCAACAATCACCCGCCATGGGGCGAGGTATGTCGGAATTGATTACCTATGGTGAATTCAGAACGCTTGATCTTTCGCCTTTTAGTTTTACTCGCATTGAGCGCAATGAGCCGTTCTTAGAAAAAGCTGTCATATGAAAAAAATTGTTTTAACGGGCGCCGCTGGCAGGCTTGGTTCTTATTTGCGTGAACCATTGTCTAAGATGGCGGATGAGTTGGTGTCGTCCGATATCGTTCAAGATATTGGTAAGCTCTACAGCAACGAAAAATATATCAGCGCCAATTTGGCAAAATATGATGAGATTCATGCACTGTTAAAAGGCGCAGATATGGTGGTGCATTTTGGCGCACATCCTGATGAAGCGCCGTTTGAACAATTGCTCGGCCCGAATTTTATTGGTGCCTATAATATCTGGGAATCAGCATACCAAAATAATGTGCGCCGTGTGGTCTATGCCAGCTCCATTCATGCTGTCGGCATGTATCCAAAAACCGAATATATCGGTGTGGATGTTCCGCATCGGCCTGATTCATTTTACGGCCTCGCCAAATGTTTTGCCGAAGATTTGGCGCGGATGTATTGGGAGAAACGCGGACTTGAAGCGGTGTGCCTCCGTATCATCTCGTGCGCGCAAGTGAATAATCCACGCGCCTTGGGAACATGGCTTTCCTATGATGATCTTATCCATTTGGTGACGCGGGCCATTGATACGCCAATCACTGGTTTTTCAATTGTCTATGGTGTTTCAAATAATGATCGCGCTGGCGTTGATAATTCCAAAGCGCAATTTTTGGGTTATCGCTCTAAAGACAATGCTGAACAATTTGCAGCAAAAATTCTGGCCGAAGCACCAGCAGCAGACCCCACCGATAAATCCCAAATGTTTCATGGTGGGCCATTTGCAGCCGTAGAACTTGGCCGCAGCGGTATGGCGCAAATGAACATTGTTGATGATAAAAAGAGTTTCTAAGTCTCTCAAAAACCAGCTCTTCATTGAAAAACTGGAGCGGGCGAAGGGATTCGAACCCTCGACCCCGACCTTGGCAAGGTCGTGCTCTACCCCTGAGCTACGCCCGCTTGAGCGGTTAAGGCGAAAGGTCTTCGTGCCTCAACGGGCGCGTTATTGCCTAAGATCGTATGAAATGCAATAGCATCGTGAAAACTCTGTTTAACCCTCTAAATGAAGCCTTAACATGCCAGCAATACGCGCCGAATTGATGACTTTTCTAGGTAATCTGGGCCTTGCCACAGTTACATTTGACCATGAACCGGTGTTCACCGTGGAAGAAGCGCAAAAAGTACACGGAAATATATCTGGTGGGCATTGTAAAAATCTGTTCTGCAAAGATGAAAAAGGGGTGCTGTGGCTCATTGTGGCGCTGGAAGATGCGCGCATTGATTTGAAGGCGGCCAAAGATAAAATTGGCTCTAAGCGCCTCACATTTGGCAAGCCAGAGCTTTTGCTGGAGATTTTAGGGTTAGAGCCTGGTTCGGTTAGCCCCTTTGGGTTGATTAACGACACACATGTAAAAACCAATGTGATTCTCGATGCTACAATGATGAAATATGAGAAACTTAATTTTCATCCGCTGAAGAATGATGCAACCACGACAATTTCGAGTGCTGATCTTGTCACTTTCATAAAAGCCTGCGGCCATTCCCCACGCATAGTGGCGGTGAGCGATGACTTGTTATAATATCAGACAGCGCCCACTTAAGGTTTATCATGGATAATATGTTACTCAACACACCTGCCGCCGCTGATTTGATCAAGGACAGTACCACCGCGCAGTTTAAGGTCGATGTTATCGATGCGTCGAAATCTGTGCCGGTGCTGGTAGATTTTTGGGCACCATGGTGCGGGCCATGTAAAACGCTAGGTCCGGCGCTTGAAAAAATTGTTCTCGAGGCCAAAGGCAAGATCAAGCTGGTTAAAGTTGATATTGATCAAAACCCAGAACTTGCCACGCAAATGCGTGTGCAATCCATACCAGCGGTCTTTGCTTTTGTTGATGGCAGGCCGGTTGATGGTTTTATGGGGGCACTTCCAGAGTCACAAATTCGCCAGTTCATTGAGCGTTTGGGCAAGATGGGAGGCCGTGCCGAGCAAATTGCTGAAGCGCTGGCCATGGCCAATGAATCGCTGACGCTCAATGATTTTGCAGCGGCTGCCGATATTGCCGCTCAGATTATCATGGCCGAGGCTGGTCAAGCGGAAGCCTATGCCATTAAAGCGCGGGCTGAAATGGGTTTGAATTTATTGGATGAGGCGACAGCTACTTTGGCTGCTGTGCCGCCAGATAAATTGGCTGATGCGCATGTGGTGAGCGCCAAGGCTGCTTTGGAACTTGCTTTAAATCCGGTTGATACATCCGAACTTACCAAGTTTGAGGCCGCCATTGCCGCAAATCCAAAAGACTATGCGGCACGTTTAGAGCTTGCAACAATCCTCAATGGTTCTGGCAAGCGTGATGAAGCGACCGATCATTTAATTTTTGTGATTAAATCTGACCGCACATGGAATGAAGATGGCGCACGCAAGCACTTGGTTTCGTTTTTTGAAGCATGGGGACCAAAGGATGAGGCAACCTTGGCAGGCAGGCGCAAGCTTTCTGCCGTGTTGTTTTCATAAGGTGGCACCATGACCTCATTGCTCAATCGATATCGTAAAGCGTCTGATCTGCCGAAAACCATTCCACTGTTTCCGCTGTCGGGCGCATTGTTGTTGCCGCGCACCGATTTGCCATTGAATATATTTGAACCGCGTTATTTGATGATGATTGAAGATGCGATGCAAAATGAACGCATTGTAGGAATTATTCAGCCAGTTGAAAATGATGATGCTGATAAACCAAAATTAGAAAGCGTTGGCTGTGCTGGCCGCATTACATCTTATTCCGAAACAGATGATGGACGCTTAGTAGTCACCATCACCGGTGTTTGTCGCTTTGTTGTAAAAAAAGAAATGAAAGCCTCAACGCCTTACCGCATGGCACAGGTGGATTACAAACCCTTCGCCATTGATTTTGTGAGCGAGATGGGGGCCCGCAGTGTGAACCGCGATCAGGTGATCACGGCGTTTAGGCAATATCTTGAAGCCAATAATATGAGTGCGGATTGGAACGAAGTGCAATCGATTTCGACTGAGGTTTTAGTGAATACGTTGTCATTGATGGCACCCTATCCGCCGCGTGAAAAACAGGCTTTGCTGGAAGCGCCAGATTTGAAATCGCGTGCGGATGTTTTAGTGGCACTTACGGAAATGGCCCTTTCCAAATCAGGCTCGGGCAAAGCCCAGCGGATGCAATGAGCGAGCTTATGGAAACCCGAAAACCCGATCCGAAACTTCTTGAAATTTTGGTGTGTCCGATCACCAAGACACGACTCGAATATGATGCAGAAAAGGGTGAATTGATTTCGCGCGCTGCGGGGCTTGCCTATCCTATTCGAGACGGCATTCCGATTATGCTGGCGGGTGAAGCACGAGACCTCAATGCAGAGTGAGATTTGGCCAACCGAACTTCGTGTGCAGGAGCATGGCACCAATTTAGCAATCAGTTTTGATTCAGGCGAGAGTTTCAATTTGAGTGCGGAATATCTGCGCGTAGAAAGCCCCAGTGCCGAAGTGAAAGGCCATGGGCCAGGCCAAGAGCAATTGGTTTATGGCAAGCGCCTTGTCGCTATTAGCAAAGCCGAACCTATTGGATCTTATGCCGTACGCCTGATCTTCAGCGATGGGCATTCGACTGGATTATTCACCTGGACCTATTTAGCCAAGCTAGGCCGCGAACATTCTGAGATTTGGGCCGCCTATGAAGCCAAGCTTAAGCTCGAGCATAAATCACGCGGCTAACCCACGCATCAGCCGTGGCACTTGACCAGAAGTTCCAGCTGCTTCTTTAATAAAAAATGATTTTATGCTCGCAGAGCGATCAACAATTTTTAATCCGGTGTCGCGTAGAAGTTTTAATCCGGCCTGATCATTAGAAAATAGGCGATTGAGACCATCGAGCATATAAGCGCTCGACACCGTATCAAAGCGCCGCCATGTGGCATAGCGTTCAAGCATGGCAGCTCCACCAATATCTTGACCAAGATTTACAGCTTCATAAACACAATCAACCAAAGCCGCCGCATCTTTAAAGCCTAGATTAAGTCCAAGCCCCGCCAAGGGATGCACCACATGGGCGGCATCACCAATCAGGGCAAGGCGCGGGGCTGTCATGTGGTTGGCAAGTTTAGTGGAGAGCGGATAAACATGTTTGGGGCCTTCAACTTGGAGCGCTCCCAGATGGGTGCCAAATTTTTTGGTTAGTTCAATAATAAATTCTTCATCAGGCAAACAATTTATATGCTGAGCGCGATCGTGATTTTCTGTCCAGACAATCGATGAGCGATTGCCTGGCAGTGGCAGAATTGCGAAGACTCCTGAGCTTGTGAAATGTTCTTCAGCTCGGCCAGCGTGGGGCAGTTCATGGGCCACAGTTAAAGTGATTGCGGATTGAGTATAGGACCAGCCTTCTAATTTTAGACCAGCAGCTGCACGGGTTGGCGAATTTCGGCCATCTGCGCCAATCACCAAAGCGGCTTTTAGGGTGGTTCCATCCGCCAGAGTCAAAGTGGCCAAGCCGGGCCCAAACTTTATGTCAGCCAGCTTTTGGCCGAAGTGAAAAGAAAGCAATGGCATTGACTTTGCTTTATCCAAAACACTGGCAAAAAGCCTAAAATTTTCGACCATGCAAACGGCGGGCCTTCCGTTAGTATCAAATGCAAATGACAAGAGTGAAGGCCGCTCTGCCGCATCATCGCTATCTGTCACGATAATGTCTTTCACGGTTTGGGCATGGCTTTCGATTGATTGCCAGAGGCCCAGAGTGCTGAACATGGTTTGGGTTGCTAACGTGAGAGCTGAAGTGCGGGAATCATAAGTGGGCACTGCAAAGCGCGTGGGATCAGTCTGATCAATAATGGCAACTGTCAGGTCTTTGGCTTGGGCCAAGGCAACGCCTGCGACCAAGCCGTTTAATCCAGCTCCAACGATGGCAATATCCACTTTTTGCATCCATGTAGCTTAGCTCAAAGCGCTTAATTGCAACACCAAAATTAGTTGCCTAAAAATAGTGCAGTTTTGTATTTTTGCTTATTATATAAGCAATATAGTATTCTCCCAATTTTGATGAATTCACTAAATTTGTGAATTATCAATAGCTTAATCTATCTTATGAATCTGGCATGTAACTTGATTAACAAATCTTGAACATGGAAAGGATTGCTCATGAAATACATCATTGCTGTCATTAAGCCCTTCAAATTGGAGGAAGTTCGTGAGGCCCTTAGTGCGCTTGGCGTACAAGGCATTACGGTGGCTGAAGTTAAAGGTCACGGCCGTCAACGCGGGCACACTGAGTTCTATCGCGGCGCTGAATATGCCGTAAGCTTCGTGCCCAAACTCAAGATCGAAATCGCTGTTGAAGCGTCTTTGGCGCCTAAAGTTGTGGAAGCCATTCAAGAAGCCGCCAAAACCGGCCAAATCGGCGATGGCAAGGTTTTTGTTCTCCCCCTCGAAAGTGTAGTTCGTGTTCGTACCGGTGAAACCGGCAACGCGGCACTTTGATTTTGAATTCTCGGAAAGGAAAAATGATGAGATACCCAACCACCCTTCCCAAAAGCCTCATGGCCTTGGGCTCAGGCTTGGGGCTCGTGGCTTTGTTGCCCGCAGCCCAAGCCTTCGCTGCAGCTTCAGTCAATAAAGGAGATACATCTTGGATGCTCACGGCCACCGCTTTGGTGGTGTTGATGACAATTCCGGGCTTGGCTCTTTTTTACGGCGGCTTGGTGCGTTCTAAAAACGTGCTCTCAGTTTTGATGCAAGTAACAATCTGCTTCTGCCTCATTTCAGTTCTGTGGGTGACTTATGGTTATTCACTGGCCTTCACCAATGGCAATGGTTTCATTGGTGGGTTCTCGAAATTGTTCTTGTCGGGTGTCAATATCAATTCCATGGCGGCAACATTCTCGAAAGAAACCTATATTCCTGAATTTGCTTACATTATTTTCCAACTTACATTTGCGGCCATTACGCCAGCCCTCATCGTTGGTGCGTTTGCAGAACGTATGAAATTTTCGGCTGTAGTTCTGTTCCTGGTGATCTGGTTCACCTTCTCCTATTTGCCAATGGCACATATGGTGTGGTGGTGGGCTGGCCCAGACGCTTACACTCTGAGCGCTGCTAACATTGATGCTGTTAAGGCTGCGGTTGGCGAAAGTGCTGCTGCAGACTTCTTGGCAAAACTTGCTGCTGCTGCAACAGATGCGGACAAAGCCTCAGTTTTTTCAGCTTATAATGATGCCGTGAACACTGCAAATGGCTGGCTGTTCAACAAAGGTGCTATCGACTTTGCTGGTGGTTCCGTTGTTCACATCAATGCCGGTATTGCTGGTTTGGTTTGTGCACTCATGCTTGGAAAGCGTGTTGGCCTTGGCAAAGAAGTTATGGCTCCCCATAACCTCACCGTCACATTGCTCGGCACTGGTCTTCTGATGTTTGGTTGGTTCGGCTTTAACGCAGGTTCAAACCTTGAAGCCAATGGTCTCACGGCGTTGGCCTTGCTTAACTCCATCTTGGGCGCTGCTGGTGCAATGCTGACATGGACATTGGGTGAAAAACTGATCCGTGGCCATGCAAGCCTGCTTGGTGGTGCATCAGGTGTTGTTGCTGGTCTTGTGGCCATCACACCGGCTTGCGGTTGGGTTGGTCCAATGGCTGCGATCATTATCGGCGCAGCAGCTGGCATCATCTGCTTGTTCGCGGTGATCTGGCTTAAGGCGAAACTGGGCTATGATGATGCTCTAGATGTGTTCGGCGTTCATGGTGTTGGCGGCATTCTCGGTGCTTTGCTCACGGGCGTGTTTGTTAACCCAGATCTATTAGGTGGCATGGGTGTTACCAACTATCTTGCCGGCGACACGTCAACATCGCTGGTTGAGTATTCCTTCAGTGGCCAGATGACCGCGCAAATCTATGGAATTGTCACAGCTATCGTACTTTCAGCTGTTGTCAGCTTCGTGGCTTTGCTCATCTGCAAATACACTGTAGGCTTGCGTGTGGATGAACAATCTGAACGCGAAGGCTTGGATATTTCCAGCCACGGCGAACGCGCTTACTCTTAAAATTTTTACCCCCGCTAAACTGAGCGTCATCCCTTACGGGGGTGGCGCTTTTTTCATGGGGAAATCAGCTCACGTTTACCCCTCCTTAACCATGAGTGATCAGACTGCCGTTAACCTTTTGTTAGACCCCATTTGGGGATGATAGCGCGGAGATCTTTATGGCCCTCAATCACTCAATCGAAACTGACGAGAGCACCATTCCAGCGGCGCTGCGTCGGTTTTTGCGTAAGCGCATGTTTGAGCTTACAGGTCTCTTGATGTTTGGCGTGGTGATTTTAGTCGGCTTAGCGCTGGCATCTTGGACACCAGCAGATCCGTCGTTCAATCATGCCACAAGTGGCAAGCCGCTTAATTGGTTGGGCTATCCTGGTGCCTATGTAGCCGATCAACTGATGCAGTTTTTAGGGTTTGGGGTTTTAGCTTTTCTGTTCATTCCCCTCAGTTGGGCGGCACGGTTTTTTCGCCACGAAACGCCAGAAAATTCGCGCAAAGTTATCCTAAGCTGGATTGGGGCCACCTTGGCTTTCAGCGCATTGCTCAGCACATTCCCAGTGCCAGTACGCTGGACACTGGCCAGTGGTTTTGGCGGAAACGTGGGTGAAGTTTTGGGCGGTGGGCTTTTGACCATTCTCACCATTGGTATCAAAGGTTTCATTGCACAGGTTATGGTGGTGGGCTTGGCGCTGCTTGCAACATGGTGGACAGGGCTTCGTGCCCTTAATCTCGAATCCTTTGAGTTCCCAACTTGGCGAACCTCTCAACCTGCGCGGAAAGTTAACCGCAAGGAACCATCATTATCAATCGTTCAAAAAACCAATGGGCTTTTTGGGTCGATTGCAAGACTCTTTGCCAAGCGGCCTGTAGCCCCTCAACGGACCTCTCGCGTTCGTGCTGATATGGCCAAAGGCGATGATGTGCTCAGTCGCTTTGCACCACTTAATCTTTCTAAAAAAGGCAAAACCCGCATTGAACCTTCATTTGAAGATTCAAGCGACGCCGAAGAACAAGAGTTTGAAGATGAAACACCACCCTTTGAACTTGATGCTGAAGAGCCTGAACATGAGGACTATGAAGAAGAGGAACCTGCACCGCGACCTGTTATGGCAAAAACGGCCAGTGGCCCTAAAGCAAAATCAAACACCCCACAATTTGAATTGCCACCTCTTGAGCTTTTGAGCGAACCTAAAAAGGCAGGCAGACAACCCGAATTCTCGCCTGAATTTTTGGCCGAAAATGCCCGTCGCTTGGAAGGCGTTTTGGAAGACTTTGGCGTGCGTGGACAAATTATCAATGTGCGGCCTGGCCCGGTTGTAACACTTTATGAATTGGAACCAGCGCCCGGTATTAAATCATCGCGCGTCATTAGTTTGGCTGATGATATTGCCCGCTCGATGAGTGCGATCTCGGCGCGTGTGGCCGTTGTTTCTGGTCGCAATGCGATAGGTATTGAGCTTCCAAACCCCAAACGTGAGACAGTTTATCTCCGTGAGTTGATGCAGACTGAATCCTTCATCAAGAACAACACAACTTTGTCTTTGGCACTTGGCAAAAATATCGGTGGCGAGCCAATTTTTGCTGATTTAGCGCGGATGCCACATTTGCTGATAGCCGGTACCACAGGGTCTGGTAAATCTGTAGGCATCAATACCATGATCCTGTCGCTGCTCTACCGGCTGCCACCCGACAAGTGCAAACTGATTATGATTGATCCTAAAATGCTCGAGCTTTCAGTATATGAAGGCATTCCACATTTGCTGGCTCCAGTGGTGACAGATCCACGCAAAGCTGTTGTCGCCCTCAAATGGGCGGTGCGCGAGATGGAAGAACGCTACAAGAAAATGTCGAAAACGGGTGTTCGCAATGTTGATGGCTATAATGCCAAACTTGCCACCATGGTGGCCAAGGGCCAGAAACTCACCCGCACTGTTCAGACCGGATTTGATCCGCACTCTGGTGCTCCCATTATGGAGCAGGAAGATTTGGATCTGAATCCAATGCCTTATATTGTGGTGATCATCGATGAAATGGCCGATTTAATGATGGTTGCTGGCAAAGATATTGAAGGGGCTGTGCAGCGCCTTGCTCAAATGGCGCGTGCGGCTGGCATACATGTGGTAATGGCCACGCAGCGGCCTTCAGTTGACGTGATCACCGGCACAATCAAGGCGAACTTCCCGACCCGCATTTCATTCCAAGTGACCTCCAAAATTGATAGTCGCACTATTCTTGGAGAGATGGGGGCAGAACAACTGTTGGGTCAAGGTGACATGCTTTATATGGCAGGCGGTGGTCGCATTTCACGCCTCCATGCGCCATTTGTAACTGACACAGAAGTTGAAGACATTGTGAACCACTTGAAGGCGCAGGGTGCGCCTGAATATGTGGAAGCGGTAACTGAAGAAGTGGATGAAGAGGGTTACGGCGAGGGCGGAGCTGAAATGGCCAGCGCAGGTGGCGGCTCTGGTGACGAGCTTTATGATCAAGCGGTGGCTGTGGTTCTACGCGATAAAAAAGTTTCTACCAGTTATGTGCAACGGCGCTTGCAAGTGGGCTATAATAAGGCCGCAAGCTTGATTGAGCGCATGGAAAAAGAAGGGCTTATTTCTGCAGCTAATGGCACGGGAAAGCGAGAAATTTTGGTGCCGGGAGACAGTGCGCGCGGCTAAAAATAGCCGCAAATCCGCCCGCTTGTGTGGTTAGTCGAGAATGCGTAAAGGCGACCTAGAAACTTTAATTGAAAGATTCGATGAGACATGTTGAAATTTTTGAAATTGATCGCGGTGGCGTTGGTGTCGGTCACTTTTGCCACAGGTCCAGTTCTGGCAAAAACGTCCAAAGTTCCAACGATCAGTTTAACCGCTGAACAGCAACAGGCCATTCGGAACATCAATGCTTATATTAACAGCTATCAAACACTGAAAAGTGATTTTACTCAAATCAGCCCACGTGGCCAAGAATCACAGGGCGTGTTGCTGATCAGCAAGCCTGGCAAATTGCGTTTTGAATATGCGCCGCCAAATCCATTGCTTATTGTATCAGATGGCAAATGGCTGACGATAAAAAATAAAATCAAGGAAAAAGGCGACCAATTTCCTCTTTCGGCAACACCTCTGCGCTTGGTGGTTTCGACGAAAATTGATTTACTCGCCGAAACAGACGTGATTGGCTTTGAAAGCGTTGATGGTATTACCAGTGTGTCTTTGATGGACCGTAAAGACCATTTGGGTGGTTATATTATTCTCATTTTTGATGAAATCCGCAATCAACTGCAACAGTGGGTGATTGTCGATGGCAAGGGCCGCCGCACCACTGTGCAATTGGCCAATATTGAAACAGGTGGAAAATTTGACCCAAAGCTCTTCATTGGTAAAATCAATCGGCCGGCTGGCAATTAAGTCTTCCACACGTCTAATAATCCTCTTGCTGCGTTTTAAAGCCCATGCCATGTGAGGTGCATGGGTTTTTCTTTAGCAACATGGAACATCAATTCAGTGCGCCTGCGGATTGGTTTGGTTGAGCGTCTGATCAAAGAGGCTGCACCCGATATTATCTGCCTGCAGGAAACCAAATGCCCACAGGGGCAATTTCCATCAGCGCCTTTGGCTGCTCTTGGTTATACCCACATCGCTGAATTTGGCCAAAAAGGCTATCATGGCGTGGCCATTGTTTCGCGTGTTCCGTTTCACACGCAGCATTCCCGCAATTTTTGCGAAAAGGGTGATTGCCGCCATGTGAGCGTGCGCTTTGAAGGTGAAAAACCATTTCTGTTGCATAATTTTTATGTACCCGCTGGTGGCGATGAGCCGGATCGTGAGATCAACGAAAAATTTGGCCATAAATTAGATTTTTTGGCTGAGATGGAAGAATGGTCCAAAGACGATGCAGCCCCCAAAGGTTATGGGGCCATTGCGGTGGGTGACCTCAATATAGCACCGATGGAACATGATGTGTGGTCGCACCGGGAACTGGTCAAAGTTGTTTCTCACACGCCCATTGAAGTGGAAAAATTTGCCCGCATTCAGGAAGTTGGTGGCTGGGTGGATGTGATGCGAAATCATGTGCCACATTCCAAAAAACTTTATACATGGTGGAGTTACCGTGCCAAAGATTGGAGTGTTGCGGATAAGGGCCGCAGGCTTGATCATGTTTGGGCGACGGGTGATTTGGCGCGTCATTGCACCAGCATTGAAGTATTGCGCCCGGTGCGTAATTGGACCCAGCCTTCCGACCATGTGCCAGTGATTGCCAAATTTGATTGGAATTTGGCCTAGAGTTTCTCAAGATAGCAAGTCTATAAGATAGCATGACCAATCGCTCTCCCATACCCGTTGCTGTGCTCACCGGATTTCTAGGCTCCGGCAAAACCTCGCTTCTTAATTCCATGTTGAAAGAAGAGATGCTGCAAAATGCTTGCGTGATCATCAACGAATTTGGCGAGATTGGCATTGATCATCTGCTGGTTGAAAAATCCGATGATAATATTGTTGAACTTTCATCAGGTTGTCTATGCTGCACCATCCGTGGCGATTTGATTGTGACGATTGCCGATCTTTTGTCGCGGCGTGATGTGGGCACAGTGAAAGCATTTGACCGCATTGTGATTGAAACCACGGGGCTTGCTGATCCTGCCCCCGTGCTTCACGCTCTCATGCGAGATGATCTTCTCGTACAACGTTTGCGGCTTGAAGGGGTGATCACAGTTGTTGATGGCGTGAATGGGTGGGCCACTTTGGATGCCCACCCCGAAGCTGTGAAGCAAGTTGCGGTGGCTGACCGGATTGTTCTCACGAAATTAGATTTACTGCATGGGCTTGAAGGCGAAGAAAAAATGTTCGCCATTATTGGCCGCTTGCGGAAATTAAATCCTTCAGCTCGTCTGCTCACCACGCACCGTGGTGAAGCGACCGCTGCTAAATTATTTACGATGGGCTTGTTTGATCCCACCACCAAGACTGTAAATGTTCAAGGTTGGTTGGCCGAAGAAGCCGTCCATAAACATGAACATCACCACCATGATAAATCGCGCCATGATGCCCATATCAGGTCATTTGCATTTTCGGATACCCGCGCCATCAGTCCGCAAGGTTTGGAATTATTTTTTGAACTTTTGGCCTCTTATCACGGTGCCAATATGCTCCGCATGAAGGGCTTGATCAAAACGTCTGATGATCCAACACGTCCCCTCGCCGTACACGGTGTGCAACATGTGTTTCATCCGCCGGTGCGTCTGAAAGAATGGCCAGATGGGCGAGAGGAAACGCGGCTGGTGTTTATTGTGAATGATATTGAGAAGGCCGAAATTGAAGGCCTCTTCAAAGCTTTCACCGATCAAATCTCTGGTGGGGCCGATGCTTTCACTGATAAAACACTTTCGTTGTACAGGTGATATATGACTTTAAAAGCTTATGGACTGAAGAAATGTTCTACCTGCCAAAATGCTTTGGCTTTTTTGCAAGAGAAGAATGTTGTAGTTGATTTCTCAGACTACTCAGTTGAAAAACTAACCAAGGCGCAAGTGATGAAATGGATGAAAGCCGTGGGCGGTTGGGAAAAACTGATCAACCGTGCGGGCTATACATGGCGCGGACTTCCTGAAGCTGACAAGACTGATGTGACCGAAGCCAAAGCTGTAGCGCTGGCCATGGCCCACACCTCACTCATCCGCAGGCCCTTGATTGAACATGCCGATGGTTCGGTGACGGCGGGCTTTAGTGCGAAAGTGAAAGAGCTGTTTTAAGCTCTGACAAGTGGCCGTGTCATACACGTCGGGCCGCCTTCGCCTTTGCGGCAAATGTCGTAACCTTCAATTACTTCAACCTTAACACCAGCATCATGCATCCGCTGTTCGGTCACTGGGTTTCCGGCCACCATCATGGCGTGGCGCGGGCCCAATGCTAAAACATTGCAGCCCATGGTTTCAAATTCTGAATCTGGCACATCGACAAATTTAATGCCGCGTGATTGTAAAAACTCAATGAGCCTGCCGGCCATCAGCGGTTGATAGACCACAGCCAAATCAGAATCGAGCGGGCTGAGGCAGCTCATCAAATGAAACACATCGGACTTGCCTTTATAGTGTGGCATATCAAACCACATCACATTCACATCTGAACCACAGATGGCCTGCAGTTGGCGAACGCCCTCCACATTGGTGCGGTAGCCTACGCCCGCCAGCAGGGTGTTTCTATCAATCCACACGAGATCGCCACCTTCAATCTTGCCTTCACCCGTTATTTCACCCGCAATGGGAAAGCCAAGTTTTTCTAAAACTGCACCATTGACTGCTGCTTCCTTACGGCGCTGCGGTTTGCCCATGCGCGGGCGCACAAGGCCGCGTGGTGTAATGATCAAGGCATCATGGGTGTAAAGACTATCGAGGGTGAGGCCATCGCCTACACCTAAATCAATGACTTCGGCGCCTGTGGACTTTAGAGCCTTCTCAACAACGCCATATTCCCTCAGGGCGTTTTCAAGATTGGGCCTAGAATGAAAATTCAAATCTTTCCATTCCGCATCAATCTTAGCATCCGACACGAAGGCTGATGCAACAGAGCGCACCGCCACTTTTTTGAGTGTGCCCCAATTGTTGAATGTGCCGAAATCATAAGTCATTTGCGTTTGATCCTGAATGTTAAAATCTGGCCATGCTTTTCTTGCGATAAAAGTTGGTGGCCTTGCTCATTACAAAAGTGTGGCATGTCTATCGCAGCCATCGGGTCGGTGGCTAGGACCACAAGTATCGAATCTGAAGTCATAGCTTCCAACTTCTTGCGCGCTTTCAGCACGGGAAGCGGGCACAGCAGGCCTGAAAGATCGAGTGTCGTTTCTAGGTGGCGATTGTCCATGAGCTTGCTTATAGTGAATATGTAATCAGGAGAACAGCGGCGTGTCAGTCGTTACCAAATTAAAAATCTTAGGCCGCGTGGAGCAGCTTTTATCAACGGTGAACCGCGAAGACGGGTTTGAGAAGCTAGCGCGTAGCAACTTAAAATTACTGTTGTCTGGACCGGAAGGTGATTGCCACACTGGTTTTACAAGGCTTTCTGATGTTCGTACTTTGCAAACTTACAAGCGCAATACGGTTATTCGCAATGTGCGGCAGATGACTCTCATTTCAGTGGAGGAAATGGCGGAAGTTGCTGCTGAATTAGAATTGCCAGAAATGAATGCTTCATGGCTGGGTGCCAATCTTGTCACTTCTGGAATTCCTGATCTTACACTTTTGCCACCGTCTTCACGATTGCAATTTCCGTCTGGGGCAACATTGGTGATCGACACCGAAAATTTGCCCTGCCGTCAGGTGGCTGATGTGATCTCAAAAACGTACCCTGAAAAAGGATCAATATTTGTGAAAGCCGCCACCCATAAACGCGGCCTCACGGCATGGGTGGAATGCGAGGGCGATGTTTCGGTTGGTGATGCCATCAAAGTGTTCATTCCGCCGCAAAGGATTTATAGCCACACATGAACATTCTCGGTGCCATCATTGCCGGTGGAAAATCAAAACGCATGGGTGCAGAAAAAGCTCTTGTTAAACTTGGCCCCAAACCTCTGATTGTGCGGGTGATTGATCGGCTGATTCCGCAAGTTGAAGACATCGTCATCAATGCAAATGGTGACACTAAACGGTTTGAATTTTTGGAATTTGACATCATCCCCGACATAGAAACTGAGATTGACACCCCGCTTGCTGGAATTCATTCGGCCCTCACTTATGCAGTAGAAGAAGGTTATGATGCTGTTGTTACTGTGCCATCAGACTCGCCATTCCTGCCACATGATTTAGTCAGAAAACTTGCAGGTACTAAGCCAGCTTTTGCCAATTCCAAAGGTCAAGATCACTACCTTACAGGGTTTTGGCCAGTGGCGCTTTTACCCCACCTTGGAAGGGAAATACATTCATCAAACCGGGTACAAGATTGGGTTTTCAAAATCAATGCGACCAAAGTAAATTGGCGGGCCGATGATTATGATCCGTTTATGAATATCAACACGCCAGCGGATATGACCGCAGCGCTGAAGATTTTGCCCAAGGTTCGCTGAATGCAAAGAGTCATCGGCGTTTGTGGTTTTAAAAACTCTGGCAAAACCACGCTGGTGGAAAAGCTGGTGCGCCATCTCACGGGGCTTGGCCTTAAAATTTCTACGGTGAAACATGCCCACCATGATTTTGATATTGACTATGAAGGCCGCGATAGCTTCAGGCATCGGAAGGCTGGGGCCACTGAAGTCGCCGTAATTTCGCAAAACAGATTTGCCATTATGAATGAATTGCGCGGCGCGGAACCCCCTTCTCTCGATGAGATTTTAGCAAAGCTTTCACCTTGTGATCTGGTGATTGTGGAGGGCTATAAGCGTGATACGCATGATAAGATTGAAGTGCGGAATTTGGAGCTTAACCATCCAGCCTTAGCAGGTGATGACGTGACTATTGTTGCTGTTGCCGCAAACGGCAAAATTGAAGCTTCAGTTCCAGTTTTTGACCGTGATGATGTAGCCGCTTTGGCACAGTTTATTATCAAGCACACAGGCTTGTCGGAAAAAGACTGACCTAAGTCGTTCCATTCTCACCCCTGTTGAGTTTTGCTCACTAATGATAGGTGACATAAAAAGGGTGTTTCCATGAAAAGCAAAGCAAAAGTTGTTGTCATTGGCGGTGGTGTGGTGGGCGTATCAACACTTTATCATCTGGCCAAAAAAGGCTGGAGCGATGTGGTACTCGTGGAGCGCAAAGAACTCACATCTGGTTCCACCTGGCACGCCGCAGGTTTGCTGCCGCTGTTCAATATGTCTTATTCGGTTGGTCAAATTCACAAATACTCAGTGAAGCTTTATGGTGAGCTGGAAGCTGAGACCGGTCAAAATGTGGGCTTCAAAAAAGTGTCTAACATTCGCATTGCCCGAACCTCAGATCGTTGGGACGAGTTTATGTATTATGCGGGCATTGCCGAAACGCTCGGCATTACAGTGAATAAGTTGACACCTGCTCAACTTCAAGAAATCTGGCCGCTGTGCAACATTGAAGGCATTATTGGAGCCATACAACATCCTGATGACGGTTATATTCAGCCAGCGGATTTAACCCAGGCTTTCGCCAAAGGTGCGCGTTCGCGTGGTGCAGAAATTTATCGCAACACAGCGGTGACGGCAATTGAACAACAACCGAACGGCGAATGGTTGGTGAAAACTGATCAGGGCGACATTACCTGCGAACATGTGGTTTCATGCTCGGGCAATTTTGCGCGCAAAACTGGGGCCATGGTTGGTCTTGATATTCCAGTCATTCCGGTCGAGCATCAATATATCGTCACAGAACCACACCCGTTGATTAAAGAACGCCAAGCTGCGGGTCTGCCTGAAATGGGGGTTCTGCGTGAGGCTGATTCAAGCTGGTATATGCGCGAAGAGAATGGCGGGTTGCTGTTGGGGCCTTATGAAAAAGGTGCGCCCTGTTGCTATGTTGATGCGCCATCAGACCAGAGTGAATATGAATTGTTCCAAGAAGATTTGGACCGTTTGGGCCCTTACATTGAAACTGCGATCACGCGGGTTCCTGCCTTCGGTGAAGTGGGCATCAAGAAAGTTTACAATGGTGCCATCGCCTATACACCAGATGGTTCACCCATCATCGGCCCTGCTTGGGATAAGAAAAATTTCTGGCTGAATGAAGGTCATTCATTTGGCGTGACGGCGGCCGGTGGTGCCGGTTGGCAATTGGCCGAATGGATTGTCGATGGTGAACCAACCATTGATATGATGGGTGTGGACCCACGACGCTTTGGTCCTTATGCCACCAAGGGCTATCTGCAAGTGAAGAATGAAGAGGCTTATGCCAATGTGTTCACGCCGCATTTTCCTGAAGAAGAGCGCGTTGCAGCACGGCCTTTGAAGCGCACACCAGTTTATGACCGCATGAAAGATTTGGGTGCGGTGTTTGGGTCAGTTTATGGCTGGGAGCGGCCGGGTTGGTTTGCGCCAAAAGGCTATGCGCTTTCTGAAGCAGAGTTGAACAAGCAAGACACTTTAACCAATCACAATCATGCCCTGCCAACCGATGATGGCCGCATTGTTGAAAAATGGTCCTTCCGCCGTTCAAATTCGTTCCGTTTTGTCGGGGAAGAATGCCGCAATGTGATGGACAATGTGGCGCTTCAAGACATGAGCGCTTTTGCTAAAATGGAAGTGTCGGGACCGGGTGCTCGTGCCTGGTTAGAAGCTATTCTGGCCAATAAAATTCCAAAGAAACAAGGCCGCATCGCACTCACCCATTTGCTCACGCCATCCGGCGGGGTGCGGGCTGAGTTCACGGTTTATGAATGGGCAGCGGGGCGCTTCTATTTGGTGTCTGCTGGGGCTTTTGAACGCCACGACCATGATTGCCTTCGCAAGCTTTTACCCCCCGATGGTTCGGTGCGGTTGAACCCACTCACCACACGTCTTGGTGTGCTTGTATTGGCGGGTCCAAATTCACGCAAAGTTTTGCAGAAACTCACGTCGGCTGATTTGTCGAACGAAGCCTTCCCTTGGCTTTCCGGCAAAGAGATCGCAGTGGGTACAGCATCCGCGCATG
This sequence comes from Hyphomicrobiales bacterium, assembly GCA_031385245.1. Lineage (GTDB taxonomy): Bacteria > Pseudomonadota > Alphaproteobacteria > Rhizobiales > Aestuariivirgaceae > Aestuariivirga. The sequence continues at coordinate 6,119 of JANNBH010000070.1, read as the reverse complement.
TACTGCGGGTGAACTTTGTGGGTGAGCTTGGCTATGAATTCCATTCGCCAGTTGAAAGTCAAATTGCATTGTTCGATCAGTTGATGGAAGCTGGAAAAGAATTTGGCATTAAGCCTTATGGCATCAAGGCCATGTCATCTTTGTCTATTGAAAAATCATATCGCCTTATCCCGCGTGAGTTGTCGATTGAATATTCAGCCTATGAATCTGGCCTAGATCGTTTTGTGCATCCAGCTAAAGGCCCCTTCATTGGCCGCGATGCTTTGGTTCAAGGAAAAGAAAAAGGCCTTAACTGGAATTTCGTCACTATGGAAGTTCATGGGGTGACAGATGAGCACTCAGATGTGCGTGGCTCTGAACCCATTTATTCAAATGGCGCGCTTGTCGGCCGCGCCACTAATGGTGGCTTTGGCTGGCGGGTGAATAAGTCATTGGCTTTAGCTATGGTGAAACCTGCGTATTCTGCAGTTGGAACCGAACTAGAGATTAAAATTCTCGATAAAATTTTCAAAACGACTGTTGTGGCTGAAAGCCCCTATGATGGTGACAATATAAAATTGCGGGCATAAAATAGGACTTTTTAAACCTAAACTAGATTTGCTCACGCAGAACGGGTTGCGGGGAAAGATTGATTTGCTACAGTCATGCCGATTCGGGGAATGCATGGCGAATAATCAACAAAGTTTTGCATCGGGTGTCGGGTTTGTCCTGATGGCCACACTTGGGTGGAGTCTTTCGGGCCTGTTTGTTCGTTTGATGCCTGGCCTTAATGGTTGGCAGATTAACAGTTGGCGCGGGTTTTCTATGTCTGCCGCACTAATTGTTTACTTGATCCTTGTCTATCGTGGCCAGGTAATTGAAAAATTCAGAAATATACCAACTTATGCCCTAATAATGTCGGCGGTTTGTTTTGCTGCTGGCACGACTTTTTACGTTACATCACTTACCATGGTGGGAACTGCTACCGTATCAGTTATTGGCGCAACCTCACCCTTATTCACTGGCCTTCTCAGCCCGTGGATTACTGGCGAAAGGCCTGGTTTCATTGCCTGGATTTCTGCTCTATTGGCGCTTTGCGGAATGGTGGTTATTGGCTATCACGGCTTGACTGTCGGAACTTATCTTGGGCTTCTGATGTGTTTGGGTGTTCCGATTATGTTTGCTTTACAGACACTACTGCTACGCCGTTATCGTGGCTTTGATATGATGCCAGCTTTTGTAGTTGGTGGAATTTTGATTTTTGTAGCGGCAGGTTTTTTTAGCTGGTTGATTGATGGAGCACAGAATGCCTTCACTATCGATGATAGTAGTTTCTGGCTGTTGATGTTAATGGGCCCGATACAATTGGCAATACCACTCGTTTTTTATGGCATGGGTGCCAAATCTGTTTCGGCTATTTCTTTGGCCATAATTTCGATGCTGGACGCGGTGATCAATCCGTTTTGGCCATGGCTTTTTGTAAATGAAATGCCTGATACATTTGCTCTGGTTGGTGGTGGAATTATATTGGGCGCAGTTTTCTTAAGCCTGCTTGATATGCGCCGGAAATCACTGCCGCCTACTTATTTATGAGTAAGCAAACTGCAACACTTATTGGCTTTTCGGCAGTGCTGATGTGGGCCTTTCTTGCGTTGCTTGCCGCGGCCTCAGGCCCCATTCCACCCTTTCAACTGACGGCAATGTGTTTTTTCATAGGGAGCATGAGTGGCGTAATAAGTTGGATTTGGCGGCCCTCGGCAATCCACTCTCTGCGGCAAAACTGGCGTGTTTGGTTGACGGGCACATTTGGACTTTGCGTTTATCATTGCCTTTATTTCTTTGCGATCCAAAATGCCCCGCCTGTGGAAGCCAGCCTAATTGCTTATTTGTGGCCGCTTCTCATTGTGCTGTTTGCCGCTCTGCTGCCGGGGGAACATTTATATAAACACCATGTTATCGGGGCTTTGCTCGGTTTGGCTGGCGCAATTGTAATCATCAGCAAGGGTGGTGCCGTTGGCTTTACTGCAGGAATTAAACTTGGGCATGTGTTGGCCTTGGCTTGTGCTTTTATTTGGTCGGGCTATTCAGTGTTGTCGCGGCGCATGGGGCATGTGCCAACGGATGTTGTCGCTGGGTTTTGTCTCGTCACAGCTGTGGTCGCTGCAATTTTACATTTCGCATTAGAGCCAACAGTGTGGCCACAAGCCAGCAGCCAATGGGCGGCAATAATTATGCTTGGCCTCTTGCCTCTCGGGCTTGGTTTTTATGCCTGGGATATTGGTGTTAAAAAAGGTGATGTTATGGTGCTGGGTGCATCGTCTTATGCCGCACCCTTGCTTTCCACTTTGGTTCTCGTAGCGGCAGGTTATGCCAGTGCCAGCTGGTCCATGGCTTTGGCGTGCGTGCTCATTACTGCTGGAGCCGCAATTGCAGCCAAGGATATGATTTTCAAAAAGCCTATTTGAAGTTGTTCTTGCGGGTTCTAATTTCGGCAAACACTTCTGCGTCAGTGGCTTTTCCCATGCCGAGGGTTGCTCTGATTTCAGGACTGTCGCAGCGCATGTAGGGATTGGTTTTAAGTTCATCACCCAGTGTTGTGGGGCAGGTCATTTCACCACGCGCCACTTGCGCTGCCACGAGGTATGAGCGGTTTTGCAAATGCTTGTTGCCGGGTTCAAGCGTTAAGGCAAAGCGGCAATTGGCTTCAGTATATTCATGGCCGCAATAGATATAGGTGCTAGGCGAAAGCGTTTTGAATTGATTCACTGAATGATACATTTCATCCATGGTGCCTTCCAGCACGCGGCCGCAGCCCATGGCAAAAACCGTGTCTCCTGCAAACAGTGAAAACTCTGACGGAATAGAATAGGCAATATGGCCAGAGGTGTGGCCGGGGCAGGCATTCACGAACACTTCGCGGTTGGACCATTTGAATGACTCACCCCCTGAAACCGCAATATCAATTCCAGGGATTTTATCTGCTTCAGCTTTGGGGCCAATAATCTTACAGCCGAACAAGTCTTTAAGCTGAAGGTTCCCCTGCACATGATCGGCATGGTGATGGGTGGTAAAAATATGGGTGAGCTGCCTCCCAAATTTTTTAAGTTGGGCCTCCACGGCATCAGCGTCTGGGGCATCAATGGCGGCGGTTGCTCCAGTTTGGCTATCGTGAATGATGAGGCCATAATTATCCGAGAGGCACATGAATTGACGCATATCGATGTGAGCCACGAGTTTACCTTTATTTCTTTCCAAGGTGACGCAAGCTTCAAAATGGCTTAGGTTCACACTTATGAATGTTGTTGATCTGCAAGACTTCTATTCCAGTCCCTTGGGAAAAGCTACTCACCGTCTGCTCTGCCCAAAAATAGTGCCAGCGCTTAAATTGGATGGGGATGCTCGGGTTTTGGGGCTTGGTTATGCTACGCCCTATTTGCAATCAGAGTCTGGCACCTTGGCATTCATGCTGGCTAGGCGTGGCGTGATGCATTGGCCAGCTTCTGGTGTTGTTCAATCGGCTTTGGTCGATGAATATGATCTGCCACTTCCTGACCATTCCATTGATGTGGCCGTGGTTATTCACGGCCTCGAATTTACCGATGATGCAGATGACATGTTGCAAGAGCTGTGGCGGGTTTTGGCACCGCAGGGGAAGTTGATTTTGGTGGTGCCCAATCGCCATGGGCTTTGGTCGCTTTCTGATAAATCTCCCTTCGGATTTGGCCAGCCATTTTCGCCGCTGCAGCTCACCAAACTTTTAAAGACCGCACAGTTTTCATTGGACCAGATGAACTATGGATTGTTCATGCCACCGTGGCTTAATCTGGGTGGACTTCGCATGGCCCCTGTGGTTGAAAAATTAGGGGCCGCCGCATTAGGGCAACTTTCAGGGGTTTTGATTGCATCAGCCACCAAGCATATATTTGCTTATTCATCAGGAAAACGCTTGCCGCGCAGCGCATTGCGGTTGCGCCCGGCTTTGCTTGGGTCGCCACGCAAAGATTTTAAAGGTTAGTTTCTTTGCAATTTGCGGCGGTTGACCTTATGACATGAGAGGGGATGGCGCAGATTTTGGCTTGAGATTAAAAATGAGTTTGGACGATATGAAAGAAGCGGGCCGGATTTCGCTGCATGAGGTGCGCCGAGAAATTGACGCAATCGACGACCAGATTCTTGATCTGGTCAGCAAACGCTTTGCCATTACCGGCCATGTGCAAGGGTTGAAGAAAAATGAACCAGCATCCTTTCCTTTGCCATTGCGACCAACACGCGAAGCTGCAATTTTGCGACGCTTGGTGGCACGTGGAAAAGTGGTTGGTTTAAGCGCTGATTTTTTGGTGCGTCTTTGGCGTGTGGTGCTCAATGAATCAAGCAGCAGACAAGCGCCGATCACCTTGCATGTGAGCAAGCACCTCAATTCTAATCTGGCGCATCGCTTGCGGCTGCGTGATCATTTTGGGCCGATGCCAGTGGAAGAATACCGTGATGAAGCCCAAGCGCTTTTCCAGATCGATTCTGTGCCTGGTGATATTTGTGTGGTGGAAACTGAACAAGCTTGGACCGAAGCTTTTTTGGCTGGCAAGGCTGGCAAGGCGCAAGTGATTGGATATTTGCCGTATATCAAAGATGATCTTATGCCGCAGCTTTTGGTGCTTGGCCATGCGCCGGTTGAGGCCAGCGGCGATGACGAAACTTTGGTGATCACCGAAGGAAAATTGCCACGCGATTTTACACCACAACCTTTGTGGCAAGTGAAGATTGGTCAACACAGACTTTCTTGCTTGCCCGGGTTTTTGCAAGAACATGAAGGGCCTTTGGTGGGCCTCACGCGGTCTAACCCCTCGCTCGGACTCAAAATTGCTGGACGCTGCAACAGCGCGCTTGAGATTTAGCTATGGCTGTTGATTCTAAAGCCGGTCCACAAGCCAAAGCGGGCATTGAAACAATTTCAGCTTATGTGCCTGGAAAATCTGGTCCCAAAACGGGTAAGGTTCACAAACTTTCATCAAATGAATCACCCTTTGGCCCAAGCCCAAAGGCCATTGCCGCTTATGCGGAGGCTGCTGGTTTTGGTTTGTCGGTTTATCCTGATGGGCAAGCAATGGTTTTGCGTGGCGCTATTGCACAACGCTATAATTTAAAAATTGAAAACATTGTCTGTGGTGGCACGGGTTCTGATGAGCTCTTACAACTTTTAGCCCACGCCTATTTGAACAAAGGCGATGAGGCTATTTATAGTCAATATGGTTTTTTGGTTTACCCCATCACCATTGCCACTAATGATGCCATAGCAGTGGTGGCACCGGAGCATAATTTTAAAACGGATGTGGGTGAAATCTTGTCGCGGGTCACATCTGCTACCAAGATAGTTTATCTCGCCAATCCAAACAACCCCACCGGCACTTATTTGACTGCTGCCGAGCTTCGACGTTTGCATAAGGGCCTGCCATCGCATGTGGTTTTGGTTTTGGATGGGGCTTATGCCGAATTTGTTTTGGCCGATGATTATGATGCGGGCATTGCACTGGTTGAAAATAATTCCAATGTTGTCATGACGCGGACCTTTTCAAAGATTTACGGCCTTGCTGGTGTTCGTATTGGCTGGGCCTATTGCCCTCCGGCCATTGCCGATGTGCTCAACCGCATCAGAGGGCCATTTAGTGTGAGTACGCCTGCGCTTGCCGCAGGCACAGCAGCGTTGCAGGATGTTGAGTTCATCAAACAGGTGGCTGAGCATAATGGCAAATGGTTGGCGTGGTTGAGTGCGGAGCTTCGCGCGCTAGGCTTGGAAGTGACATCCAGTGTGGCCAATTTTGTTTTGGTTCATTTTGGCAGTTCTGAAAAAGCGGGAGCTGCTGACGCGTTTCTCACCGAAGGCAATATCATCGTGCGCCGTGTTACCGCTTATGGATTGCCTGCGGCTTTGCGAATCACTATTGGAACCGAAGAAGCCAATCGAGCTGTGGTTTCAGCACTGAAAGAGTTTATGGCATGAGTGTGATGTTTGAAAAAGTGGCGGTGTTAGGCCTTGGGCTGATCGGGTCTTCGCTGTGCCATGCCATGCGCCAACAGAAATTGGCGGGCTCAATTGTGGGTTATGCCCAGAGTGCAGAAACACGTGCCACCGCACTCGAAATTGG
>JANNBH010000054.1:0-35329 GCA_031385245.1 Hyphomicrobiales bacterium | reverse complement strand
AGCCATCACGAGTTCAACCGTGTCCAAGCTGTCGGCGCCGAGATCATCAATGAAGCTCGCTTCGGTTTTCACCTTGTCGGCATCAACGCCCAGGTGTTCTACTACGATCTTCTTCACTCGTTCAGCGATATCGCTCATGTGTTAGTACCCTCAGTTAATTTTATTAGGAAACAAAGTTAGGGATGCCCAAAGGCCCCCGCCTCACTGCCGTAGCATTTCCCTAGCACAATTCTGCGCGAGGTCAAAAGGGGGAATTTTTCTTTAGTTTTATTCAAAAGATCATATTCAGGTTGCAGGTGGAATTAGCACAATTTTGCCAATATGCGTTTTGGACTGAAACAGTTCTTGTGCAAAAGCGATATCTCGTAAAGGATATTCTCCCGCTATAATTGGCTTGATTTCGTGTTTTTCGATGTAGGATACAAGATTTGCAAAAACTTCGGCGCTTTGTGATGTGCATCCAAACAATGTTAGGTCTTTGAGGTAAAGTTTGCGCAAATCCATTTTAACAATTGGCCCGGCAATTGCTCCTGAGACAGCATAGCGGCCGCGCGGCTTAAGCACATCCAATAATTCTGGCCATTGCCCGCCACCAACAACATCCACAACCACGTCAAAAGCACTGTTGCCTGAGGCTTTTAAAATGGAAGAATTCCTATCGACGCACATATCGGCCCCAAGCATTGGAAACTTGCTGGTGGCAGAAATAGCCGTGACGTGGCAGCCACGGCGCTTGGCCAATTGTATTGCCGCAATGCCAACATTTCCTGATGCGCCAGTTATTAGAACGTTCTCTCCAGAGACAAGTCCAGCACGGCTAATAAGATTTTCTGCTGTAGCATATGCACAAGGTACTGCCGCAAGTTCCGAATCCGTGAAATCTGATTGAATATGAAATGTATCTGAGGAAGGAGCTGCTACAAATTGGGCAAAGGCTCCATCACGTTCAGAGCCAAGCCAAGGCGTGAACCCACCCTTCTGTAAAGATAAAAGGCAGCTTTGCACGATGACGCGTTGACCAATGCGGCTTGGCGAAACAGCGGATCCCACACTCACGATTTTACCGCAAACATCGGCACCTTGAATGCGCGGAAAAATGAGACCTTTTCCAGTCCAATCGCCATCGGTTGGCACATTATCTGTAGTAGCCGCCTCATTCGTGCTGGCCATTGCACTGGAGGAATACCAACCAATGCGTGTGTTGATATCGGTGTTGTTGATGCCTGCGGCAAGCACTTTAATGAGAACTTCGCCTGGTCCAACGGTGGGCACATGCACTCGCTCGTTGTAGATGAGCTTGTCGTAACCGCCATGGCCGATAAGTTGAACTGCCGTCATGTGCTGAAGAGTTGGCATGATTAGTTTTTAGCCTAGCCTATTTCACAAAATACTCCAGCCCCGACAGCCATTTTAGATGGGCAATCGTTAGGATTTTATTGGTCGCGTAAAGCGCCGTTTTCCCATTTAATGATTTAGCCGCGATCAATCTCAACTTGGGTTACGGTGTGACTGTAAGTGAATGTTATGGTCGCTCCTGGGGCCAGTGTTGACCAGATGCCATTATTGGCGGTGCCGTCTGGCGATGCTCCAGCACCCAGCGGGCCGGGCACGGTTAAGGTTTCACTGGTAATGCCGCCCGCCCCCCACACCACGGCGGCGGCTGGTGTTCCGTGCATATCTGTCACTTGCACATTGCTCATGTTCACATTGCCAGTGTTGCTGATTGTGTAAGTGTAGGTGATTGTTTGGCCAACCGAGACGGGACCTGCGGTTGATTTGGTTTTTACAATACCAAGATTCATGATGACTGGCGTGTTGGTGATCACGCAACTAATGGCGTCACCTTGGGCTGCGGTGAAACTGATTGGCACACTGGTGAAGCCTGATACAGATGTGCCAGCGCTATTGCTGTTGCTGCATGAGACTGATAGCAAATATTTGGTGAGTGCTGAAGCAGAACCTGCGGCCATAGCTTCATTCAATGTATAGCTGCTTGCCGCTGTGGCATTGAAGCTCAGGGCTGCTGATGTGACGGCTGTGCCAGTGCCCGTTGTTGTGACCGCGGCTGGAGCGCCTGTGCCGATGGCTTGCAGTGAGAACTGATCAGAAGCTGCCACCCGCCCTGCTCCAGCTATCGCTTTTTGCAAGCTGATTGTGGGTGGGTTTGCGGTATTGGTGAGGGTGCAGGTGATTTGAGCACCAGGCCTGATGTTAGCTGCGGGAATGGTTACAGTTAGGCCACTCGATGAGCCAAAGCTTGCTGGGTTGCTGGTGAGTGCGGATTGGGCATCGCTGCAGGTGGCAGACGTGAGCGTGTAGTTTAAGGAGCTACCCTCAATGATCTGAACTTGCGTTGCCAAAGCCGTGACAGTGATTGCTGTTGGCGATGCTGGTGTTGCCACACCATTAGAACTGGTGGTTATATTTGCTGGGTTGCTTGCTAAATTTGTTTGCGTGAATGTGAAGGGGCCGCCTGCTGCGCCCAATGTGACTTTCTTGATGGCGACGGTTGCAGGCAGTGGCGTGTTGGTGAATGTGCATGAGATTGCATCACCGTAAGCAAAACTGGTGATGTTATAACTGGTGACGGCTTGATTGGATGGCAGAACGGTGGGTGAACCGGCACTGCCATTGATGCAATCGAGGTTGGTGGTATATTGGGCCAGCGTGCTTGAACTACCGGCTGCCATTTGCTCGAACACTGTTGTGGGCACGCTGGATGAAACTGTTGCCACTGATGCCGTGAAGGGGCCATTGGCCGTTCCGCTTGACGTTCTTTGCGCTAATATGACGCCCGTCGATGTTGTTTTTGCACCATAAATAAATTGGTCCGCTGGATTGCCGCGACCACCTGAAATTATTTTATTGGTGGAAATGGTGGCATATTGAATGGCAAACATAATGCCTTGCAGGCCGCCAGCTACCAATTTGGCGGTGACTGTTGTGGGGCTTTGAGTGCCCACGATATAGGCACCCACCGTGCCAGCAACACCAGTTTCAGTAAACGTTGTTCCGGTGTTGCTGATTGTTGGATAAACAGAACCCGAAATGGGATTAACCTGATCAATAACGTTCCAATTGCCGCCGTTGGTTGTGTAGGTCAGGGACTCGCCGTTATTCGTTGATTCCGCATCGGCGACAATCACCATGAACAGGCCAGAACTTGTGCCGCCTGGTGGAGGGGTGATGGAAATTCCACTCATAGTGAGGGTCACAGTTCCACCAGCAGTTGTATAAAGTATGGGTTTGTTGGGGATGCCTAAGAATGCCGTGTTGCCCACCGCCGAGCCCGACCATGAGGGTGGCACTATCGACTTCAACCCTGTAGTCCCTGTGCCCTTTAGTGTGAAATTAAAGGTCGAGCCATCTGACAATGTGATAGCAAAAACCTGCCCTGCTGCCATAACAGTTGCATTGTTGTAGCTGGTCATATCGATCCAGCAATAGGTTTGCCATGAGGGTGGCGCCGTGCCTGGCGATGTGGCAGGGCCGCAGGTTGCTGCAAACGCAGTGGTGACCAAGGCACATAGAATTGCCATTGCCCACATCGCTGCACTCAATGTTTGCCTAAAAATTCCCGCCCACCACTTCATACAACCAAATACAATCCAAAATAACTTTTGACGTATTTAGGGTGGAATCGGTTATCGAAGGGTTAATTTTTCCTTACTGGACTGTAAGATTGCAGGAATTTGCGTCTTAAATCATAGCCATGCCGCCGTTGATGTGCAGTGTTTGGCCAGTCACATAGCCTGCTTCATCTGAGGCCAAATAAAGCACTGCGGCAGCAATATCTTCTGGACCACCCATGCGGCCAGCCGGGATTTTAGCGAGGATGCCTTCTTTTTGTTTGTCGTTGAGCATATCAGTCATTGGAGTTGCGATAAAACCTGGAGCAATGCAGTTTACTGTGACACCGCGCGTGGCCAGTTCTTGTGCTAAGGATTTGCTGAGACCTATAACACCCGCTTTGGATGCCACATAATTGGCTTGGCCGGGATTGCCAGTAACCCCCACGATTGATGTGATGTTTACAATGCGTCCGGCGCGCTTTTTCATCATGCCGCGCATGGCCGCACGACAGAGGCGGAAGTTTGAGGTGAGATTCACATCAATCACGGCTTGCCAGTCTTCGTCCTTCATCCGCATTGCTAAGCCATCTTTGGTGATGCCAGCATTGTTGACCAGAATATCAAGCCCACCCATTGCAGTTTCAGCAGCGGGGATAAGTTTTTCTACATCTTCAGCGCTTGAAAGATTGCAGGGCAACACATGGACGTTCTCACCAATCTCAGCTTTTAACTCTTCGAGTTTTTCAACACGGGTGCCAGAGATTGCGATGGTGGCTCCAGCCGCGTGCAGGGCTTTGGCGATGGCTGCACCAATGCCGCCGCTTGCGCCAGTGATGAGTGCAGTTTTTCCGGTGAGGTTGAACATGTTATGATCCTTGCTTTAAATTTGCAGCAGCGGCTGCGATATCATCTGGCGTTCCGGCTGCAAAGCTTATCGCATCTGGCGCATTCTTTTTTGCGAGTCCTGTCAATACTTTACCTGCACCAATTTCAACAAACACATTAACGCCATTAGCCACCATATAGCTCACGCATTCGCGCCAGCGCACGGTACCGGTGACTTGCTCCACAAGTTTCTGGCGAATAATAGCCGGATCAATGAGTGGCCCCGCAACCACGTTTGCGATCACAGGAACTACGGGCGATTTCATCGTAGCATTGGCCAAGGCTTCAGCCATGGCTTCGGCTGCTGGCTGCATCAAAGCGCAATGGAATGGAGCTGATACAGGCAAAATGATGGCGCGTTTGGCACCTTTGGTTTTGGCAATTTCACAAGCCCGCTCCACAGCTGCTTTTGAACCTGAGACAACAACCTGACCATCGGAATTATCATTGGCTGCTTGGCATATGTCACCTTGAGCTGCTTCTGCGGCCACATGAGCAGCGGTGGCAAAATCTAATCCCAGCAATGCTGCCATGGCACCAGTGCCCACTGGTGTTGCGGCTTGCATGGCCTTGCCTCTAATTTTTAACAAACGCGCCGCATCGACAATTGTAAATGTGCCAGCTGCTGCCAGTGCGGCATACTCACCGAGAGAATGGCCAGCGACAAATTTGGCTGTGTTTGCAACAGTAATGCCGTGTTCTTCCTCAAAAACGCGCATCGCCGCCATGCTGACTGCCATCAAAGCTGGCTGGGCATTTTCAGTTAACATGAGTTCGGTATCTGGCCCTTCCCACATGAGCGTCGAAAGCCTTTGGTTGAGCGCCTCATCAACTTCAGCAAAAACACTGCGGGCGGCGGCAAAATTATCAGCAAGTGCCTTGCCCATGCCGATTGCCTGACTGCCCTGACCCGGAAAAACGAAAGCTATTGCCATGAAGTGCTCCAATTGAGATTCGAATGCGTTTCCGACCACGCTGGCAACAAAGAGTCAAGTTCACGCAATCGTGAAGTAGTGTCGTGATGGCGTTATGGGCTGATTAAGGGTTCGATGGCAGAAACAATAAGATATACGCTTGAGTTGAATTTTATGGTTGGAAAACTGCGATTATCGGCTGTTTGGTTGGGGCTAACGCTAGCAGTTGTGGTTCTATTTCTTTTTATTCAAGATCAGTGGAAAGCTGGAATTACACAGGCCAAATTACATTTTATTGAATTGAGCCATTCTGCTAGCGTTTCTGAAAGTGCAAAACTCGAAACTGCTATTCGCTCAATTTATGAAAATATCCGCACACTTGCATCTTTGCCTAATGTTCGCAGTGTAGACCGCCATGCCACAAATTTGTCGCCAGAAGCACGGGTCACGTTTCAGCAAATCTATAATAATCTTGCGTCTAATGTGGCGATTTCGGAAGTTTATATTGTTCCACTTGATTTTACGCCGACCAAATTGGACCCAGTTACACTCAAAACCGAGGAACCTATCCTCGTTTATGATGAACTTATCTTAAATGCTGGCAGCGGTTTAAGCACGAACAATCGCATTGCCAACCCTAAAGCAGCGACAGCAACACCTCTTCCTGCTGTGGCTGAGAGTTTTGAGTATGCCCAATTGGTTGAACATGCGGCTTGGCTGAGTAAAAACTACCCTTATTTGCAAAATATAAAAGGACTGAAAATTCCATTTATCAGTGGCTCAGATCTGATCACCCGCGACAATACTATTTATTCAAAAACAAAACAGAACAAAGACCGTTCTGGACTTATTTTCTCGGTTCCGTTCTATGGACCAAATGGAAAAATTCGTGGGACAATTTCGGCAGTCATACTTTCTTCGGCTTTACGCGATTTGCTGCCCTTACAAAGTTTTGCACTGGTAAACCCTCGCAATAAATATGCAAATTTAGCAGCTGGCGTGCAAAGCATGGCATCTTCTCGAAAATTTATTGAGGCCGGGCTTATCGATCCTGATTTGATATATTCTGAAGTATTGGAATTTTCAGTGAAGGACAGCAAAAATCCTTGGTTGATTTGGTCTGGACTGAAAAATGAAGTTTTCTGGAGTAGTGCAGATGTGCAGGCATTGAATTCTGCATGGGCGAAAAATTTATCAATGCTCGCTGCCTTCACACTCTTTGCTGCATTGATAGCAGTTTTGGCTGACCGCAATTTGCGCCAGGCAACAACTCTTGCAAATAATAACATCAAGACGCGTTTTTTGGCGGAACAGGCTGAGGCGGAAGCCCGCGAGATAGCAAATAAATTCCAATTCTTAAATCAAGATATTTCGCGGCTGAACACAGAATTATCTGCCAAGATAAAAGAGCTGACTGAAGCGCAAGACGACATCATTCGCAAAGGCAAAATGGCACAGCTTGGCAATCTTGTGGCCACTGTTGCCCATGAGTTGCGTAATCCTTTGGGTGGGGTTCGCACCACAGCTTTTACACTTCGGCGCAAACTTAAAGATTGCAACGTAGAGGTTGACGCACAATTACAGAGAATTGATGCAGGTGTTTCTCGGTGTGACGGAATTATCACGCAACTACTGGATTTCTCAAGATCGCAACCCTTGAGCACTGTTGAAACAGATGTGGAGAAATGGCTTGTTGAGGTTGTTACTGAAATTGCAAATACCCTGCCAGAAGACATTGCTGTTCAAATTGATTTGCAAACCACAGTTTTGATTGTTGGCATAGATAGCGAACGGTTGCGGCGTGGCATTGTGAACTTGCTCAACAATGCTGCCGAAGCCTTGACGACCAAAACAGGACGTGCAGATCTACCTCAATACCCGAAAATTACAATCGGGCTTAAAGAAACTTGGCGTGGTGCGGAAATTTCGGTTTCAGATAATGGGCCCGGCATTTCACAAGATGTGATTGAAAGAATTGGTGAAGCCTTATTCACCACCAAAAGCTTCGGCACTGGGCTGGGCGTGGCGGCGGTGCGAAAAATTGCAGAGTTACATAGCGGCGGCTTGGACATAACTTCAGTTGTTGGCCATGGGGCCTGTTTTACCATCTGGCTTCCAACTGGTAATGTCAAAACTATGAGCGCTTGAACACACCCACTATTTCCACATGAGCTGTATATTTAAACTGATCAACTGGCGTTACTGATTCAAGTTTATAGCCGCCGCGCACCAAAATTGCAGCATCTCGCGCGAAGCTGGTCACATCACAAGCAACGGCAATGACGCGCTTTACTTTTGACTTGGCCAAATTGCGTGCCTGATTTTCGGCTCCAGCCCGCGGGGGGTCAAACACCACCGTATCGAATTCATTGAGTTCAGCTGGCACCAAGGGATTATCGAAAAGATCACGCGCTTCGGCCGTCATGGGTTTTAGACCGGGGGCAAAACGCGCGGCATAGAGCATCGCAGCAATGGCAGGCTTATCCAAATCAATGGCGTGAACTTTGTGGGTTTCGGCAATTCGAAATGCAAAGGGGCCAACGCCACAAAACAGGTCGATGACTTTTTTGGATTTGGTCATCGCGGCGCGCACCAAAGTGACCAAAGTTTCTTCGCCCAGCGCTGTGGCTTGCAAAAATGATTGGATGGGCAATTGCACTTTGGCTTTGCCCACGCTGACAGTGGGCACACGGTCTTGTGCTGCAATCTCGTTGTTCACGCTCACACGGGCGATATTATATTTGTGCATAATTTCGTTGAAGGCGGCGATGCGTTTATCCACGGCTTCACGTTCAGCTTTGATCGATACATCCAAGCCATTGTCAGCCACTGTAATGGCCACGTCGCAAGGCCCCATCAGCGGGCCAAAGCTTGCAGCAATTTCGGGTGCGTTGGAAAGTTGCGGCACCATGACGGGGCATGTATCAATGGCCACGAGATCATGGCTTTTGGCTTCCATATAACCTGCTTGCCACACCCCATCAATCAGCCGCACATGCAGCGACACGCGCCTGCGCCCGGCTCCATGGGCATCAATCAACGGTTGAACTTCAACATCAATGCCTTGGGTGGTGAGCGCCACCTGCACCAAGTTGCGCTTCCACTGGGCATAAGGTTCATGGGCCCAATGCTGAAATTTGCAGCCGCCGCATGAATCGTAAACTTTGCAAAATGGCGCGATGCGATCAGGTGAAGCGGTGACGACGCGGATGAGTTTGCCGCCTTCACTTTCAACGGTTTCGCCGGGCAAGGCTTTAAACACGAAAGCTGCGGCCGTTCCTGCCATGCCAATGCCATCGCCCTTTGAGCCGATGCGATCAATGTGTACGATATTCATTTTATTCCAATTCGCGTGGGTAAAACACCACCAAGGCAGTGCCAAATTTAAGTTCTATATCAACCGGACCAGTGACCACATTCGACACTGTGAGCGCCGACCCCAAAGGCACATCACGGCGATTGAGCGGCCATTTCACGCCAGCAATGGTGAGTGCTTTGAGATCGGAGACAGGCACTACACTGAGACGCGTGCCAATAGCAATATCATCAAATTCCAGATCATTGAGAAGCACATGTGCCTCTTCATGGCCGGAGGTCATAAAAACTTGAATGCCGCGCTTTGCCATGCTGAGCAGAAAACCAACATGGGCCATGGTGTGATCAAACTGGCCACCGAAGCCACCTACCAAAACAAGCTCGGTTGCGCCGCGCCGCAAGGCTTCGCTGATGGCAAGTTCACCATCGGTTGCATCTTTTTCAGCATCGAAAATTTGACGCGGAATATGGGCGTAAGTTTTTTGTTGCTCGATAGTGCTTGAATCAAAATCACCAATCCACAGAATTGGTTCAACACCAAGAGGTTCTGCATGCGCGATGCCACTATCAGCGGCCAGCACAGTGGCCCCTTCAATCTGGCGGAGAAGGCGATTGGTTGGCGTTACATCGCCGCCTAATAATATCACGAATTTTGTCATGGCAGTCATGTAGCAGAAGAGGCTTGCTCATGCACCCATCTCGTCATATAGGGGAATTGCTCTCAACGGGGTGCGCTCAAACGCTGAGAGGGGCAATCGCCTCAACCCGCTGAACCTGATCTGGATTATGCCAGCGGAGGGATTGAAAGCGGGTTCTAATTGTGGGGCCCACCCATCATTTCCGTTTGGCCATTGGAGAAATGATGAAGAAATATTTGATTTGCCTTGCTGCCCTTTTGCCGTTTTCCGCTGCTGCTGCAGCCAAAGAAACGTTGACAATTTATACCTATGAAAGCTTCACCTCAGAATGGGGACCGGGGGCTAAAATTAAAGCCGCCTTTGAAAAAACCTGTGATTGTGATGTTGCTTGGGTGGCCTTGGGTGATGGCGTTGCTGTTTTAAATCGTTTGAAGTTGGAAGGCAAAGACACCAAGGCCGATGTGGTTTTGGGCCTCGACACAAACATCACCGATGAAGCGCGCGCAACGGGTTTGTTTGGCAAGCATGGTGTGGATGGGAGCCGCGCCAAAGTTCCCGGTGGCTGGACCGACGAAGAATTTTTGCCTTTTGATTATGGGCATTTTGCGGTGGTTTATGATTCTGAAAAAATGCCGGTGCCGCCGAAAAGCTTGGATGAATTGGTGAATGGCGATCCTACGCAAAAAATCATTCTCGAAGATCCACGCTCCTCAACACCAGGTCTTGGGTTCTTGCTGTGGATGAAATCTGTTTATGGCGACAAGGCTGATGCGGCGTGGAAGAAATTAGCACCGCGCATTTTAACCACGGCACCCGGCTGGTCGGAAGCTTACGGGCTTTTCACCAAGGGTGAGGCGCCCATGGTATTTTCCTATGTCACATCGCCTGCCTATCATGTGGTTGCGGAAAATGTGACCAAATATAAGGCTGCTGAATTTTCTGAAGGGCATTATTTGCAGGTTGAAGTGGCGGGGCTTATTGAAGCCTCACCTGAACATGCCTTGGCGCAGAAATTTTTGGATTTCATGCTGAGCGCAGATTTTCAAAATGAAATTCCAACAACCAATTGGATGATGCCAGCTGGTGAAATTTCTGTAGCCTTGCCGCCCGCATTTAATGATCTGGTGAAGCCAGCCAAAACCTTGCTCTATACGCCAGCGGAAGTGAATGCGAACCGCCGCGCATGGATCGATGAATGGCAGAAAGCAGTGAGTGAGTAATCCACTCTCAGTGTTGAAATGGACCGCGCCCACATTTATTGTTGGCGCGGTTCTGCTTGGCTTGGTGCCACTGGTTTGGTTTGCGGCCAGCCATGGTGGCCTGCAAGATTTGCGGTTTGACGCCATTGTTTTAAGGGTTTTGCTGTTCACGCTAAAGCAAGCTTTACTCTCCACTCTCATTTCCGTTGTGATCGGATTATTGGCTGCGCGTGCTTTGGCGCGGCGGCGTTTTTATGGGAAAAGCCTTCTGCTAAGCCTTTTCGCAGTGCCCTTTGCGCTGCCTGCCATTGTTGCCGTGCTGGGGGTAACTGGCGTTTATGGCAATCAAGGCTGGCTTGGTGGCATTTTTAATATCTACGGCCTCACTGGCATTGTGCTGGTGCATGTGTTTTTTAACGTGCCGCTGGCCACGCGCATGTTTCACGAGACCCTGACTGGCATTGCACCAGAAAATTTTAGACTTGCGGCACAGCTTTCATTTTCTGATCGCGAACTCTTCCGCCATGTTGAATGGCCGGTTTTGAAAAATACCCTGCCTGCGATATTCAGTTTGATATTTTTGTTGTGTGCTGCAAGTTTTGTGGTGGTGCTCACATTGGGCGGGCCTTCTGCTACAACATTGGAAGTGGCGATCTATCATGCGTTACGGATTGATTTTGATGTGGGGCGCGCGCTGGCACTTTCTATTCTCCAGATTATTCTCTGTCTGATTTTAGTGATGAGTTCTGGGCAATTGTTTTTGCAAAGCCCCAGCCAAATTCCACCACAGCTGACGGGGCAACGGTTTGATGGCGGTGCAGTTCTGGCTCGCGCATTAGATGGTGCCGCAATTTTTTTGGCAACGGCCATTGTGTTGCCACCCATTGCAGCAATTCTATTTGCGGGCGTGACGCACCTTAAAATTGATGGAACCTTGATTGCAGCCGTCGGGTTTAGTTTGATGATCGGCATTGGTGCTGCGCTGCTTGCATTATGCTTAGCTTGGTGTTTGGCGCAGATGAAGCTGGCGCTTTCACAGAGCCTTGCCCTTGCCGCACTTATTGTGCCTCCGGCCGTTTTAGCAACGGGCTGGTTTCTTGCCCTCAAAAGTTTTGACTTTGGTTTGCCAACAATAATTCTCACAGTTATTGCGCTAAATGGATTGATGGCCCTGCCCTTTGCGGTGGCTGTTTTGCGCGCTCGATTTGATCTTATGGGACGTTCGTTTGATCGGCTCTGTTCACAGTTGGGCATTGCCGGTTGGAACCGGTTTTGGCGTATTGATATGCCATTTATGCTTCCGGCTTTGCGCCAAGCCGGGCTTTTAACATTTGTAATGTCTCTGGGTGATTTAACAGCCGTGACATTGTTAGGCTCACAAGGGCTGGTCACATTGCCCGCCCTCATTCATCAGCAGATGGGGAACTATCGCAGCTCAGAAGCGGCGGGCACGGCACTGCTTTTGGCTTTTACTTGCTACGGCCTGGCTGTGCTGGCCCAGCGAATTGGAAAACGCGATGATCAAAATTAAAAATGCCACGTATCAGATCCCTGATTTTTCGCTGAAGATCGATGTGAAAGCTGAGTTGGATAAATTTTATGCTGTGCTCGGTCCGAGTGGTGCTGGGAAATCGACACTGCTTTCAGTGATCGCAGGATTCGAACAGCTTAAATCTGGTACAATTTTTCTCGATGGAAAAAACATGGCTGGGGTTGGGCCTGCCTTGCGGCCAGTGAGCATGGTGTTTCAAGAGCACAATACATTTGCTCATCTTACAGTTTGGGAAAATGTGGGGCTGGGAATCTCGCCATCACTCAAACTCAGTTCATCAGATGCCGGCAAGGTTCGGGACGCGTTACAAAAAGTGGGTTTGCAAAACTATGCTGAACGCACCCCAACAGAACTTTCAGGTGGCGAACGCCAGCGCGTTGTGTTGGCTCGTGTTTTGGTTCGCAACAAACCGATTTTGCTTTTAGATGAGCCCTTTGCAGCACTTGACCCGGCTTTGCGCCAAGTGATGTTAGACTTGGTTTTGAAATTACAGCGTGAACAGCAACTCACGGTGCTGTTGGTTACGCATCATCCACAAGATGCTTTGCTGGCCGCTGATGCAGTTATTTTTGTCAATAATGGTCAAGTGCATCCGGCACTGCAGACTAAAGAATTTTTTGCGTCACGCCAAGCATCAATTATGGATTATCTCGGACGACCACGCTGAATTACCAGCCTCCGCCCCCGCCTCCACCACCGCCGCCTCCAGAGGATCCGCCACCACTCGAACCAGACGATGAACCGGGAGCTACTGATGAAGAGGAAATTGTTGAGGCAAGGCTGGAGCCCAAATCATGCGTCATGCTCCCCCAATCATTGTTGCGGCGGCCAGTGCCATAATACCACGCGGCCCCGGCTGCACCTGCCGCAGCGGCGGCGGCCAGCACGGATGCGAATTTTGCATTCCACGCATTTTCACAATCCAGCGCCATGGCATAAGGCAAATAACGTTCAAAGAGTTCTGGCGTTTTTTCCGGCGGGGTGAGCATGTCCAAGCGCTTTTCTTCTGCTGTGGTCATGTAAAGGCGAAAGCCTTCAATGGCATCAAGAATGCGGCGGCCCGGAACTGTGGGAGCTGGCATGAGATAGGCGAAGACGAGATTGATGAGCCCAATGCAGATGGTGGTGCCGATGAAGGCCATAAGCATAGGCGAGAACTCTTCAGTTGCAGAAATTGCAACAGGAATTGCAGTTGCCGCGCCAACAAAGGGCACCAGAAAAATGAGCATGGCAATTGATTTAACTTTACCAAAAATTCCTTGGTTGGAAATTATGCCTTTAACACTGGCCCAACCCATAGCCAAAACTCCGCACCAAAAAACCGCAGCAAATCCACCTACAAATAACCCCGCAAAGCCTAAACCATCGGGTGCCAGAAAAGCAGAAATGGCAAGACCGAGTATTGATATAAAAAGCCCAATTGCATTGCGGCCCAAGTTCTTCACAAACATTGAGCCTAAATATTTTTCATCTAAACGCTTTTCAAGAACAGCATTAAGCGCTCGAATTGTTGCGTTGTTGGTTTTTTCCAAGGCAAGGCTGCTTTGTGGCAGCGAATTGTAAATCAACTCCTCACTTGAACTTAATTCTTGAATTTTATTTTCAAGCTTCGTGATGGTATAATCGCCACTTTCATTTTCGATTTTCAAGCGGCCCTTCACAGCCAAGCCTACTAAATTGGCGGCCATGGCACGATCATCAAATTTCTGTTTCCACATATAGCGCACATCTGCTGGCCCAAGATTTTCCGGCGGGTGGAAAAGCGGAATTATGGTGCCACTTGGCGGGTCTCTGCCCACTTTATTCCAAGCCCACAAGAAAAATCCAGCCACGCCCAAAAGTGTTGCAACTAGCCCAGCATAGCCAGCATTGTCACGCAGCATCAATAATTGCTGTTGCTGGGCTGATGGTGGAGCAACAATGCCTTTTTGCCAGGCGATTGCGAATGTAAAGCCTTCACGCGCATCTAAAATCCGCGTTGTGCGCGCTTCGAAAAGATTTCCAGAGGCAGAGCTGATTTGAGCATCGTGACCACGCGAACCTTCATAGCCTGTATAAACTGAAGGATTTGAAATCACCGCACCATTTGGCAAATGCACGGTGACTTGTGAGCTTTGAATTGAAAACTGCCAACCATTGCCGGTGACATTCCAATAGAGTTCATCAAAATCTTTGAAAAATCCGAGCTGGCGATCCGTGTGGTAGGTGATGATATATTTATGAATGCCGGGTTCGACTAAAATATCCTTGTCACCGATTTTTACGCGCTGTCCGCCAGAGATTGACTCGACTACATAATTCTCTGGGCTACCATTTCGCGTGACGTTCTCAACTGAAAAATCCACACGCATTTGAATGCCATTTCTATCCGTATAGCGCGTTGGAAAATCGCGGAAGATGCCGTGGCGAATGGTGCTGCCATCGGAAATCACTGCAATGGCTTCCACAACATCAAGTGTGGAATTGGTATTTACCGTTATATCGCTTTTAAAGCTGATAATGGTTTCTTCAGCCTGCGCCGCACTTGAAAGCAGAAGCAGGCAGATGAGGCTTGCCAAAAACCGTTTCATGTTAGCGCGCTTTGAAATCAACTTTCGGAACTTCGCGTGCGGCCACATCACCGATATCGAAGAATTCCGATTTTGCGAACTTAAAGAAGTTTGCAACTATATTGCTGGGGAATGCCTCGATCAAAGTGTTAAATGTGCGAACCGTGCCATTATAATAGCGGCGTGACATTTGAATTTCATCTTCAATGCCGGAAAGCTTATCTTGCAAGTCTCTAAAATTCGCATCGGCTTTTAATTCTGGATAGGCTTCGGCAATCGCGAATATGCGGCCCAAGGCTGCACTCATGGCTTGGCCAACCGCACTTTGTTCGCCAACACTGCCCCCCGCAATGCTCTTGGCGCGAAGTTCGGCAATGTCTCGGAAAAGTTTATCCTCGTGAGAGGCATAACCTTTCACGGTTTCGATTAGGTTGGGGATGAGATCAGCCCGGCGGCGCAATTGCACATCAATGCCGCTCCAGCCTTCGGCCACCATATTCTTGTTGCTGACGAGAGAATTGTAAATATAAATAAAATAGAGAACAACTGCGCCTACTAATCCAAGCAATCCATAACCCATGGCAATCTCCACCCTTTGTTTTGGTACACAGTATCGGGCCATTCGCTTTATGATGCAAGGCAGTTTGGTGACTTAGAGAATACGGCGAACTGGACTATGTTCGCATTCCATCGCTATGGTACCAGTTTTGCTAAAGTTGGAGACATTTTATGACGAGTTTTCATGGACCTGACGGGCAAGAGGATATGCCCTATCTTTTAACGCCGGGGCCGCTCACCACATCGCGCAGTGTGAAGATGGCTTTGATGGCCGACTGGGGTTCGCGCGATGTTGAGTTTCGCCAAGTGGTGCGCGAAATTCGTGAGGAGCTTTTGCGCCTTGCTGGTTGCGATAATTCTTATGAGTGCGTTTTGATGCAAGGCTCTGGCACTTTTGCCATTGAAGCGGCGCTTGGTAGTTTAACGCCGGTCAAGCGCAAGAAGACATTGATTTTGGCCAATGGCGCATATGGTGAACGTGCGGCGCAAATTATGGAAAAGCTTGGCCGCAACCATGTGAAGATTAGCAAATCTGACACCACGCAATTGAGCCCAAACCACATTACCAAAACACTCGAAGAAGAACTTAACATTAGCCATGTGTGGATGATCCATTGTGAAACCACATCTGGCATTGTTAATCCATTATCGGATTTGGCAAAGGAAGTGAAAGATCGCGATTGCGTTTTTATGGTGGATGCAATGTCTTCTTTCGGGGCGCTTGATATTGATATGAAGCGCGATGACATTGATGTGCTGGTGTCGTCCTCAAACAAATGCATCGAAGGTATTCCAGGTTTTTCATATGTAATTGTGAAAAAAACTTTGCTGGTGGCCAGTGAAGGCAATTCACATTCTGTCGTGCTCGATCTTTTTGAACAATGGAAAGGCTTGGAAGCCAATGGTCAATTTCGCTTCACGCCCCCTACTCATGCTTTAGTGGCATTCCGCCAAGCGTTGCGCGAATTGGAAAGCGAAGGTGGGTTTGCCGCACGCGGTGTGCGCTATCAACGCAATGCCAATGTTTTGGTAAAAGGCCTTGCGAAACTTGGAATTGAGCCCTTGCTTGAGGGCGATGCAGCAGGCCCAATTATCCAAACTTTTCTAACCCCGCGTGATGAGAATTTTAAATTCGAGGTTTTTTATGATGCTTTGCGCGCCAAGGGCTTTGCAATCTATCCTGGCAAATTAACAAAGCGCGATAGCTTTCGCATTGGCACCATTGGCAGATTGGATGAAGCGGTGATGGAGCGCGTGGTACAAGCCATTGCCGAAGTTTTAAAAGATATGAAAGTGCGCGATTGTGCGCCTGCTGAGGGCAAATGAAAAATAGTGTTCAGGTCAATGGCCGCGATTATCACTGGCCGAAAAATCCCCTGGTGGTAATTTGCTGTGATGGCAGCGAGCCAGACTATATGGAAATTGCCATGGCTGAAGGGCTAATGCCGCAGCTTAAAGCCATTATCGCCAAGGGCGAAAATTTACGCGGGGAGTGCGTTAT
Organism: Hyphomicrobiales bacterium; assembly: GCA_031385245.1. Lineage (GTDB taxonomy): Bacteria > Pseudomonadota > Alphaproteobacteria > Rhizobiales > Aestuariivirgaceae > Aestuariivirga. The sequence goes on along the minus strand of JANNBH010000054.1, from coordinate 18,646 downwards.
TCCGAGTTTCACCAATCCTAATAATCTTTCGATTGTAACAGGCGCACTGCCGGAGGTGCATGGCATTTGCGGAAATTATTTGATTGATCCTGATACTGGTCTTGAGACCATGATGAATGATCCGAAATGGCTGCGCGCACCCACCATCTTTGCGACGTTTCAAGAGGCGGGTGCCAAAGTGTGCGTGGTGACAGCTAAAGATAAGCTGCGCTTGTTGCTGGGTAAGGGTTTGAAATTTGATGGCACGGCGGTGGCCTTCTCTTCAGAGAAAGCAGACAAGGCAACACTTGCTGAAAATGGCACTACCGATGTGTGTGCCTTTGTGGGCAAGCCCGTGCCCGAAGTCTATTCGGCGGAACTTTCTGAATTTGTGTTTGCAGCTGGTGTGAAACTTCTTGCGCGCGACAAACCGGACCTGATGTATCTTTCCACCACGGATTATGTTCAACACAAATATGCGCCAGGTTCTGCGGGGGCAAATTCATTTTATATAATGATGGATGGGTATTTGGGAGCACTTGATGCTTTGGGCGCAACAATTGTGATGGTTGCCGACCATGGCATGAAGGAAAAGCATTTGGCGGATGGCTCGCCTGATGTGCTTTATTTGCAGGATGCTTTGGATGAGGTTTTTGGTGCGGGCACTGCCAAAGTCATTCTGCCAATCACTGATCCCTATGTGGTGCATCATGGCGCTTTAGGTTCCTATGCGACAGTTTATGTCAAAGATGGTAGCGCTGAAAACATGGCCCGCGCGATAGTTAAGATGCCGGGTGTTGATGGTGTTTATACCAAGGCCGAGGCTTGCAAGAAATTTGGTCTGCCGCCTGATCGCACTGGCGATTTGATTGTGCTTTCAGGTGGGCCAATGGGTTCCAAGGTTTTAGGCACCAGTGCGGCCAAGCATGATTTAACGGGTTTGGATGCGCCGCTGCGTTCGCATGGTGGATTAACTGAGCAAGTTGTGCCGATTATTATCAATCGCAAGGCACATAACCTGCCAACACAGCTTCGCAATTTTGATGCGTTTTTTATCGGATGTAATCATGTCTAACATCATTCACGAAGCCATGCGTATTGGTGGCAAAAAGGTGTTCAGCGATAAAACGATCAATGTGCATTATCCGTATACGGATGAAGTGATTGGCACAGTGCCCGCCGGAACTGCTGAACATGCAGCACAGGCTTTTGCCATTGCGGTGGCGTTCAAGCCTAAACTCACACGTTATCAACGCCAGCAAATTTTGTTTCGCTCTGCTGAGTTAATCCGCGCTAAAACGCCTGAACTTTCACGCGTGCTCACGCTTGAACTTGGCATTTCACAGAAGGACGCGGTTTATGAATGTGGCCGCGCTTATGATGTGTTTTCATTGGCGGGGCAGCTTGCAATCCACGATGATGGCCAGATATTTTCATGCGATCTCACGCCGCAAGGCAAAGCCCGTAAGATTTTCACCAAGCGCGAACCTGTGGGGGTGATATCGGCAATCACGCCGTTTAATCATCCGCTCAATATGGTGGCGCATAAAATTGCGCCTGCTATCGTCACCAATAATTGCGTGGTGTGCAAGCCCACGGAACTCACGCCGCTCACCGCAATCGCACTCGCTGATATTCTTTACGAAGCTGGTCTGCCGCCTGAGATGTTTCAGATTGTAACTGGCCTTCCGGCCGATATTGGTGATGAGATGATTATAAATCCCAACATCAATCTCATCACCTTCACAGGCGGGGTTCGCGTTGGCAAAATGATAGCTTCTAAGGCTGGCTATACGCGTGCTGCATTAGAGCTTGGCGGCAATGACCCGCTGATTGTTCTGGATGATTTGAATGATGATGAATTGGACAAAGCCGCCGAACTTGCAGTGGCTGGGGCCACAAAAAATTCTGGACAGCGCTGCACGGCAGTGAAGCGCATTTTGGTGCAGCCAAAAGTGGCGGATGCTTTTGTTGCGAAAGTTTTGGAGAAAGCCAAGAAGTTGAAATTTGGCGATCCGATGAATCCCGAAACGGATTTGGGTTGTGTGGTGAATGAAACTTCGGCTGCGCTGTTTGAAAAGCGCGTGCTGATGGCAGCAGAGCAAGGTGCGAAGATTCTGTATCACCCGACACGCCTAGGTGCGGTGTTGCCACCGATTGTAGTTGACCATGTCGATCCGAAATCGGAGCTGGTTTATGAGGAAACTTTTGGTCCCATTATTCCAATCATCCGTGTCTCCGCTGATGATGGCGAAGTGATCCGCATTTCAAACTCTACGCCCTTCGGATTATCATCTGGTGTTTGCACCAATAATTTAAACCGCATCACGCGTTATATTGAAGGGCTGAATGTGGGCACGGTGAATATCTGGGAAGTGCCGGGTTACCGCATTGAAATGTCGCCCTTTGGTGGAATCAAAGACTCTGGTAATGGCATTAAAGAAGGTGTGGCCGAGGCGATGAAATTTTACACCAATGTAAAAACTTGGTCGCTGCCTTGGCCTATTTAACAGAAAGAAAAAAATGAACCCGGGCACAGCTGTTATCGTCAATCTTCTTGGTGGTGTTGCGCTGTTGCTGTGGGGTGTTCGCATGGTGAGAACTGGCGTTATGCGCGCTTGGGGCGAGAAGCTGCGCTATTTTATCGAGCATCGCTTGGGTTCGAGAATTTCTGCATTTGCTGGCGGTGTTGCGGCAACACTGGTGGTGGGCAGTGGTACAGCTACAACATTGATTGTTACAAACATTGCGGTAACTGGTGCCCTTAGCGTGACACTGGGTCTTGCTGTGCTTCTGGGTGCGGATGTTGGATCAGCGGCACTATCTTCGTTAGTAGCATCTGGCACATCACTGGCCTTATGGACCTCGCCTCTGTTCTTGTTTGGCGGCTATGTGTTGTTTAACTGGAGCCGTGAATTTAAACCGCATAATGTGGGGCGCATTCTCATTGGTCTTGGTTTGATGTTGTTGGCGATGCGCTTGGTTTCACAAGCAACTGCACCTCTCAATCAAGCGACATTATTTCACGATGTGTTAGCGGCGGTGGGGCGGGAGCCCCTGCTGGCTTTTTTAATTGGCGCATTGATGGCTTGGGGGTTTCATTCCACACTTGCGGCCATTCTAATTGTGGCATCCTTGCTGTCCAATGGCAGTTTGAATTTGGCGGCCGCATTTGGATTTATTCTCGGTATCAATTGCGGCGGTGGTTTGCCTGCGCTTACAGCATCCCTTGGCCTTCCGGCGGTGGCGCGGCGTTTACCGGTTTCTAATTTTTTATGCCGCGCGATTCTGGCAATCATCATTTTGCTTTTGGCCAATCCCATTATTGCGCGGCTCTCACAATTCAGCCTTGATCCATTACATTTGGCTCTGGGATTGCATTTTGTGTTCAATGTTTTGGCTGCGCTGGTGTTCCTGCCAATAACCGGGCTGGTGCAAATTTTGATGAAACGGTTAGTGCCAGATGATGCACAAGCAGAGGATTCTCTGGCCTCTCCGCGCTATCTTGAAGCAACAGCACTCAGCTCTCCAAGTCTGGCGCTCACCAATGCAACCCTTGAAACAGTGCGGATGAGCGAAGTTTTAGACCGCATGTTTAAAACAGCGCTGAAAGCCATGCAAAGTGGCAGCACGGAAACATTGAAATTGCTGCGCCCGCTTGATGTGAAGTTAAATGCTTATCACACTGCCGTGCAAAGCTATGTTGGTGATATTGCGTCTGAACACTTAACGCCAGAGCAAAGCAGGCGCGCCCTTGAAGTCACCCTCTATGTGAGCAATTTAGAACATGCCGGCGATGTTATTTTGCTCAATCTAGCAGACCGCATTAAAGCCAAGGTGAAAGAAGGCTTGGCTTTCAGTGTGGAAGAACAAGCCTCACTCGATAATTTATGCTTGATCATTCACGATAACATTCGGCTTGCAACAGCAGTGCTCAGTGCGCGTGATATTGATGGAGCGAAAAATTTGATTGCCCAAAAAGATGTGTTTCGCGCTTTGGAAAACAAAGTGATCGACACGCATTTTAAACGCGTCAAGGATAATAAAAATTCGGCCTTACGGCGCAGTGCTTTGTTCATTGATATTATTCGTGATTTGCATCGCATCAACTCGCATATTGTGTCGGCTGGTTATCCTATCGTTGATGAGGCTGGGCTGTTGCGAAGCACAAGGCTGCGTAGTGAGAAGAAGCAATGACGCAGATTGCATATGATACTGCCGTGCAAAAACTTACTGATCAGCTTGTTCAACAAAACTATAGCAATGCTACTTTCATGGCCGAGACTGCAATTTGGTTGGAGGCTTGTGGCTATGCTGGCTTGCAAGAACTTTCTCAGGCATTAACCGATGCACCACAAGAATTTAAACTTGCACGCACTGTGCTCGGCCTTGATTTGCGGAATATATCCTGTGTGCTGATTGGCGATCAAGTTGTTTATGATGTGCTCAAGAATGGTCGGGTGTATTTGCGAAATGTGCGCCATGGATTGTTTTTACTGGCGAGCAGTGTGCAGCATAATTTTGGTATTGGCTGCCCGATTGATCCGGCCTTTGCACTGGGTGGCCAGCGCGGCAAAAATCCTTACCGCGAAAAACTTGAGATGGCCAAGCGGGATGGGGTTCAGTTAGAAAATAGCCTTTGGCAAAAACTAATGGAGATTTAAGTGGCAGGCCCTCTCACTGGAATTCGTGTTCTTGATCTCACGCGTGTGCTGGCTGGCCCATGGGCCACGCAGACGTTGGCTGATCTTGGTGCTGAAGTTATCAAAATCGAAAAACCAGGTGAAGGTGATGATACGCGCGGTTGGGGGCCACCATTTTTAGAAGGTGGTGATGCCGCCTATTTTGCTTCAGCCAATCGTGGCAAACATTCAGTTTGTATTGATATGGCAAAGCCTGAAGGGCAGAATCTTATCAAGGCTTTGGCGGCGAAATCTGATATTTTAATTGAGAACTTTAAAGTGGGTGGTCTTGCCAAATATGGCTTGGATTATGAGAGCCTGAAGGCTTCCCATCCCAGCCTCATTTATTGCTCGATCACCGGCTTTGGCCAGAACGGGCCTTATGCCAACCGTGCTGGTTATGATTTTATGATTCAAGGCATGTCTGGCCTTATGTCGATCACAGGTGAGCCTGATGGTTCGCCCATGAAAGTGGGTGTAGCTTTTGCGGATGTTTTCACTGGTCTCTATTCAGTGATCGGAATTTTGGGCGCGCTACATCACCGCGACAAAACAGGCCTTGGGCAATTTATTGATATGGCCTTGCTCGATTCACAAGTGGCAGTGTTGGCCAATCAGGGCCTGAATTATCTGGTTGGTGGCAAGGTTCCGCAGCGCTTGGGCAATGCCCACCCCAACATTGTGCCTTATCAAGTTTTTGAAACGGCTGACGGCCACATTATTGTGGCGGTGGGCAATGATCGTCAGTTCACTGAGTATTGTCGAATTATTGGTGTTTCGGTGGATGCCAAATTTGCTACCAATCGTGGCCGTGTGGAGGGCCGCGCTGAACTCATCCCTCTGCTCTCGCCCGCTATGAAAAAGCAAACAACAGCGCATTGGGTAGCAGCATTTGAATCAGCCGCCGTTCCCTGCGGGCCCATCAACACTATCGACCAAGTGTTTGCTGATCCTCAAGTTCTGGCGCGAGGATTGCAGATTGGCCAAACGCGTGAGGATGGCGTGCAAGTGCCTGGCATTGCTAATCCCATTGGGCTGTCAGAGACGCCGATTGAATATGAGCGCGCCGCACCAAAACTGGGTGCAGACACAGATAAAATTCTCCGTGAGATTTTGGGCATTTCTAACATAGCCGAACTTCGCGCAAATAAGATTGTTGGATAAATTATTTTGCGGGTAAAATAATTTGCCCCGTTAGCCCATTTTCCTCGGTGATTTTAGCAAAGGTTCCCGCCGCAGCCAGCGCGCTAATTCCAACATTTATGCGCGCTTGCAAATCAACATCTTCTTTCCGCAGTCCAAGGCCAACGCCTTTACCCAATACGGCTACATCTGGTGGCACTGCACCTTTGCCTTCACAGCAAACGCCGGGTTCGCTCTTTAAGAAACTATCTAAAGCCAGACCATTGGCCAACACATAATCAACACGACCTGCCACTAAATCTTGGTTGGCTTCATCTTGGGTTGGATATTCCTTTACTGTGGAAGCGCCCGAAAAATACTTGCTGGCGTAATTGGCGTGAATGCTGGCAGCTTGAACACCGATGGTTTTGCCAGCCAAGTGTTCAGGCGAAATATCGGCATCGCCATCCTTGGCCCCGATCATAAGCGGGGTTGCGCTATAATAGGGATAAGAGAAATTGATGATTTCTTGGCGCTTTGCGGTAATCGACATGGAGGCCAAAATAACATCAATTTTTTTGACACTGAGAGCTGGAATAATGCCATCCCATGCAGTTCCAGTGATTTCGCATTTTTCATTCATCTGCGTGCAAAGCGCGTTGATGAAGTCAATTTCCCAGCCCACCCATTTTCCGCTTGGGTCTTGCGATGTGAAAGGAGGATAAGGCTCCGCAGCAATGCCGATTTTAAGATCGGCTAAGGCTTGGCTGGTGCCCATTATAGAAAGCGCACCCAGCATCATTAACACATTGCGAAATTTTCTCATTTTAACCTCCAGCACAAAGGCATTCCCCTATAACACGGTTTGACCTTAGCCGAAAACAAATTGGTGGAAATGGTAACTATTGATAAGGTGAGAACCCGCCGCCGCCCTTTCGCATCTGTCGTTTTTGCGCTACATGCCGCTTTCATAACAGGGCATAGATTCCAAATGGCTAATCTTATCATCACTTATTGGCGCGATATTCCTTCGGCAGTTTCGGTTAAAATTGGCCGCAAGGAAGAAAAGCGCATGTTGGACAATCGCTTCATGGAAGCCATTGATATGGCGGCCATGCGCTCCGGCGCCACCGAGTCTGATGCGTATTTAGCAGATTGGCGGCGCGGCGAGCCTGAACTGGTTTCTGATGATATGGTTGCTGAAGTTGAAAAAGCTAAAGCCCACCTCGAATCGCATTATACACAAGACAAAATCAAAGCCCTTATCGCCGCTGGCGGGAAAGCCTCATAAATGACCCACACTCTCGTTGCCTCCGCCACCCGCGAACACATCATTGGTTTTGACCGCCCGTTCACAGTTATTGGAGAGCGCATTAACCCCACGGGCCGCAAGAAGTTGGCCGCCGAAATGCAAGCGGGCAACTTTGAAACGGTGATCAAAGATGTGCTGGCACAGGTTGCGGCTGGCGCACATATATTGGATATCAACGCCGGTGTAACGGCCGTGAACCCCAATGAGACTGAACCGCCCTTGATGCGCCAGACTTTAGAGATTGTGCAATCGATGACGGATATGCCGCTGTGCATTGATAGCTCAGTCACTTCCGCATTGAAGGCTGGGCTTGAAACAGCGCGGGGCCGCCCGCTGGTGAATTCGGTTACTGGTGAAGAAGAAAAGCTGGAAGCGATTTTGCCGCTCATTGCGAAATACAATGTTCCGGTGGTTGCTATCTCCAATGATGAAACTGGCATTAGCGAAGACCCCGATGTACGCTTTGAAGTGGCGCGCAAAATTGTGAACCGCGCTGCCGATTTTGGCATTAAGCCATGGGACATTGTGGTTGACCCTTTGGTGATGCCGATTGGGGCCATGGGCACGGCTGGCCAACAGGTGTTTCGTTTGGTGCGCCGTTTGCGTGAAGAATTGAAAGTGAACACGACATGTGGCGCATCGAATGTGTCATTCGGAATGCCTAACCGCCGTGCGCTCACAGGTTATTTCCTCGCAATGGCTGCCAGTCACGGCATGACATCAGCGATTATGAACCCGCTGCATGATGAAGATATGCATGCGATTTTTGGTGCAAACGTTTTGAACGGCACTGATGCGAATTGCAAATTCTGGACCAATAAATTCCGCGAAATGACTGCTGGCCCATCGAAAGCCGCACAAGCTGCAGGTGAGATTTCATCGAACGAAGATATTGAAGCGCGTCGTAAGGCGCGTGAAGAACGGCGTCGGAGATAAGGACTCTTCGAGGCACCAACTTCGTTGGTGCACCTCAGAGTGAGGGTGTGTAAACCCTCATGCTGAGGTGCGAACGCAGTGAGCCTCGAAGCATCAGCAAGAGGCACCATGTCTGAAACAAATCCACTGATCGTCTTCACTCCCTCCGGCAAACGGGGGCGGTTTCCGCTTGGCACTCCGGTGTTGCAGGCCGCACGTTCACTCGGTGTGGACATCGACTCGGTGTGCGGCGGTCGCGCTATTTGTGGGCGTTGCCAGATCAATGTGGGTGAAGGTGAATTTGCCAAGCATGGCATAACTTCTGCTGCGAACCATGTGAGCGCCTTCAGCCAAGTTGAAGAACGTTATGATCGTTTGCGCGGGTTGGCCTCTGGCCGCCGCCTTTCTTGCCAAACTAAAATCGAAGGCGACTTGGTTATTGATGTGCCGCCCGAATCTCAGGTTCACAAGCAAGTGGTGCGGAAGGAAGCCGATACGCGGGCGATTGAACTTGATCCCGCAACGAAGCTTTATTTCATCGAAGTTGTAGAGCCCGATATGCACAAGCCCTCGTCCGATTTGGAGCGGGTTTTTATTGCGTTGAAAGAGCAATGGGGTGTTGAGAATATCACCACCGAATTGCCGATCATTGCAGCGTTGCAATCCACACTGAAAAAAGGTGAGTGGAAAATTACCTGCGCGGTTTATTCGCGCGCGCCCGGTGGCGGCAATCGGCTGGTGTCAATCTGGCCGGGCTTCCATGATCAAGCGTTTGGTATCGCGATTGACGTGGGCTCCACCACTATCGCGGCCCATCTCACCAATCTCTCGACTGGTGAAGTGGTAGCGAGCGCAGGCTTGATGAACCCGCAAATTCGCTTCGGTGAAGATCTGATGTCCCGCGTATCCTATGTGATGATGAACCCCGGCGGCGAAAAGGAAATGACCACGGCAGTTCGCGTGGCGCTGCAACAGTTGGCCGAAGAAGTGGGCCAGCAGGCTGGTGTTGATCTCAATGACATTATGGAAGTGGTGTTGGTGGGCAACCCCGTCATGCATCATCTGTTCCTCGGCATTGACCCTACGGAACTGGGTGGCGCGCCCTTTGCGTTGGCCACTGGACTGCCACTTACTTTTCCTGCCCGCGAAATGGATTTCAAACTGAACCAAGGCGCATATGCCTATGTGCTGCCCTGCATCGCTGGCCATGTGGGGGCCGATGCTGCGGGCATGGTGCTCTCTGAAGCGCCGCATGAATCTGATGAGATTATGCTCTGCGTAGATGTGGGCACCAATGCGGAAATCGTGTTGGGTTCAAAAGCGCGGTTGCTTGCATGCTCTTCGCCCACTGGCCCGGCTTTTGAAGGCGCGCAAATTTCATCTGGCCAACGCGCAGCGCCTGGAGCCATCGAACGTTTGCGTATTGATCCCATAACACTGGAACCACGCTATAGAGTGATTGGCTGCGAATTGTGGAGTGATGAAGCAGGCTTTGAAGAGGCGATTGCTTCAACAGGCGTGACTGGCATTTGCGGCAGCGGCATTATTGAGGCTGTTGCCGAAATGTATCTCGCAGGCATCATCAGCCAAGATGGTTTGGTCGATGGCGCCATGGCCGCACAGAGCCCGCGCATTGAGTCTCATAAGCGCACTTTCAACTATGTGATCCGCGAAGGCGAACAAACCATTCGCGTGACACAGAATGATGTTAGAGCCATTCAAATGGCCAAGGCCGCTTTATATGCTGGTGTGCGCTTGTTGATGGATAAGTTGGATATTCAATCGGTGGGCAAGATCAGACTTGCAGGTGCATTTGGCAGCCACATCGATATGAAATACGCCATGGTGCTGGGCTTAATTCCTGATTGCGATTTATCCCGTGTGCAAAGCGCTGGCAACGCGGCTGGCACGGGAGCGCGGATTGCCCTGCTCAACAAAGCCGCCCGTGATGAGATTGAAGCTGTTGTTAGGCGCATTGAGAAGATTGAGACCGCTGTGGAACCCCTGTTCCAGCAACACTTCGTAGAAGCCATGGCCCTGCCGCATAAGACAGCGAATTTTGTGAATTTGAAAAAAGTGGTGACCCTGCCACCGCATAAGGATGTGGTGACGCTGGGCGATGATGGCGGGGCTAGAAGGGTTAGGCGGCGGGGGTGAATTTAGCAGGAACAGCAACTCTGACTAAAAATGGTAAACGTGAGATTGCTGCATCTATGTTTCGTAAAGGGTGCGCGTTTTTAGGTGCTTACATATTGTTGCTAAGGCAGGATCAATCTGAACCAACCGAATATGTCGCGCTTCACAATCTATGCCAAGCAGTTGAATTGATTTTGAAGTCATTGTTACTCTTCAAAGACTACGACAAATTCCAACCGAATTTGGCGAAGAAAAATGTATTTGGTCACGACCTTTTGAAACTGGTTGAAGCCGTTACAAAGGCATATTCATTTCATGCATTATCAACGAAAAGCTCCGAGGAACTCAGTGAGCTAAATAAATTTTATGGAAGCCATCGGCTGAGATATGGCACTGGAGTTGATCTGTTTATTGCACCTCATACAATCAAAAGAAAGCGCGTCGTCAGGTTGTTGGCTCGAGTTATCAAGATTTCACTACTCTCAAAGTAAATAGGACATTCAATTTTGCGACTCATGTTGAAAATGGAGTGCTTAGTAGTCCCCTCACCCTCCCACTTCGCTGCGCTACGCGGGCCCCAACCCTCTCCCCTACGGGGTAGAGGGAGTAGGAAGTGTAGAAGTAAGGAAGAATTCCCTCGCCCCATCGGGTAGAGGGTTGGGGCCCGCGAACGGAGTGAGTGGGAGGGTGAGGGGGCTTACTTCAAGTTCCGCACTATCGTTTCCAGCACCGGACCCAAATCTCCGAAGATGACTTCGTAGCGAAACTGCCCTCGGTCCGTCATCCCTGCGAAAGCAGGGACCCAGCTAGCTACACATTGGGTTCAAGAAAGCTGGGTTCCTGCTTTCGCAGGAATGACGGATTGGGGCGCGGCACACAAAATCCACGATGAAGGGGCCGATGGGTTCTTGTCTGGCGAATTTGGTGTTGTTCAGTTGGCGGTTGCGTAAATGTTGCCAGAGGATTTTTTCGGCTGCGGTGGGCTCGCTTCGCATCGCTCTTGCGCGTTCCAGGGTGAGTGGGTTTTACGCATGTCACCAAATCTAAGGCCCCTCACCCTCCCATTGCAAGAGCAATGGGCCCCAACCCTCTCCCCTGCGGGGCGAGGGAGCAGAAAGTGCTGCTCCCCTATGGGGTGAGGGATTTTAGGTCGCCTTCTAACTCGCCGTAACCTGTAAAGCGGTATTCATAGGCCAGATTTAATTTTGCTGCGGCGGCTTCGGCTTTACCTTCCAGCTCTGCGTCGCGCACCTGCGCCAGATAAACCACCTTCTCGTAATGCTGAAAATAATCGTCGCGCAGTTCGGGGTGCCTGTCCAAGCCTAAGCCTTGCCACATCAACTTATCGAAATGACGTGCCAAATAATCGGTGAGGAAAAAGCTTCGCATATCTTCATCGCCGCGTGCTGCAAATTTTTCGTTGCCAGAATAAAACGCATAGCAGTGCGGGCCGTCAATACGTTCAACGCCCTCCTCCACTAACATGGCATCTAACAAGCCGCCCGTGCCGCAATCGCCGTAGAGCACGAAAATCTTTTTATACTCTTTTCTGTTGCTGCGAATTTTTTCGCGTAAAGCGGGCACGATGAATTGTGGCGTGTTGTGCCATTTGGCTGGCAGGCATTGCACATCGAAAGTTTGCCATTTGTTGTGCTCAATCAGGTCGATGATCTCGCGTGCCAAGGCCCCACAGGCCAGCAGCAACACTTCACCAGCACCCGCAGTGAAGGCAAAATTATCGGCTGGAGCGAGATCAAGTTGTGTGGGCATTTATCAGCTCGTTTTATTTTTGTTTACTATATATGCAAAACTCATCCGCATTTTTGAGAATTGCTAAAATTGGAAACATCGAAGTCAAACCTAATTAACATGTCTCAGATAGATTGACCACATATCCACTGGCAACCAAGCGTTTGGCAAGGCCCATGGGATAGGTGCTGTTAACAACATTTTCTGGAGAGATTACATGAACAAGTTCCTTAAAGACGAATCCGGCGCAACTGCAATTGAATACGGCCTGATCGCTGCTGCTATGTCAGTTGCTTTGCTTGCTGCAATGCCATCGATCACAACAAACTTGACAAGCAAGTTTGCCACAATCGGCGCTGCCATCGGTAAGTAATTTACCAACTCGAAAGAGATTAAAAAGGCGCTGTTCACCAGCGCCTTTTTTGTTGCCAATTTTTTAGGTCTTTGTTTATAATTTCTTAACCACGGTAAAAATTGCTCGCAAAGAACTTGAGTTACATAGAATTGCGTTTACAAATTTTAGGTCTCTTTAAGGAGTCTCAGCTATTTTCAATTCATACCCTCTGGCACCGATGCATAATTAAAGTCTGGTGGGATGTGTGCTGTTAGTAACAATTGGAGAATTAAAATGAACAAGTTTCTTAAAGATGAATCTGGCGCAACTGCAATCGAATACGGCCTGATCGCTGCTGCTATGTCTGTTGCTTTGTTGGCTGCCATGCCTTCAATTACAACTAACTTGACCACGAAGTTTGCCACAATCGGCACAGCTCTCGGCAAGTAATTTTCGCTTCCGAGCTAAAAGAAAGGCGCTGTTTACCAGCGCCTTTTTTGTTTTGCAGCACTCGTCTTTTGGTTGTAATTTCTTAACCACAGCCCCAAGAGAACAGCAAATAATCTAGTTAAGTTCAATTGGTTGCTCCAATTTCAACCCTCATTAACAAGTGCATTGTAAGTTGCATTAAGTTGCAGGTGCCACCGTGCTGGATGGTTCTAAGAAAATACTGTAAAAAAATTTGGAGAGAGTTTTAATGAACACGTTTCTTAAAGATGAATCAGGCGCTACAGCCATTGAATATGGTTTGATTGCTGCTGCTATGTCAGTTTGCCTGATCGCCGCCATGCCAAGCATTAAAACTGGTCTCACAACCAAGTTTGCAACCATTGGCACAGCGCTCGGCAAATAAGTTTTGCTAATGGCGAAATAATTAAGGCGCTGGGTTTCAGCGCCTTTTTTTATTAGGCTTGCGCCATCTGATTATGCTTGCGGGCCATGAAGCTCTTGGCGGTTTCCACGGCCACAGCAGCATCGCGGCAATAAGCATCAGCACCCACTGCTTTGGCAAACTCTTCATTCAAAGGCGCACCGCCAACCAACACGATGTAATCATCGCGGATGCCTTTTTCTTTCATGGTATCAATCACCACTTTCATATAGGGCATCGTGGTTGTGAGAAGAGCCGACATGCCAATGATATCTGGCTCGTGTTCTTCAATGGCTTTTAAATAATTCTCAACTGGATTGTTGATGCCAAGGTTGATCACTTCAAAGCCAGCACCTTCCATCATCATGCCAACCAGGTTCTTACCAATATCGTGAATGTCGCCCTTCACGGTGCCGATCACCATTTTGCCCAAGCGCGGTGCGCCTGTGGCAATCAACAGTGGCCGCAAAATGGCCATGCCCGCTTTCATGGAATTGGCGGCGAGCAAAACTTCGGGCACAAACAAAATGCCATCACGGAAATCAATGCCCACAATTCGCATTCCCTCAACCAAGCCTTCGGTCAAAGTTCTATAAGGGGTCCAGTTGCGGCCCAGAAGAATGTGAACACCCTCCTCCACTTCTTCCTTCAAGCCATCATAAAGATCATCATGGATTTGCTGCACGAGCTCTTCATCGTTCAAGCTGTTCAGATCAAGATCGCCGGTGTCGCTCATGGGGCACTCCAAGGAACTGGTTAATGTGGGTCTAAGATAGGCTTAGGTGGTTAAAAAACTCTGCCACCACACGACATGCACTTGCCCGAAACCGACGGTTGAGACAAGCGTAAATGCCCGCTATGCATGGTGAAAATAAGGAACCTCTAAATTGAACTCCACATTCCCAATTGAAGCGGTGCGTAAACAGTTTCCGGCCTTGGCATTACAAGATGCTGGTCGCGACCGGATTTATTTTGACAATCCGGCTGGAACGCAAGTGCCACAACAGGTGATTGACCACACTGTGGAGTGCTTGATTCACAAAAATGCTAATCTTGGTGGTTATTTTTCCACAACAGTGGCCGCAAGCGAACTTGTGGATGAGGCCCATCAGGCTTGCGCTGATTTTTATAATGCGGCATCGCCTGAAGAAATTGTGTTCGGGCAAAACATGACAACGCTAACGCTGCATTTTTCGCGCTGCTTGGGCAAACATTTCAAAGCAGGTGATGAAATTGTTTTGAGCAGCATGGACCATGATGCCAATGTGGCGCCCTGGTTGTTGCTGGCTGATGACTTGGGCCTTGTGGTTAGGTGGATGGAATTTGACCTAGAGACTTATGAATTTCCAGCCGATGCATTAACTAAAGTGTTGAGCAGCAAAACCAAATTGCTGGCCATGGGCATGGCATCAAACTGCACCGGCACTGTGCATGATGTGACTGCATTTGCGCGTGAAGCAAAATCTGTTGGAGCCATTGTTTATCTCGATGCCGTGCAATATGCGCCGCATTATTCCATTGATGTGCAGGCGTTAGGGGCGGATGTTGTGGTGTCTTCTGCCTATAAATGGTTTGGACCACATATGGGAATTTTATGGGGGCGGCGTGAACTCTTGCAACAGACCTTTGGGTATAAGGTGCGGGCGGTTGGCGAAGAGCTGCCGCATAAATTTGAAACAGGCACGCTGAGCCATGAAGCCATGGCTGGGTGTTTGGGGGCGATTGAATATCTTGAGCAGTTTGGCAGCGGCACCACGCGGGCAGCTAAGTTGAAATCTGCATGGGATGTGATGGTGGCTTATGAACATGGAATTACGGCGCGGTTGATTGCTGGCTTGCGCGGTGTGAAAGGGCTTACCATTCATGGTGTAACATCGGCCAATGCGATGCACCGGCGCGTGCCCACAGTTTCATTCACGATTGACGGAGTTCACCCTGAAAAGCTGGCGAAGCATTTTGCGCGCGAAAATATCTTCGTGTGGTCAGGGCATAATTATGCTTTAGAGCCCATCAAGCGCATGGTCCTTGCTGACAAGGGTGGCGTGTTGCGGGTTGGGTTGGCGCATTATAATACGGCGGCGGAAGTGGACCAGCTTTTAGGTTCACTCACCCGCTCATTGGCATAAGGGAATAAAATGGTTTTCAAAATTGCGGTGGTTGGTCTTGGAAAAATCGCACATGATCAGCATTTACCTTGCATAGCTAAAAACAAAGATTTCGAATTGGTGGCAGGTGTGAGCCGTAATTCAAAATTGGAAAATCTGCCAAGTTTTGAATCACTTGAAGAGTTGATCGCAAGTAAAATCTCAATTGATGCAGTGGCTCTATGCACCCCACCATCGGTGCGTTTAGGCATGGCGATGCAGGCTCTGGATGCTGGTTATCAAGTGCTGATTGAAAAGCCGCCGACACCAACTCTGGGCGAAATGTTTGCAATGATCGATTATGCCAAAGCCAAAGGCTGCGTGCTTTATGCCACTTGGCATTCACGCTATAATCAAGCGGTGGATGAAGCCAAGCGTTTGCTTTCGGGCAAGGATATTTCAATGCTGAAAGTCACATGGCGCGAAGATGTGAGGCGCTGGCACCCCAACCAAGAATGGATTTGGGAACCTGGTGGCTTTGGCGTGTTTGACCCCGGCATTAACGCGCTTTCCATCGTCACCAAAATTATGCCGCAGCCGATTTATGTCGAAAGTGCTGTAATTGAAGTGCCTTCAAATAAAGCCACGCCGATTGCAGCACAGATTAAATTCAAACATGCTGATGGCCGCAAGGCCGATATGAGTGCGGATTTCGATTGGCGGCAAACCGGCGAGCAGACGTGGGAAATTGAAATCGCCACGGCGGATGGCATAAGCCTGTTCTTGAAAAAAGGTGGCACGGTTTTAATCGTGAACGGTAAAACCATCATGGAAGCGCCCATGGAAGAATATGAAATGATCTATGCGCGCTTTGCTGAACTGTTGAAGTCGGGTCAATCTGCCACTGATGTCACACCGCTGCAATTGGTGTGTGAATGCTTCATGCTGGGCAGGCCAAAAGTGGTGGAGGCGTTTGTTTAAGAACGCCTATTACCAACGCCAACTTGCTGTCACGTCGCCAGCAAATGCACTTTCGCCATCGCTGCCGATTGCGTCACGATAGCTCGCGTTAAGCCCCACGCCGAAGCCCGTGCTGACAGGCGTGAAATTCACATTTCCCGCGATCATCCACGATGCTTGGTCAACGCCACTTAAACTAAGGTCCGTACCGTTGATTGTAGTGGCGCCGCCATCCATGAATTGATTGAGCACGCTTGCTGTGATGCCAGCTTGGGTGCGGTGAGAACTTGAAGCATCGGTTGAAGCATAGGTCAAACCAAGGCCCGCACGACCAACAAGGCTGTTGTTATCAGCAAATGCATAAGTTGTGCTGGCGGAGTCTGTGAAGCCTTCAATGTCAACTCTCTGATAAATACCCTGCACTTGTGGCGTTAAACTTACGCCATTGCCGAGATCAAAATGCATTCCAGCTTCGATAGAGCTTGCAAGAGTTCGCGATGTTGTTGCACCAGTTGAGCCAGCTGCCGTTGCCACATCGATATCCTGCCACTGCGCCATGCTCAGGCTATCTGCATAAAAGCCTGAATCAAACAGCCATGTAGATGAATAACCAACACCGTAGCCTGCGCTATCAACCGAGCCGACAGGACCAGAACCATCTGCTACGTTGGCACCGCTTTGGGAATATTGGCCAAAGAGTGAGCCTACCCATTTCTTGTCGCCATTATCATAGAGCACATGGCTTAGACCAACTTGACCAAACCATTGGTCTTTGTCGTAATTTGCAACGGCTGGTGTGAATAGATTTACAATATCACCTGAACCATCGGCCTTGGCACCGCCAAGGCGCATCCACAGGCCTCCGGTTCCACCGGGTAAATAGGGGTTAGTTACATCGGCAGCTGGTTCGATGCCACCAGCATAGCGGGCATTGGCACGGTCAGCGAAGGTGCCGACGAGAGATGATACGTCACCTGAAATGATTGCAGGAATTGTTGGGCCGAGAATGGCTTGGTCAACTGCAGCATAAGTTATGATTAGCGACCATGAAGAAAGTGTACCGGAGTCACCAGGAGCTTGATCGTCGATTGACAGAGTCCATAACCCGTTCGGATTCAATCCATTCAGCGCGTCTAATGAGCCATCAACTTCGGGCGCATATGTTCCTTGCGTAATCAAACCAGATGCGACCAAACTTCCAAGGACAACAGTCGATGCATCATCCAGAATATAGGTTCCATTCAAATTATTACCGTCTGGGAAACCAACGTCTCCGACTCTATCAATTCTCGTGAAGAGCGGTGTGGTGAGTGCAGGACTTGTAAGAAAGATGTCAAGATCACCAGCAAAAGTGTGTTGGGGATTGAAGGTCAATGATACGTCTACATCAGTTACGACGCCAACACCGGCAACATTTAAAGTAGATAAAACAGCTGCAGCGTTATCAGGAATTGGGAGGGGAGTGGAATTTGTAAATGTGACAGTCTCCGCCATAGCAGCAGAACTGAACACAAGTGCGGTGCTCGCTAAAATCAATGCGCTAATAGAATATTTCACGCCCAACCCCAAAACCCAAATAAGCCCCCGCTGAGTCGAAGGCTAACATGGTTAAAATATTCAGACAATAGGATTTTAGCTCGTTTTGCTCAGCTAATTTTTTTGGTGCGAACTGGCTTGGCCGAAAGTAATAGAGGCGTTTGTATGAGTTTGGGACAGCCAGCCCTTCGAGGCTTACTGCGTAAGCTCCTCAGGGTGAGGGATACTAGAACTCCTCATGCTGAGGTGCTCGGAGCGTAGCGTAGAGCCTCGAAGCATAGCAACTAACTTCGTCTGCGTTCTCTTCTCGCCGCACCTTCTGCGGCTTGATCAATGCCTTTGGCCAGTGCGGAAACTGTGCCTAGTTTGGCTTCCACTGTTTCAATATTAGGTCTTGCACCTTTGGTGTGCGCTTCTAAGGCTTGGCGCATGGAGGCCAGATGCTCTGGGCTGGTGCCACAGCAGCCGCCGATGATTTTTGCTCCGGAGTCTAATGCGATGCGGGCATAATCGGCCATCAGCTCTGGCGTACCAGTGTAATGAATGTGGCCATCATGATATTGCGGAACGCCGCAATTTCCTTTGGCCACCACAAACGCATCTGGCCTTGCAGCGGTGATGCCCATGACGGTGGCTATCAATTCCGATGCACCCACGCCGCAATTTGCACCGATGGCAATCGGTTGGGTTGAAAGCGATGAGGCGAGTGTGCCGAAAGCAGTTGGCGTAATGCCCATCATGGTGCGGCCGTTGGTATCGAAGCTCATGGTGGTCACAATCGGAAGGCCAGCAAAGGCTGCACCTTCAACGGCGGCGCGAAGTTCTTCTTCACCCGACATGGTTTCAATCCACAGCACGTCAACGCCGCCTTCTTTCAAAGCCAGTGCTTGTTCTTTGAAAGCTGCAACGCCGTCTTCATAAGCAAAGGTGCCGACGGGCTGATAGATTTCGCCAGTGGGCCCCATG
>JANNBH010000050.1:0-7853 GCA_031385245.1 Hyphomicrobiales bacterium | reverse complement strand
TCTTCACCCGACATGGTTTCAATCCACAGCACGTCAACGCCGCCTTCTTTCAAAGCCAGTGCTTGTTCTTTGAAAGCTGCAACGCCGTCTTCATAAGCAAAGGTGCCGACGGGCTGATAGATTTCGCCAGTGGGCCCCATGGAGCCTGCCACATAAATGGTGCGGGCGGAAAATGCATCGGCTTCGGCGCGGGCATTTTTGGCGGCGGCGATGTTCACGTCGCGCACTTTGTCGTGGGCCTCATGCAATTTCAAACGGTGGCGATTGCCGCCGAAGGTGTTGGTGAGAATGATATCAGCACCAGCTTCGATGAACTGTTTGTGCAATGAGCGCACTTTATCTGGGTGCTCAAAGTTCCACATTTCTGGCGCATCACCGCTCATCAAACCCATTTGAAAATAATTGGTGCCCGTGGCCCCATCGGCCAGCAGCCAAGGTTTTGTGTTCAGTGCTTCGGTGAATGAAAGGCTTGGCATAATCTGGTCCTCAAAAACTATATAAAGAAATCTTTATATGGTTTTTTGTAGCTGTGCAAGCCCAAGCTTAGGCGTTTTCTTTGCCATAAAACAGACCCACCACATGCTCGGCTTGGGCGAAAAACAACCACCGTTCCACCCATGCTGCGGCCATGATTATGGGCACTGCGGGCAAAGACAGCCACGGCCAACGCGGACTCAACACAATCAGCACAAAGGCCACATCCAAAAGGCCAAGCGTTAAAATACGAAGCTTCTGGCCATTGCGCCTTGCCACCACATAGCCCATTTCTTTCATAATAAAGTTTGTTGAAGTGTGTGGCACTTCCCATTGCCTAACACCTTCGCCAAGGCCAGTGGCTTGCGCCATGGTGTGCGTGCGCGGGTCTTTTTCCAAACGCCGCCAATAGATAAATTTGAGCACGATGAGCACGAGCAATGCCACCATTGCCAGAAATGATTGCGCCGGAGCGAAACGGCCAAACACATAAGCAATGGCCATCAGCCAGACTGAGCCAGTGGCAGCGGAGAAAAATAAATATACCGGAATGGTGAGAGGCTGGTGCCAGGCGCGGATGGTTTTCAAGGTGGAGTATATTTTCGCCGTGCAGAACACAGTGATCCAGCACGTCAAGGCCGTGGCATAACCCAGCGGCGCAATAAGATGCGGGAGGTCAATAATGCCTGACCAGCACGCGCCGAATGCTAAGGCCAGCGGATAAGTGATGATGGCCGCCACACCTTCGCGACTGAGCCATGATGAACGCCATTGCGAAAAAGCCCGCCACGCCCGTTCAGGCCGCCCAAGATGCAAGGTAGATGAGAGCAGGCCAATGGTGATGAGAGCAAGAGCAATGGCGAGAGATGAGAATGCGAAAGCTGGCGTGGAGGCCCGGCCATGATTAGCGCCGGCGAGACTGAGCATTGAGAGTAAGCCATAGCCAGCGCCGGAAGCTGTGGTGAAGAGGATGACGGAATAGGCTGGGTTCATTTAACAGCCCATAAAAATAAATCGTCATTCCTGCGAAAGCAGGAACCCAGCTTTAGAGAGGCGAGGTCGTAACTAGCTGGGTTCCCGCTTTCGCGGGAATGACGGCGTTTTGGGTGAGAGGATAAGATCATTATCCTTCCAACTTCCCAGAATTATCTTCACCACTTGCCACTGATCCACTGCCTTTGTTCAACAACTTATCCGCCCACAAGAATAACTTCTCCATGGGTGAGCCGTTGGATTTTGGCAGAGCTTCAATATGGGCCTGTTTGGTTTCGCGCCGCGCTCTGGGTGGGAGATATTTGTTAGTGGGTTTATAGCCAAGTTCCGGCAGCAAATCATAACCACCGCGTTCTTTAACCAACAGTGACACATCAGAATTTTCATCTCCAAGATCGCCGAAGTGCCGCGCTCCTGTGGGACAAGCTTTCACACAGGCTGGCACTTGGTCTTCGGGTTCTAAATTGGTGTTGTAAATGCGGTCCACACAGAGAGTGCATTTCTTCATGACACCTTGCATGTAATCATATTCACGAGCACCATAGGGACACGCCCAAGAGCAGAGCTTGCAGCCTATGCAGGTGTCTGGGTTGATCAGCACGATGCCATCCTCAGCACGTTTATAGGATGCACCTGTGGGGCAAACGGTGACGCAAGCCGGTTCTTCGCAATGCAGGCACGAGCGCGGGAAGTTGACGATGCGAGAGTCATCCCGCCCCTGCTCTTTCACTTCATAACCATGAATGCGGTTGAACCATGGGCCAGATGGATCAGCACCATGAGGATCAGTATCAGTGAGGGGGCCAGAGTCTCCTTGCGCGTTCCATTCTTTGCAAGACGTGGCGCAAGCTTGGCAGCCTACGCAAGTGTCGAGGTCGATGACGAGGCCTAATTTTTTTGTGGAGGGATTTAGCGGTAGTGATGTCATTTCGCCCTCTTCAATTTTTTGAAACTTTTAAACTGTGGCGCACTCTCAGCAGTCTGATCCGCACTCTTCTCAATCCGCACCCTAAGATCATACCAAGCGGCTTGCCCGGTGATGGGATCGCTGTTTGAATAACGATATCCACCTTCACGTTCTGGGAGAAGATCGCTGATTAAGTGGTTGAGCAAGAATCCTTTTTTAGCTTCCGGCGCATCGGGAGAAAGGCCCCAAGCCCCTGCCCGTTTGCCAATCGCATTCCACGTCCACACTGTATCTTCGTTCTGGCCATCTAATAATTTCGCTTGGCCTTTAATGCGGCCATGATGCGAGATCACATCCACCCAATCACCTTCTGCAATGCCAAGCTTGGCTGCGCGATTTTTGTTTAAATATAGCCAGTTGCGACCCAAGATCTGTCGCAGCCACGAATTTTGCGAACCCCAAGAATGATACATGGCCATGGGGCGCTGGGTGATGGCGTGCATGGGGAATTCAGTCTCATCAATCATGCTGCCTTCAAACGGCGCATACCAAAATGGAATCGGATCGAAATAAGTTGCAATACGAATTTTATGTTGATCCGGCGGTTGCACTTTGCCATGGCCACGCGCCGACAAACGAAACTTTTGCAAAGTCTCGGAATAGACATGATGAATGATCGGTTCGGGGCGCGGCAGGAAGCCGAAGAAGGTGGCCCAATCTAAATAATCCCAATTCACATGGCGATAGTATTTCATGTTGTCGGGCAGTTCTTGAAACCAATACGAGCCATTGTCGATATAGGCTTGGAGCTGATTGGGGTTCACGGCACCCCGCCCTGCTGCTTTGCCATCCTTACCACGGAAACCCGCAAGCGGGCCGAGACCGGGGGCGCGCTCATGATTCACTATGTAATCAGGGTAGCCACCGGGGTAACGCGGTTTGCCTTCTGCATTGGTCATGCCGGGCAGGCCGAGGCGCGCACCGAGATCGAGCAACACAGTTTGGAAGGCCCGCACGTCACGGTCTGGCTCTACAACGGGTTGGCGAATGGAATCGGCAGGGCCATCGGCCTCGGAAATCGGGCGGTCCAGCATTGAGATGCAATCCCAGCGCTCCAGATAGGTGGTGTCTGGCAAAATGAGATCGGCGTAATGCACCATCTCGGAGGCATAGGCGTCGGAGTAGATGATTTTCGGAATCACATATTCGCCATCAGTGCGCTTACTTGTAAGCGCTTTAATTGTATCAGGCACATTCATGGCGGAATTCCAGCTCATATTGGCCATATACATAAACAGCACGTCGATATTGTAGGGATCATCCTTGGCGGCATTGTTGATGACCATGTGCATCATGCCGTGCGCTGATAATGGCGCATCCCATGAATAGGCTTTGTCGATGCGCTGCGGGGTTCCGTTCTCATCCACCAACAAGTCTTCAGGGCTGGTGATGAAGCCAAGTGGCGGACCGGGCAGCGGCGTGTTAGGTCTCACCTGCCCCACTCTGCCAGCGGGTTTCACATTGGGCGGAATGGATTTTGGAAATGGCGGTTTATAACGCGAGCCGCCTGGCACATCGATGGTGCCAAGCATAATCTGAAGTATGTGAATGGTGCGGCAGGTGTGAAAGCCATTGGCGTGAGCGCTGATGCCACGCATGGCGTGCATGGCCACGGGGCGGCCAATGGTTTTTTCGTGCCGCCTGCCCTGATAATCCGTCCACGGAATATCAAGCTCTACTGTGTCTTCAAAAGCTGTGTGGGCAAGTTCCGATGCGATGCGGCGAATGGTTTCGGCTTTCACGCCGCAACGTTCGGCAACACCGTCAGGCGAATACTCTTCCGCCGTGAACCGTTCAGCAATCAGCGTGAAGGAGGTTACAACTTTGCGGCCATCATCCAACACGAAGCGGCCCATCAGTTTTGGCGTAGCGTCCGAGGTGTTGGCCACCACAGCGCGGTTGATGTGATGATCCCAGACCAGTGGATTGCCAGCGGCATTGCGGGCGATCAAGCCATCATCCGGCCCACCTTTATTTTCGATCACCAGCCAAGATGAATTTGTGTAGCGGGCTAAATAATCACCGTCAATTTTTTGCGCGTGCAGTAATTCGTGGATGAGGGCAGAGACAAATAATCCATCGGTGCCCGGGCGAATGCCGATCCACTCATCGGCGATTGCCGAGTATCCAGTTTTCACCGGATTGATGGAAACAATTTTGGTGCCGCGGGCTTTTAATTTTCCAAGGCCAGCTTTGATCGGGTTGGAACCATGATCTTCAGCCACGCCAAACAGTAAAAAGTATTTGGTGTGCTTCCAATCGGGTTCACCAAATTCCCAGAAGGAACCGCCGTAAGTATAAAGCCCTGCGGCTGCCATGTTAACCGAACAAAAACCGCCATGGGCCGCATAATTAGGCGTGCCGAATTGCGAGGCCCACCAGCCTGTTAAACCTTGGCTTTGATCGCGGCCGGTGAAGAATGCTAGTTTTGCTGGATTGGTGTTGCGCGTTTCGGAAAGCCACAGCGTTGCGGTGCGTAAGGCTTCTTCCCATTCAATTTCGCGGAACTCACCAGAGCCACGCTCACCCACTCGGATTAAGGGCTTTGACAATCGTGCTGGCGAATAATGCTGTTTGATGCCAGCTGCCCCCTTGCCGCAAATAATACCCTTGTTGACGGGGTGGTCGCGGTTGCCATCAATGTAAGTCACCCTGCCATCTTTGAGATGAACTTTGATGCCGCAACGGCACGCACACATATAACATGTGGTGGTTTTAATCTCGTCCCAGTTTTTAGGAGACGTGTTGATTTGCGGTTGGGCCATGCTGCACCTTAACCCAGTCTTGGCATTGCGCCATAGCCCAGAGTTAGTTTGGCACAGGTGCCAGTGTGCGGGTGCGGCTGTGGTCTATAGCCAGCATGAACAGACCAGCGCCGATCACCACTGCGGCCCCCACCCATGTGTAAAAATCAGGGAAATCATTAAACACGAAAATTCCGAACAGAACCGCCCAGATCATTGCGGTATATTCAAAGGGTGCCACAAAATTGGCTTCGGCATTTTGATAGGCACTGATGAAAGACGTGGCGCTGATGGCAGAAAAAATGCCAAGCATCACTAAAGTTAGGATATGCGAACTGGCGGGCCATTGGAAAGTTTTAGTAAGCGATGGCATTGCGTCCGTGCCCGCATAGCCCGTGACATAGACACCCGCACCGATGATAATTGCCGCAAAAATATAAAATAGATTCTGCCAGTTTGAAATCACAATTGGCGATACGGTTTGCGAAATGTGCCGTGACATCATTTGGCCCACGGCATACCCAAATGCGGAATATAGTGCGAGGAGCGATGCGGGCTGAAATGTTGATATGCCGGGGCGCAACGTGATCACCACGCCTATAAAACCAACAGCGATAGCAAGCCAGCGATAGAGCGGAACTTTTTCTCCCAAGCCTTTTCCCACCATCGCCGCCATGAAAAATGGCATGGTGAAATATATGGCCACAGCATTGGCCAAAGGCATCACTGCAATTGCCAAGATGAATGCGAAATAGGCGCTGCATAAAATAAGAGACCGCAAAAAAACAAGACCGAGCAGCGGCGTGTTCATGGCTTTGAAGCCCACACCTCGCGCCTGCCAAAAAGACAAAAATGGAATGGCCATCAGTCCTCGAAAAGCCATGATTTCATAAGCCGGAAAAGTTCCTGATAGAAATTTTACAATGGCATCTTGCGACGTGGCAAGGCCCACTGCCAATGTGATGAAAGCAATTGCCTTCAACTTATGTTGTTGCCTTGTGATCACGGCAGGTTCTTCATAATTTCTGCAAGCAGCTTCACACCAGGCTCAATTTTCTTTTCATCAATGGATGAGAATGCGAGGCGGAAATAATTTTTTGGTTGTGGGCTGACACCAAAATTCACGCGGCCTGGTTCAATCAAAATGCTTTTTTCAGCGGCAGCTTTAGCCAGAATTTCAGTATCCAATTTGGCTGGCCCCTTCACCCAAAAACTGGTGCCCCCGAAAGAGGGTATGCGCGATGAACTGGGGAAATGGGTTTCCAATGCTTTGCCCATCACTTCCCAGCGCGTGCGATACGCTTTATGCAAACGGCGAATTAACGTGTCGTGATGGCCTAGTGATAGAAACAAGGCAGCGGTGCGTTGATTGTTGGTTGGTGGGTGGCGCACCATCAGCCGGCGCAGGGCACGGGCTTCGGCGATCAAAGCTTTGGGAGCCACCATGAATCCGAGCCGCAATCCCGGGAACAAGGTTTTAGACAATGAGCCAATGTAAATCACGCGGCCCTCATCATCGAGAGATTTCAATGCTGGACACGGTTCGTTGACGTAATTGGTTTCGAATTCATAATCATCTTCGATGACAATGAAATTTTCGTCTGATGCTTTTTTAAGAAGGGCCATGCGCCGTTCTAATGGCATAGTTACAGTGGTTGGAAATTGGTGGCTGGGCGTTGCATAAACAATGTTGGACCCATCCAAGGCAGCGCTTGGCACCAAGCCTTTTTCATCAACTGGAACCAACCGCACATTATCGCTGGCCAGTTCAAAAATGTTCCGCATATCAGTGTAGCCGGGCTCTTCCATGGCGATGCGCGTAGATTTATCGCAGAGCAAACTGGTGAGAATGAACAAAGCGTTTTGTGCGCCCATGGTGACAAGAATTTCATCATCGCTGGCCATGATGCCACGGCGCGGCAGAATGCGACGGCGGATTTGTTCGACCAGCAAAGGATCATCCAATGCAGATGTATCATTGGTCCACGCGCCAAACCATTTTTTGCCCAATGCCTGCCGCGTGCAATCGCGCCATTCCGCGAGCGGGAAAAGCGAGTGGTCCACCTGGCCATAAATGAAAGGATAGGTGTAATCTTGCCAGTCTAATGGCTTTACCGAATTTTCTTGCAAAGTTGGGCGTTGCTTCACGCGGACAGCCCAATCCAAGCCACTGTTGGAACGCTGCGATTTGTTTGCGGAAATAATCGGTTTGGCTACACTGTCTTCAATCGCCTTATCAGAAACATAATAGCCCGAACGCTCCTTGGCCAAAAGATAACCATCATCAAGCAGACCTTGATAGGCCAGCACCACAGTGTTGCGTGACACACCAAGGGTTTTTGCCATTTTGCGGGTGGAGGGAATGGGCTCGGAACGGTCGAGCTTGCGATCAAGAATCGCAGACACCAGAGCCTCACGGATTTGAGATTGCAGGGAAGCATATTCCCCACGTTTGATATGGATAAGCCAGTCGCGCATATAAATGAGATAGCATTGGACCTATGGTTGGTCCAGTTAATTATATCACGGGGAAGCCACTCCAAGGCTTAACGGTGCGTAAGGCCAAAGATGATTGGATGCGCTGAATGCCGGGAAGCCTGGAAAGTTTGGTGCGGTGAACGCGTTCGTAATCAGTTGAGTCAGCTGCCGCCACGCGCAGCAAATAATCGAACTGA
>JANNBH010000022.1:0-20075 GCA_031385245.1 Hyphomicrobiales bacterium | reverse complement strand
CACGATTCAGGCCCGGCTCTTCCAGACCAACAGCATCAAGATAATCCTTCTGGTCAGCTAGCTGTAAAACCGCGATTTCGCTTTCAATCTTGGCCGACACGACAACAGCAACCGCATTTTCCAGTTTGGCCCGCGCATAGACGCGCTCTGAAAATTCATTGCCCTTGTCAGCAGCACCCTCTTCCACGTTGCAAACATAAAGCACGGGCTTTGACGACAATAGCCCAAGCCCACGAAACATTTTTTCTTCTTCAGACGTGCGCTCAACCAGGCGGGCAGGCTTTCCTTCACGCAAAAGCACCAGCGCGCGGTTCATCAGGTCAGCCATTTCCTTGGCTTCCTTGTCGCCTTGCTTGCCCTTTTTTTCAATGCTGACCACGCGCTTTTCCAAGCTGTCCATATCCGCCAACATCAATTCGGTTTCGATGGTTTCAATATCGGCAACCGGATCAATTTTCCCTTCCACATGGGTAATGTCGCCATCTTCAAAGCAGCGCACAACATGCGCGATAGCATCAGTCTCGCGGATGTTGGCGAGAAACTGATTGCCCAAACCTTCGCCCTTGGAAGCGCCCTTCACAAGGCCAGCGATATCAACGAAAGTTAAACGTGTTGGAATAATTTGTTGGCTGCCCGCAATTGCAGCGAGAATATCAAGGCGCGGATCAGGCACGCCCACATCGCCCACATTGGGTTCAATGGTGCAAAACGGATAATTCGCCGCCTGCGCCGCCGAAGTTTGCGTGAGCGCATTGAACAATGTCGATTTTCCAACATTCGGCAAACCCACAATGCCACATTTAAAACCCATGCAAATTCTCCGAAAACAAATTCATTTCGCGCCCTGATAGGCGGAAAATAGGGGCTTGGGAACCCTCATTTCTGAGAATGACTTCCAAAGCTCAAAGACAAAAAAACAATTTGTCATCCAAATGGATTACGTGCCCTTCAATTTTTCCTGTTAAGCAGATTCATATACCTCCAAATCAAACTGTGTTTCGTTTCCCTTTAAATGATCGAGTGGAAAAGTCATGACGACCGAAGATGACAAAGTCGCAATTCTCGCAGTTATCAAAGCAGAGACCGCCGCCTTCATGCGTAAAGATATTGATGGGCTAGCGGAACATTGGGTTCAATCGCCGGAGGCGCGGCGCATCGCATATGTGGCAAATCTCGGGCTGCAAGTCTTTGAGGGTTGGGACGCAATAAAAGACAACTATATTCACTTGATTGAGCAGTTTCCCGAAATTCAACCAGAAACGCGCATACACTTCGAACGTATGAATCTCGTTGTGATTGGTGACATGGCCTGGGTCAATTATGATCAAATCGGCAACAAGACCGCTGCCGACGACAAGTTTGAGTTGGGTGGCAAAATGCACGAGCTCAAAATATTTCATCGCATAGCAGGGCAATGGAAGATGGCTTGCATAATTGTAATCCAGTGCTCGGTGGATCATGTGTCTGCGCCGTTGATTGAAATAAATTCTGACAGACACGTGCTTTGGATGAATGGTTATGCCCACGAGCAGATCATCAATCATCAATTTTTGGTCATTAGTGGCAACCAGCTACGGGCCCGAAACCGGGTTCACGACACGAGTCTACAGGAAGCCGTTAAATGGGCAAGCGGCGTGGTCCGGACACACTGGACATTGGAACCGCTTGATCGCCTCGCGCGTGCCGTAATACTTGGTGAAAGTGACGATGCTGCTCCCCAGTTTTGTTGGGTCTTGGTCGAAGATGGAAAGATTTTAGTTTCATTTAATGACGATCAATTGGTCAGTCGCCGCGTTGCACTTGCCCAAGGCATTTATGGTTTAACGACGGCACAAGCCCAACTGGCTCAATTACTTGTGCAAGGCCATGATATTTCCCACGCTGCAGAAAAACTCGGGGTCAGCAGCAATACCGTCCGCACGCATTTGCAACGCATGTTTGATCGGACTGGTGCGCGCAGCCAATCAGCTTTGGTCGCAATTCTGCTCAGCGCAGAAGCGCCGACGGCAAGATAAAAGTAGTTTCATTGAAATAGACTTAAAAGGGAGTTTGCCATGAAGGGTTACTCAGAATTACATGGACAGGCATTGAAAATGGATTTTGATGCGTCGTCCGGTCAATTTGTTTCAATACCAATTACACACACCTTTGCGCCAAAGGCCGAGCCACATTATATGACCCAAAAACTGAAAGAGCATTATAAAAGCCGCCAGCAAAAGAAAGCAAAGTATCAACTAAAGCAGCTCTTGGCCACCATGGGCCCAGCGACACGGGACGATGTTGGTATGACTGAAGTTTTCGCCGCCACTCACAGTCTGTGAAGATTTCACTTCGTCGGTGCCGCATTCACTTTCAAATGCACATGGCTTTGAAACTTCGCTTCCGTTCCTTCAATTAACATGGCGGCGTTATCTGCCACTGCGTCCAACAATGCAACCAACCATTCGCGGTCGCTCTTCGCAAAATCACCGAGAACATGCGGCGTTACCATGCGGGCATCACCCGGGTGGCCAATGCCGAGGCGCACACGCTTAAATTCGGGCGTGATATGTGACGAGATCGAGCGAATGCCATTATGCCCCGCAGCCCCGCCACCAAGCTTTACGCGCAGCTTGCCTGCTTCCAAATCCAGTTCATCGTAAAATACAAAAACATTCGTCAATGGAATATTATGAAACCGAACAGCCTCGCCAACACTGCGGCCAGATTCATTCATAAATGTTTGCGGCTTAAGCAGGAGCACTTTCTCGCCAGCTAAAGTGCCGTCGCAAATCTCGCCTTGAAATTTCTTCTTCCATGGCGAAAATTTATGGGCGGCCGCAATGACATCAACTGCCATGAACCCAATGTTATGACGGTTGGAAGCATATTTAGCGCCCGGATTGCCGAGACCAACAAACAAAAACATGAGGCCTCCTCAGAGTAGCGTTTGAATTTATTTTGGCTATAATGCAAAGCAGAAACTGAAACAAGCTAAGAGCTAGGGAACAAGACAATGCAAAAGACAGGAATTAGCTTTTGGATCATTGGCGGCCTTGGACTGATATGGAACCTTGCCGGAAGCTTAAACTTTATGATGCAAATGAAAGCTGATAATTTAGCTTCAATGCCTGAACCTTTTCATACCATTGTAGCCAATAGGCCAGGCTGGGCTACGGCTGCGTTTGGCCTTGGAGTTATCGGCGGAGCCATTGGCTGCATATTGCTTTTGCTCAAACGGAAAGAAGCAATCTATGTTTTCATAGCTTCGTTGGCTGGCTTAGCTGTGCATTTGCTGCCCTATATTTCGGGTGCAAATTTGCCTGCAAATTTTGGCATTGGTAATGCAGTTTTGGTGTTTGTTGCCCCACTGCTTGTCGCAATCATTTTGCTCTGGTATTCTCGGCGTGAGTTGAATTTGGGAGGAAAACAATGAACACACAATTCTGGTTAGCCGTCGCTGCCTATGTTTTGCCCACATTTCCGCTTGGATATTTCTGGCACTTAAAAACCTTCAAGCCGAAATATGACGCACTCGGAATTTACCGTGATGACGTGATTATCCCGCTAGGCCTAAGCTCGATGATCATCCAAGGCTTGTTCTTCGCGTGGGTCTATCCAAAATTTTTCAGCACAGCACCTGATCAATGGCTTTCAAGTGCGCTGCAATTTGCCGCAATCTTTGGCGTGCTGGCTTGGTCATTTCTTGTGCTTCCGGTAGCAGCAAAAAACAAAATGAATTCAGTGACAAATTTTATAAAACTGGAAACCGCATTCACCGCCATACAATTCATCATTGCTGGAGTATTGATCGCTTACGTCTATCGCGGAGCTTAACATGAACATTGCCGGCGAGCTTGAGCAAGCCTGCAATATGATTGCGGACATCAAAATCTGGCGCTAGCATCGCGGCATTCAAGCGAGCGAGAAAATTTTGGCTAGTAGAATTCAAAGCAATAAAGCCTATTTTTATCTCGCACCTGCCCTCATCATCATGGCGCTGTGTGGTGTTATGCCCATGATGTTTGTGGCTTATTATTCAGTGCATGACACATTTGCAGGAAACAGTTTTATCTGGGTAGGGGACGCGTGGTATCGCGCTGTGCTCACCTCGCCAGAGTTTTTTGGAGCACTGGCCCGCAGCTTGGGGTTTTCAATTTTAGTCCTGCTGATTGAAATTCCGCTCGGCATTTTTATTGCTTTGCGGATGCCAGCTTCCGGGCCACTGTCATCATTCTATATTATCCTGATGACAATTCCCTTACTCACACCTAGCATTGTGGTGGGGTATTTATGGAAAGTGCTCACCCTGCCCCATGCAGGCCTTTTGTTTGAAACAGCGCAGGCCCTTGGCCTCACCCTAAACATGAATAGCCCATTCATAACATGGTCCGTTTTGATTTTAATGGACGCGTGGCATTGGACTGGGCTTGTTGTGCTGCTGTGCTTTGCAGGCCTTCGCGCCATTCCACATGACTATTATCGCGCAGCGCAAATCGATGGTGCGAGTGCATGGAAAGTCTTTCGTTACATTCAATTGCCAAAGCTTCGCCTGGTGTTGCTCATCGCCATTTTACTGCGCTTTATGGATAGCTTTATGATTTATACCGAAGCCTATATCATAACGCGCGGAGGCCCCGGCGTTTCCACCACTTTCCTGTCGCATGAGCTTGTGCAAACAGCCACAATTCAGTTCGACCTTGGTCAAGGGGGAGCCATGTCGGTGATTTATTTCTTAATCGTGCTGGCGGTTGCCGCCCTGTTTTTCAAATTCATTATCCCAAAAGAACGAAGAGTATGAAACAGAACTTCTCATTTGCGCCATTGGTCTTCGTATGTTTTTTGTTC
The DNA here is from genome assembly GCA_031385245.1 of Hyphomicrobiales bacterium. Classification (GTDB taxonomy): domain Bacteria; phylum Pseudomonadota; class Alphaproteobacteria; order Rhizobiales; family Aestuariivirgaceae; genus Aestuariivirga. The sequence goes on along the minus strand of JANNBH010000022.1, from coordinate 15,248 downwards.
GCTCCTATTTATTGGCTGTTGCTAATGAGCGTAAAATCCAACGCCGAGATTCTGGGTGGTCTTTCCTTCTGGCCTCACACCGTCACATTCGCAAACTTCTCCATGATATTGACCACTCCAGCGTGGGTTAATGGCTATGTGAACGCCACGCTTTATGTGGTGCTGAACGTGGTGATTTCAGTAACCGTTGCCGTGCCTGCGGCTTTTGCTTTTGCGCGGTATCGTTTTGCTGGCGATCGATCCCTATTTTTAGGCTTGTTGATTTTTCGCATGTTGGCGCCCGCTATTTTGTTTATTCCGTTTGTCGAAATTTTTTCGCGGCTTAACCTTGTCGACACTCACATTGCTGTGGCCTTGGCTCATTGCTTTTTCAATGTGCCCTTGGCCATCTGGATTTTAGAAGGTTTCATTGCAGCAGTGCCAAGCGAAATGGATGATATTGCCAAGGTGGATGGTTACAGCTTCCCACAATATTTCATTCGCATATTATTGCCACAAATAGCTCCCGGCATTGCTGTCACCGCATTTTTCTGTTTCATGTTTTCGTGGATCGAATTTTTATTGGCCAATGCACTAACCGTGGTGAAGGCCAAACCCATCGCCTCCATTATGACACGCGCAGGTGGTGTGCTGTCAGGAGATTATGCCCTCTTAGCCGCAGCCAGCGTGCTGGGCCTTATCCCCGGCATTATCCTGATCATCTTTATGAAGAAACATTTGGCCCGTGGTTTTTCCATGGGACGCGTAATTTAATTATTTCAAGCAATTGCTAAATTCCAATAAAGAACGGCGGACCATCGCTGGCCCGCCGTTTTCAATTCTGAATTTAATAAATTATTTTTTCTTTGCAGCAGGAGCCTTGGCGGCAGGAGCAGCAGCACCCTTGGCCGGAGCGGCAGCTTTGCCACCCTTCGCGGGTGCAGCAGCAGCGGCAGCTTTAGGATCAGGAGCTTTTTGGTTGGAAGCAGGAACTTCACCAGCAACTGGAGCGCCTTCAGCAGGTGCTTCTTCCTTGGTTTGAGCCGAGATAGCGCAAAGAGTTACGTCATCACGAGCAGCCGATGTCACACGATCCGGCAATTTAATGCCGGACAAATGGATCGACGAGTTCACTTGCATACCAGTGAGATCAACAGTGATGTCATCAGGAATGAAGTCAGCTGGGCAATAGAGATTCACATAATGTGAAACGATGTTCAAAACGCCACCAGCCTTAATGCCGGGGGCAGCTTCTTGGTTCTTAAAGTGAACCGGAACATTCACCGCAATGCGTGAATCCTTGCCAAGACGCAGGAAATCCACATGAACGATACGGTCTTTAACCGGGTCAAACTGAATATCGCGCGGAATTGCGCGAACGGTGGCGCCATCAACATAAAGATCAACCCGCGTGGCCAAAAAACGGCCAGTATTCACATGTGGCTCAACATCTTTATAATTGAGCGAGATGATTTGGGGATCTTTTTTGTCGCCATAAACGACGCCGGGAACAAGTCCCTCACGACGTACTGAGCGAGCGGCCCCCTTACCGGCCCGACCGCGTGCAGCGGCCTTTATATTTACGATTTTAGACATAGTATTCTCCGATTTTTATGAATGCAGGGCCTTCCTCCAGGGGTGAACGACGCCGAGCTGACGGGGCCTATAGGGGAATTGGGCGGGGATGGCAAGATTGGACAAAACAATCAGGAACTCTAGACTTCCAATCAAATTTAACACTATGTCCATCGATACTACCAAATGATTTTTTGGAGCGACAATGGCACATTCTGCAAAGCTACCTAAAGTACACGCCCTATGGATAGGTGATAGACTTGGCCCACTGGCAGCAGCTTGCCTTCAATCGTTTTCCAAAAACGGCCATGAAGTCATTTTGCATTGCTATCAAAATTTAGCAGATTTGCCCAAAGGAATCCAAATTCAAGACGCTAATAAAATAGTTCCAAAAGAAGAAATCATTTCACACCGCGATAGCGGTAGCTTCGCGGTGTTCGCGGATATTTTCCGTTATGAATTGCTCCAACAAGGTGCAGACCTCTATGTAGATTGTGACGTTTATTGTTTGCAGCCAATTGAGAAGGCCGACTACTATTTTGGAAAAGAAACTGGACATAATGTAAACTCAGCAGTGTTAGCAATCCCACCTAACAGCCTGCTCCTAAATTCACTCTGCAACTTGCGACTGACAGGCCACGAACGCTGGCCGTGGGAACCAAAAACAAAATTCAAATTAAAACATTTGACCCGAATGTTGAAACCAAATGCAGGAAAACTCACGCTCGCCTCAAAGAGATGGGGCGACGTTGGTCCAACCGCTTTGACCTATTTGGCAAAATCATTTGGCGTTTATGAAAAGGCAACGCCAATTGATGTTCTTTACCCCCTGCACTACGATTCAGTTGAACTCTTATTTGATCCAAACCTGCAACTAGTCGATCTGGTTACACACCGCACAAAATGCATCCATCTCTATAATGCAATTATCAGATATAATGGGTTCAATCCAATGGAAGCTCCGCGCAGCTCCCCAATTGGCAGAATGCTTTCAAGTGAGGCCGAATGATAGGTTGAAATAACCAACTATATTCATTCACACAAGATTTTGACACAGATCTAATCATTTAAAATACGCGCGAACTTTTTTGTAAATCCGCCATTGCCATTTTTCACGAGCCCAAAGCTCAATCATATCTTCAGGGCCAACTGGCACATCTAGTGTTAGCTTATCCACAAAAAGTGGAGACCAGTAGTTTTCATCAACATCAGCATAAACATCCTTTTTGCTAATCTCGCCCAGAAAATCCAACAGCCTTCGCCTGTGCTCGCGGCATTTTTGCAAAACCGATTCACGAACCTCTTCAGCTGGTGGCGGATTAAGTGCCCATTCCACAACAGCTTGTTCCACCGCAACGGCATTTGGTTCCACAATCTTTACGTGGCGGGGATCGAAAAATTCAACCCGTCCACCAATCGAAGGCGTGCTCACCACTGGAATGCCAGAGAGCAAGTATTCGGCAGATGCAAAATTTGCTCCCTCCTTCTTCGACAATATCAATCCTGAATTTGAGTGCTGAATGATTTTTGCCACCTCAACGCGAGAAAGCGGGTGAATGCTTCCGTCCTCTGAACGATTTATAAAACCTAAGTTTTTATAATGGTCGAGCTCAGAATAGTTCTGCTCTTCAGAAGGGTCGTATGTAACCACCGCAATGTTTGAAATACCTCCCGCTAGATCGTGGCGTTTAAGGGCCTGAACATTTGCAATATGGATGGCCGCAAATTTTTTCTCTGCCACAGTGTTAATTCTAAAAATGCGATCATCAACAAATGCATTTTGATGAATGTAAACTGCCTCAACGCCCTTTGCTTGAAAAAGCTTCACATCACCTGGAGTGTTGCAAAGATAGGTGAGCTTTAAATTGGGATACTGCTGAGCTGATTGGCGTTTAAAAGCCAAGGCCGGGCCAACCAGAATTGATCCATGCCAATAGCATTGCACCAACACATGACACGGCCTGCCACCAGCCTCCTTAAGGCAAAGAGAGATACCAGAGGAAAAGCTCCACCCCGTTGTGATCACAAAAACCAATGGATCAGACATCAGTTTATAAAATTTAGTGTATGAGAGTATCATGTGTATTTACTCTTTGAAAACGCTGTATTCGGGGCAAACCACATAAAGCGAATGAACATATGTTCAACTTGAGAAAGTCATTTTACTTTAGTCTGAGCCTCAATTAAAGTTCTCCGAGCGAGCTTCACCAGTGGTCTAAAAAATTTCCGCGCAAGCAGTTGGTCAAAAAAGCGGTAAGTAAAACTGTTCAAATTTGTAGAAGTTACTTCTTGCGATAAGGTCTTTTGAATATCCGAAAAACCAGCAGAATGATCAAAAATAACTGGTCGCAATACAGCTGTTCTCAAGCCAACCACTCTCGCCCAAATATCAAAGCAATCAACTGCGAACCAAATTTTTTCAACGCCAAGGCATTTTTTTGCCCCTTCATTGGTGATCAAATAGGCCACAGCGCCATAGCTCATTTCACTCACGGCTTTGCGGTCTAATATAATTCGTTCTTGATTATCAAAACCATAGTTAATCCAAGATGTTGGACTGGTGGCCTGCAAACGCAGCAAGTCCAATTGAAAATCTGCAAGAACTATTTGTAAAATTGCTTCATCCCAATCAACAACTTTGGCATCATCTTCCAAAACCAACGCTTGTGAGATTTGATTGGTCTGCATGTCTTGCCAAACTTTTCGGTGGCTAAGAAAACAGCCAATTAACCCTCGCGATGGGGGTTTCATATGGTGATAAATATAAGCCTTAACCCACGCAACATGAGCAAAAATTGAACTGTTTTTTCCATCAAATGCGCTGACACGCTCAAACTCCAAACCAAGCGCATTCAGCCGCGCAGTCATTTCTGCAAGGCGGTCTGGTCTGCGGTCAAGATTGATGAGATAGATTTTCATTTGCCCACCACTTTATTGCGAACTCGCCATACTTCAAAGTTAACAAGCAATTTCCGCGCCGCCCGCAGCCAAGGCCGCCGCACCCGCCAGAAAAATTCACGGCCAACGCGAAGCACTTTGCCGAAGTCCGATTTTGAATCATTTTGCCCATCACGAAGATCCGAAACACTCTGAGACTGATGCCACATTGCTGGGATTAGAACTGCGCTTTTTAATCCAGTCAACTGCCCAACAACATCATAAGTATCAGCCGGAAACCAAAATTTTCCCAGTGACAAACACTTTCGCGCACCACCGGCTGAGATCACATAAGCTGCAGCACCTGAAGTTTGAATGTTGCACAGCTGGCGGCCAATCAATTTTATCTCGTCCGCCTGCCCTATCGGATGTCTGAAATCCGTTGCTTCCAAGCGCAACAAATCAATCCCAATATCAGCAAGCTCCACTTTGAGAACCACCGGATCCCAATCAACCGGCATGGCATCATCCTCAAGCACTAAGGCTTGTGTTGTTTGGTCATCAACAATTCTTTGCCACACAAATTTATGACTTTGATAGCAGCCAATCACACCTGCAGAAGGCACCACAAAAAAATTAAAGATAGTAGCCTTAACCCAATCAACCAAATGCAAACTGGGCTGTGTGCTGCCATCGAAAGCACTGATGCGCTCAAACTCCAACCCAAGCGCATTCAGCCGCTCAGTCATTTCTGCAAGGCGATCTGGCCTTCGGTCGAGATTGATTAAGAAAACTTTCAACTGTGCCTCAACTAACAATTCTGTTTCACAATTGGCAGTCTATAATCCTATGTGCAACCAAAATTAAAGTGAGCTATGGTGATTATAATCTCATATTCACTTTGTACGAAAGCATTTCATTTGCAAAACATTTTGATCACTGGCGGTGCAGGATATATTGGCAGCCACACGGCCAAAGCAATTCTAAAGGCGGGCTTCCAACCCATTGTCTATGATAATCTTTCACGCGGATTTAAAGAGCTGGTGAAGTTTGGTCCCTTAGTTGTGGGCGATTTGCATGACAGTGCAAAACTGCAAGAAACACTGGCACACTATAAGCCACTAGCCTGCATTCACTTTGCTGCTTTTGCTTATGTGGGCGAAAGCGTTTCCAACCCCGGCCTTTATTATCGCAACAATGTTTTGGGCAGTTTGAATTTAATCGAATGTCTGTTGGCAGGCGGTGTGAACAAAATCGTATTCTCCTCCACCTGCGCCACTTACGGCCAACCGGATGTGGCTTTTATTTCTGAATCCTGTCCGCAAAAACCCATCAATCCTTATGGTCATTCCAAATTGATGGTGGAGCAATTGCTCAAAGATTTTGATGTAACCCATGGTTTGAAATCCGTAGCATTGCGCTATTTTAACGCTTGCGGTGCTGATGCCGAAGGTGAGATTGGCGAGATGCACGACCCTGAGCCGCATCTCATTCCTCGCATTATTATGGCAGCACAGGGCCGCATTCCTCATATTGATGTGATGGGCACAGATTATCCAACGCCAGACGGAACTGCCATCCGCGATTATGTTCATGTCGAGGATTTGGCCACGGCCCATGTGCAGGCGATGAACTATTTATTAAATGGCGGCAATAGTGATGCCTTCAATCTTGGAACCGGCAAAGGCAATTCAGTAAAAGATGTAATCGCCGCCGTGCGCCGCGCTTCTAATCGAGACGTACCTGTAAACTATGTTGCCCGCCGCGCTGGCGATCCGGCACAGCTCGTGGCTGACAACAGCAAAGCAAAGACTGTGCTGGGTTTCAATCCGCGCTATTTAGATATTGAAAAGTCCGTATTAACCGCGATGCGATGGCATGAGCGACCAAATTGAACCTTTAACCTGACGGCAGAATTTTAAAAATCTGAATTTCACTCTTGCCACTGCACTAAACTTTTGTACTCCTAAAAAGTGTTTTAATAATTGCTCATCTGAATGCAGCATTTGTGCAAATTCAGAAAAGCTCGAAAAATTTACCCACTTTCTATGGGTGGCTATAAGCGGGAAAAAATAATATGTTTTGGCGGTTGCCAGCATAATCACATCACAAATTGCATCTACGTTGCTCGTCTTCGCATTCATTTTCATATCACTATGGATTGGTTGACCATCGACTTTAGGAAATTTTGCAAAACTAAACACTCTCTTTTTTCCAAATAATTTCTGGCAGATCTCCAATGCCTTTCGATTGTCCGTAGCCAAAAATATAGGTCCCGAAATTTTTTCCTTTAACTCTAAAAGTCGGTCCTGAAAATCAGTGACATAGTCGGTGTAGCGAATGTGCAAACTTGTATAGGGGCCGCCGATGAGGGCTGTGCGTAACCTCACTTCGTCTTGGATGAGTTTGGTGACTGAAAGCCTCCGAAGTGCAACTTTAACATTTCTCATTCCACCACCTGCTGCATGGTGAACTAACAATGGCTGAGTATAGTTTTTCCTAAAATCAAAACTCAGAAGTTGGTCATCTGCCGCATCGACGATATTTTCAAACTTTTTTTTCCAAACCCCAACATAACTATTAACCCGCCCAGACAAACTCGAAGGAAAGGCCTGCAGATTATCAAACTGCGGCCTAAAGCCTTTGCTGCTCAAAATGAGTCGTGAATCATGCGATGTAAAATAGATGCTGAAATCATCGCGAAAATGAACAGCACCAGGAAAATCCATTTCAACCACAATTTTACGGCCAAATTTATCTGCATAACGAAGGCATTTTCCGATTTGGCATAACGTGTCAGTTAAGCCAGCTTGCGGACGGCAAAGAAGAAGGCGCGGGCTAGGCTTGGTCACAACTTTCCTCATCAATCAATTTTATTTTACTATCAAAGATTGTCAGTTTATTGTCAGCAAACTGAGTTATGTTCAACAATCTAACTACCCCTCACAAATCACAAGTCAACACGCAAAGATTAGGCACCGATGCCACAAACGAAAGTTTTCGTAATAAATTTAGCTCGCCGCTCTGATCGTTTGAACCGAATAGCGCTAGACTTGCAAAGCCACGACCTTTCATTTGAGAGAATTGAAGCAATCGATGCAATGTCTGACCCATTGGTGAAAACATATCATCGTCCATTTTTTCAACTGCTATTGGGCAAAAGAAAATATGGCCGCGGTCCAGTTGCAAATTTTCTGAGCTTTCATAAAGTGTGGCAAATAATGGTGGATGAAAATATCGAGCAGGTTCTCATCCTTGAGGATGACGCAAAAATTACCAATTGGGATGAGCGCTTTCTAAATCTGAACATAGCGCAGCATGGGTTAGATGTTTTGCGCCTTGGTGCGGTGTATAATTCAAACACGCTTGAAAATCTTGCCAGCGTTCAACCCGAAAAAATTATTTTTGGGCGCAAACTTGTCACCGGACAATTATGGGGAAATTTTGCCACCATCATAACATTATCAGCCGCGAAAAAATTTCTCCGCCATAAAAATTATTGGTTCCCATCCGACGATTACGAACGATTTGAAAAATGCTTTGGCATAAAATTTGCCATCATCAATCCACTAATGTGGACAAGTTTCGAAAGCACATCGGATGTGGAGTTGGAAAAAGCAAAATTAAATGTGGCCCAAGTACTTAGCCTTAAAATTTTCAAACCGTTACGTAGATGGTTGTTTTTTCCAGTAATTCATTCATATTTACGTATTGTATCTTCGCTGCGTTAAATCCCACGTATTTTCAAAACAACAGTTCGCACAAGGCGCAAAATTGGCAATAATGTTATGCGCCATAACAATGCACCTTGCCGTTTCGTTGAGCCTTCATCCCCAATTGTAGAATGCACACTGTGAGAGACATGCATAGCAACAGGAAACGGAATGATTGCGATACATTTCACACCCAACAAAGCCCGCGCCATCACCCATTTATCATTGGTGAAAATGACAGGCTTATACTTCAATAATTTTTTTGCCCCCGCCATCCTCAATCCATAGGCCGTTGCAGTTGTGTTAGCGCCCGCATAAGCCATCAGGCGAAACTCTTGATCAAAATAGTTGTCTTTAATTATGCTCGGTTGGTTCAGCGAGAAAAAATGTACCACATCATATGCCGTTGTCGCTTTTTCAAACATGGCCAATTGACTTGCGAAAGTTGGCGATAGCAGTGCATCATCTTCAAATATCACGGCCCATTGTTGGCCGCGTTCTAACATCATCTTCCAAATCAGGCGGTGACTAAGGGTGCAACCAAGTTCACCATCAGAAGGCACGCGCCCCATGAAAAAATAATACCAAAATTTAGAAAGACTTGCGCGCCTTTGCTGCGGCGAAAGTTGCCGACCAACAATAGCGTCTACTCGCTCATACCTAAGTCCCTGTGCATCAAGCTGTTGAGCCATGCTCACCATGCGTTCCACATCTTGCGCCATGTTGATCACATAAATGGGAGGGTGAGCATTCATGGCCCTGCCTTAGCGGTTAGCCCATATTAACGTCAAGCAAAGTGAAGCATCACAACCCTCTTGATCTTAACATCAACAGTTTTACAAAATTTAGCCACGGCAAAACCAATAGTCGCCAGATATTTTTGCCAAGTCTTTTACTTTTGCTGGGTGTACTGGTTTCGGCTCCAACCTTAGACACACTGGAGTTCAAGCTTAAATTCTTGTCGAGTGTGATTGGAAATGGAATGATGGCGCAACATTTCAGTCCAGTCATCACACTCATCCAGCACCACCGATCAGCCAAAACACGCATTCTAGGAATACGCGATAACTTTTTTGCACCCGGCAACCTCATCAGATAAGCCGCAGCAGAGGCGTGGAGATTATGATAGGTTTTAATTTCAAATCGCCCACTTGGCGCTAAACGAAGTGGCTTTTCTGGTTGGCGAAAACTGAATAATTGCACCATATCAAAATCACGCGTTGAAGATTCAATTTCTGCCAAATACTCAGAAAAATTTGGCAAGAGGGCAACATCATCTTCAAAAATAACAGCCCACTCAATCGCTTCATCAACCATTTTTTTATAAATTTTTCGGTGGCTAAGCCCAACACCAATTTCACCATCGCCGGCTGAGCGCCCATGGAATAAGTGGCACCAAGAGTCGGAATAAAGCTTCTTTCGGTCATCTGCTGAAAGGGATCGACCATCAACGGCTTCTATCCGCTCAAATGTCAGTCCAGCTGCATTCATTTGAGTAGACATGCTCTTCAAGCGCTCTAGGTCTTGCTCCATATTTATCACATAAATAGGAGGTTGATTGGCCATGCTAATTTTTCAGCCGATAACCTGTGTGAAATATCCAAGACACCGCTAAAAGACATGAGCCAAGAAACAGCGCTGTCATGCCAAGGCTTACAGCAAGGCTCACATCGGCCACTTCATAAAAGCTCCAGCGGAAGCCACTGATCAAATAGACCACTGGATTAAACAGTGAAACCTTCTGCCAAAATTCGGGCAGCACACTGATTGAATAAAAACTGCCACCTAAAAATGTGAGCGGAGTGATGATGAGCAACGGAATGATTTGCAGCTTTTCAAACCCATCCGCCCACAGCCCTATGATGAATCCGAACAATGAAAATGTGAGCGCTGTGAGCAACAAAAACAATGCCGCCCAAAACGGATGAGCAACTGTAACCGGCACAAACAGCGCGCTGGTGGCCAAAATAACCAAACCAATCATAATTGATTTAACCGCCGCCGCCCCAACAAATCCTAACACCATTTCAAGAGCGGAAATGGGTGCTGATAAATACTCATAAATCGTACCAGAAAATCGCGGAAAATAAATTCCGAAAGATGCGTTGGAAATGCTCTGCGTAAGGATCGATAACATGATCAGACCCGGCACAATAAACGCTCCATAAGAAACACCTTCAATCTCCGTAATGCGCCCACCAATGGCAGCGCCGAATACGATAAAATAAAGCACCGTAGAAATAACAGGTGAGATGAGGCTTTGAAACAGCGTGCGGAAAAACCGCTTCATTTCATAAGTGAAAATTGCAACTACAGCGCGCCAGTTCATTGCTTCACCAATCCCATAAAAATATCTTCGAGCGAGTTTTGCTCCGTGTGCAGATCACTATAGCTGATCTTTGCTGCTTCAATATCTTTCAAGAGGCCAGAAATATCAGGCTTACCATCTCGCGCATCAAATCCATAAGAAAGCACACTGCCCTCTTTGCTTAAAACCAAATTATATTTACCCAATTTCTTCGGCACAGTCGCCAGTGGCTTATCGAGAACCAGTGAGAGCCTTTTCCGTCCCATCTTCTTCATCAAGGCATTTTTATCTTCAACCAAAATCATCTGGCCATTATTGATCACACCAACACGGTCGGCCATTTCTTCGGCCTCTTCGATATAATGTGTGGTGAGAATGATGGTGACACCAGTTTCACGAAGCTGCCGCACAATGTTCCACATGTCTTTACGAAGTTCCACATCAACACCTGCTGTGGGTTCATCTAAAAACAAAATCTGTGGTTCATGGGCCAAAGCCTTGGCAATCAAAACCCGCCGCTTCATGCCACCAGAAAGCGTCATGATTTTTGCGTCTTTCTTATCCCACAAAGAAAGCTGTTTTAGAATTTTTTCAATATGCTGCGGGCTATCGCCACGACCAAAAAGCTTCCGGCTAAAGGTTACTGTGTCCCACACTGATTCAAAAATGCTGAGGTGCAGCTCCTGCGGAACCAAACCAATCATTTTGCGGGTCGCGCGGAAATCCGTCACATTATCATGGCCATCGATCAAAACTGCACCAGATGTTTTATTCACAATGCCACAAATCGTAGAAATCAGCGTGGTCTTGCCAGCACCATTAGGCCCCAACAACGCAAAAATCTCTCCTCGTTTGATGTCGAGGGTGATGTTCTTGAGGGCATGAAGGCCAGATTTATAGGATTTTGAGAGGTTAGTGATTTGAATGATAGTGGTCATGGTCGAAACAATAGCAGACCAACTAAAAAATGAACATATTCAAAATATTCCAATTCAGTCGCATCTATTTGCTCTATCATTTGGTTAGCAATCTGTGGCTCTTCAAATTGGAGCTACGCCGCCATGAAACAGAAAAGGCATACCCAATGTCTCCTATTAAAAGATTTTTTGCGCGGGTAAAGCCATCTTCATATTTGAAGTTCAGACGACACCGTCAGCAATTTATGAAGATGGGAGGCACAATTACCCACTCCCGTCCAATCCTATCAGATTTCGACGATGCAGCAGGAACAGCCGCCGGCCATTACTTTCATCAAGACCTTCTGGTTGCGCAACTCATTCGAAATAGCAATCCAAAACGTCACATTGACGTAGGCTCACGGATCGACGGTTTTGTGGCCCATGTTGCATCTTTTCGAAAAATTGAAATTATAGACATCCGCCCGTTGAAAAATTCGGAACACGAAAACATAGTTTTTCTTCAGCACGATATGATGAGCGATAATGTTCTTCCACTTCAAGCAGATTCTGTAAGTTGTTTGCATGCAATTGAACATTTCGGCCTTGGCCGTTACGGCGACAGAATTGATCCTGATGGTCATAAACTTGGGTTCAAAAATCTCGTAAATATGGTCGCAGAAAACGGGACACTCTACATAAGTTTTCCAATCTCAAACCAAAACCAAGTGCATTTCAATGCCCACCGTATTTTTCATCCAAGAGACATTTTCAATTGGCCTGGCTCCGAAATGCTTCGGCTGAAGCGATTTGACTATGTTGATGAAAGTGGAAAATTAAACAAAGCGATTGAATTAGATAGCCTCCCAGATAAGATTAAACATGGATGTGGAATCTATAGTTTTACTAAGGCGTAGGGCTTTCCCTATCTGTAACGCGTTATCGCAACCCGTTTTCCACAAGTACAAACTCTGGCAACAGGAGTGGCGATCGACTTGAATGTTCGCCGGCAAGCCAGTGACGAGGAGCAACAACTATTTTTTCTGGATCGGGATTGAGCCAAGCCCCCCACCATGAAAACGTCGAATTGGCAATGATGTGGTGTTTGCAACACGACATCAGCCGCAAATCTTCGTGCGGGGCGGCCTCACCATTCATCGCCACAAACACGGTTTCGCCTGGCAATTTCAAATGCGTTTGGGCCCACGATAGATCATCTGAAAAAACATAGAATGTTGGCTTCTGCCCAAGCAGTTTCGCCATTTTCTCGGCAGCCATATTATAATACTCAGCACCACAGACACCAAAAGCCTTTGCGAAGTTCAAATTGCTAAAATAATCGCCGCGCCGCACATGAACACTAACTGAATTACTATCCTGCATTTTGGCGATCATCGCTTCAGCTTCAAAAGTTGGCGCTGCGACCAGCCGAAGCTCACGCCTTAAATGATCTGAATCTTGCAAGAAAAAATGCGGCCACTGCCAATAGCCAAAAAAATAGCATTCTGGTTTGATACGCTGCGAGAGGGCCTCAAATGAACTGCCATTAGAAACAATCAGTCGGCCATTGGCCTTCAACCATGCTTTGCAAACTTGCCGGGAAAAACCCTTGTGCCCAATCATAGGAAGTTCGCGCGGCGTTGCTAAGGTTGCATCAATTGCAAAATGCTTGAGAAGATATTTTCGTTCCCGCCCTTCGTCAAACCAACGCAAGTCAAGCCGCAACTCATAATTCAAAGCGCGAGCAAAGGCCCGCGCCACTGCATATTGGAACAATTGATTGCCAAGCCCGTCACTGAGCCTCGTGATAAGATATGGTGAAGGGTTGGTATTCACACTCACTCAAACAAGCTCGACACGTTTAATTTCAAGGTTGATGCCTTCGAGGGCTTGGTAATTTGAATGATGGCTACCATGGGGAATTGTTTACAGCTCCACTAGGCAATCAGCAAGCTGCTCAGTTATCGATTGTTGTGAAAGTCTCGGCATTGATGTGGTCGTTAGAGAGGTTTTCTGCAAGATACCATTTTCGTGGTGCAACAACCATTTTCTGAACATTGGAATTAAGCCAAGCTCCCCACCAAGAAAAAGTAGAATTTGCAATAATGTTGTGTTTGCAAGAAGCCATTAAGCGCAAATCTTGATGGGCATTTTCGTGCGTATTATGGTCAACAAAATGGGCTTGCCCTGGTAAATTTAAGTTTGCACTGGCCCATTCCATATCATCGGAGAACACGAAGAAAACTGGCAAAATTCGTTTTGTTTTAACTATCATTGCCGCCGCAGAATGAAAGTAGTTTGCAGAGCAAACCGCATAGCGACTGATGTTTTTCTGGACTTGCAAATAGTCGCCACGCCGAACGTGAACCGATACAGATTCGCAAGCTTGCATCTTTTGAAGATATTCTAAATCCAAGCCCAAGGGCTTCTGTTTAAACGTAAGGTCTTCGCGGATAGTTTGGGCAACATCTTGAAAATATTTTTCAGACTGCCAAGGCCCAGAAAAATATTGGCCAATCTTGGCATGGGAAATGCGTCCGTCAATGGCGTTGCCCTTGGCAATAACCATGTTGAATTTCTCGATATAGCGTTCTTTAAAAAATCGCCACCGCAACCCCTTCTGGCGTTTAGGAGGCAATTGCATTCCATCAGTGCATTGGCCATGGTGATTGAAGTGGTCTAATAAATATATTCTATTTTGTATGCGCCCAGCACGCCGTAAATCTAGATATAGCGGGCAGTTCAATTTCAGCGCCATTGACCGCCCGGCGGCATACTGAAAGAGTTGATTACCCAAGCCACCTTGAATTTGAACCGTAATTCCGGGGGGGGGGGGCGGTCATAGCCTACTCAAACAAGCTCGACACGCTTTCTTCCCGGCTTGTGCGCCCGATCGCTTCACCCAGTAATGAGGCAATGGGGATAACGCGGATGTTGCGCGCCACTTTTACAGCCTCGGTGGGTTGGATCGAATCTGTGATCACCAAGTTTTTCAATTTTGAAGATGCAATGCGCGAAACAGCTCCACCAGAGAGAACACCATGCGTGATATACGCCGTCACATCCTTGGCACCCTTTTGCAAAAGCGCCTCGGCGGCATTGCAAAGCGTGCCACCCGAATCCACAATGTCATCAATCAATATGCAAGATTTGCCAGCCACATCGCCGATGATGTTCATCACTTCCGATTCACCAGCACGCTCGCGGCGCTTATCGACGATGGCCAGTGGCGTATCAAGCTGCTTGGCCAAGGCGCGGGCCCGCACCACGCCGCCAATATCAGGCGAAACCACAACTGTGTTGGCAATATCCATGTGCTGCTTAATATCACGCACAAACACAGGACCAGAAAACAAGTTATCGGTTGGAATATCAAAGAAGCCCTGAATCTGCCCAGCGTGCAAATCGATGGTCAACACGCGATCAGCACCAGCATGGGTGATCAGATTAGCAACAAGTTTTGCAGATATCGGTGTTCGCGAACCAGATTTCCGGTCTTGGCGAGCATAGCCAAAATAAGGAATTACCGCCGTAATGCGTTTGGCTGAAGCGCGGCGCAAAGCATCTATAATAATGAGTAGTTCCATCATATGATCATTGGTAGGGAAGGATGTGGATTGGATGATGAACATGTCCTGCCCGCGCACATTTTCCTGAATTTCAACAAACACTTCCATGTCATTAAAACGCTTCACCACCGCTTTGGTGATAGGCAAGTGCAAATAAGAGCAGATCGCATCCGCCAGGGGTCTGTTGCTATTCCCTGAAACGATTTTCATCATGGAGTTATGCCCTTTTGCCATGCGAGATTATGGCGCTCTATAACAATGCTATGACACAAGTGCAATTGCGGCATTTGAGCTGTGTATAATGGCGGTTAACGAAATTTCTCAATCAACT
>JANNBH010000118.1:0-24467 GCA_031385245.1 Hyphomicrobiales bacterium | reverse complement strand
CTCGCACCACCACCCATGGCCGTAATAATGCAGGCGCTCGCGGCTTGTGGCGCGCCACTGGCATGAAGGACGGAGATTTCGGCAAGCCCATCATCGCAGTGGTCAACAGCTTCACGCAGTTTGTGCCGGGCCATGTGCATTTGAAAGATATGGGCCAACTGGTTGCGCGAGAAATTGAAGCCGCTGGTGGCGTGGCCAAAGAGTTTAACACAATCGCAGTTGATGATGGCATTGCCATGGGCCATGACGGAAGGCTGTATTCGCTGCCCTCGCGTGAGATTATCGCCGACTCGGTTGAGTATATGGTGAACGCCCATTGTGCTGATGCCATGGTGTGCATTTCCAACTGCGATAAGATCACCCCCGGCATGTTGATGGCTTCAATGCGCCTTAACATTCCTTCGGTGTTTGTATCTGGCGGACCAATGGAGGCTGGAAAATATCTGGCACCTTCGGGTAAAATCAAGGCTCTGGATTTGGTCGATGCCATGGTGGCTGCTGCTGATGATAAATATTCCGATGAAGAAGTAGATGTGATTGAGCGCAGCGCCTGCCCTACCTGCGGCTCGTGCTCTGGCATGTTTACCGCGAACTCGATGAATTGCCTCACTGAGGCGCTGGGCCTATCACTGCCCGGCAATGGCTCCACCTTGGCCACGCATTCTGATCGCAAGCGCCTATTCCTCGAAGCCGGCCATTTGATCGTTGATATTGCCAAGCGCTATTATGAGCAGAATGATGAAAGCGTGCTGCCGCGCAATGTGGCCAGCTTCAAAGCTTTTGAAAACGCCATGACGCTGGATATCGCTATGGGTGGTTCCACCAACACCGTGCTGCATATTCTGGCCGCTGCCCATGAAGGCAACATTGATTTTACCATGGATGATATTGATCGTTTGTCGCGCCGCGTGCCCTGCATCAGCAAAGTGGCTCCGGCCAAATCCGATGTTCACATGGAAGATGTGCATCGCGCGGGCGGCATCATGTCAATCCTTGGCGAACTCGAAAAAGCTGGCCTCATTCACAGTGATCTGCCCACCGTACATTCGGCCACATTGGGGGCCGCAATCAATCATTGGGACGTGACCCGCACCAACTCCCAAACCGTGCGCGATTTTTTCTTGGCCGCCCCCGGCGGTGTTCCAAGCCAGACAGCCTTCAGCCAATCGCGCCGTTGGGATGATCTCGACACCGATCGCGAACATGGTGCCATCCGTTCTGTCGAACATGCCTTTTCGAAGGATGGAGGCCTTGCAGTGCTCAAAGGCAACATCGCTTTAGATGGTTGCATCGTGAAAACCGCTGGTGTGGATGAAAGCATTTTGAAATTCACTGGCCCTGCCATGGTGTTTGAAAGCCAAGACACGGCTGTGGCAGGCATTCTCAATGGCGAAGTGAAAGCGGGCGATGTGGTGGTGATCCGCTATGAAGGTCCACGCGGCGGCCCGGGTATGCAGGAGATGCTCTATCCCACAAGCTACATCAAATCCAAAGGCCTCGGCAAAGCCTGCGCGTTAATTACCGACGGCCGCTTCTCTGGTGGCACGTCTGGCCTCAGCATCGGCCATGTTTCGCCTGAAGCCGAAGAAGGCGGCCTCATTGCTCTGGTGAACACGGGAGACATTATAGAAATTGATATTCCCAATCGTACGATCAATTTGGCAGTGGCGGAAGCCGAAATCGAAACCCGCCGAGCGGCTCAGATTGCGCGAGGCAAAGCCGCGTGGACACCGATGAAATCCCGCCCCCGCAAGGTGACAACGGCCCTTCGGGCTTACGCAGCATTCGCTACATCGGCTGCAAAAGGTGCTGTGAGAAATGTGCCTTAATGGTGGGTGCTTCGAGACGCGCGTACCGCGCTCCTCAGCATGAGGGATTCTCAACTAAACCCTCATCCTGAGGTGCCCGCGCAGCGGGCCTCGAAGGATTGCCTGATATTAAAGTAAAGCACTAGACAAACAAATCTTCGGTGCTTATACGCACCCACACTGGCCCTGCCCTCTATGCAGGGCCATCGTTCTGAAATGAACGGGCGGTTAGCTCAGTTGGTAGAGCAGGTGACTCTTAATCACCGGGTCGCAGGTTCGAATCCTGCACCGCCCACCATTTTTTTAAAATTTATACATGTGTGCAGAAGCATGATTGATGGCCATAGAACCGTTTACATAACAATTAGCTTCTTCGAGGCACTTCAACCGAAGACATAATTCTGATCTCAAAATCTTTACCTAATGAGTTCTGCACTCTGGCCGATCAAACAAGCTCGAAGCACAAAAATCTGTGACTATGGATCACGCTCAACAGAAATAGCTTGACGGACCAAACTGTCTATTCTCCAAAGGAGAAGACAAAAGTTTTAACAGACCATAAGTTACGCTGCGGATTTTTGTTTTTCTGGCATTTCAATCTCAGCTTCAGGCGCAGCAACTTTCTCCTCGCTGCGCCTTAACCAAGTTGGATTTAGCGGTTCGTCCTCCCACACTTCAAAAATCATTTGGCGTTTGAAAGTGTCGGCATCCAGCATGAAAAAACCGGGTTTATCTTTATCTGGCATGATCAATTAAGCAGCGCGGCCAATCATGCGTTTTTTAATTTCATCGATTGATTTTGACAATTCAGTTTTTTCGACAGCTTGCGGCTGCATACCCTCAGCTGTTTCTGCGTTGCGTTGCAGCCAATCAGGCGCTGTCTCGGCAGTATATTTCAAGTCTTCATTCGTAATCATTTCGCACGCGCGGAACCAGTGATCTTCTGCACATCCTTCTGGTTGACCCTCATCAACCCAAAGCTGAAACGCAGCAGCGCGGATGCGGTCTTCAATGCTCATTTCCAGTGTTTCGATGATCATTTCGGGTGATTCAGTATTTTCGAATATTGTCATGTGAAGCGTCCTCGTTCGAATTTTGAAGAAATATATCCGCAACTTAAACGCTACGACTCACCCGCGGACATAGATTCATTTGAACTCTAAACACATCAAAACACAAGCATAAATTGTGTTTGCAAATTAACACAATCTTAAAATGTATCTATAATGTAATTCTGATCATTCCTTCGGAGTGTTGATTTCCTTGGTTATGGCGCGGACGAGATAGAGGGCTAGCAGCAGAAGCGCCGCCAGCACACCTAGAAAACTCCAATCTTGTCTTGTCATTGCCAAATGGCCGTCTGGCGTGATCTTTTGAAAAATTAAAATGCCTGCGAATAAAGCCAGTAGAACCGCTGCTCCAATGCTACCATTTTTAAGAATGAGCATAAGGAATCTGGCCAGCGGCGACATTTCAGACATGTTACTTCTTCTTATCCCAAGGGGCCTTCTTCACTTTAAAGCCGCCTTCTTTTGGTTTGCCCGCAAACTTTGGCTTGCCGCCTTCAAATTTTGGTTTGAACTTTGGCTTATCGGTGAAGGATTTTTTGCCTTCGTATCTCGGCTTCACATCAGCATCGTGGGGTTTGCGATCTTCATAAGCAGTGGCCTCTTCGCGGGGCTTTGGCTTAAAACCATCGCTGCGTTCAAAGCTACGTTTGCGTTCGGATTTTGGGGCTGGTGCAGCACCATCCAAACGTGAAATTGCAACATCATCCTTATCGGCGATCAACATGGCTGTAGAAAATTTTTCAACGGCATGATTGGCAATTTCAAAACGTGTTTCGTTTTCATTGATACGAATGGCACCAATATCAGGCTTGGTCACATGACCGCGGCGGCAGATCATCGGCAGCAGCCATTTTGGATCGGCGTTATTTTTGCGGCCAATATCTAGTTTGAACCAGGTGAAATCGCGTGGACCAGTGTCGCCACCTTCTTTGCGGCGCAAGGCTTTGGGCTCGCGGAATTCGCTGCGAGGTCCACCACGATTATCGCCTGGGCCTGGATCAAACACATCTTCAGCAGCTGGCAGGCGCGAACGGTAAATACGAACGAGGGCTGCGGCAATTTCCTCCGGTTGACGATTGGCCAAAACTGACCGCGCCATTTCCAAATCTTCTTCGCTGTTCACAGCGGTGAGAATTGGATCTTGCAACATGCGCTGTTGATCAAGTTTGCGAATGTCTTCAGCCAGTGGTGGGCCGCTCCATACGGGGCTCACTTTTGCTGTCGCTAACATTTGTTCGGCCTTGCGGCGGCGGGAAAGTGGCACGAGGAGAACAGAAACACCCTTGCGCCCTGCTCTGCCCGTGCGGCCAGAACGATGCTGCAAGGTTTCAGCATCGTTAGGAAGATCAGCGTGAATAACCAAATTTAGGTTTGGCAAGTCAATGCCACGCGCCGCAACGTCGGTTGCTACGCAAACACGGGCACGGCCATCACGCAAGGCTTGCAGCGCATGGTTGCGTTCGGATTGACTGAGTTCACCAGAGAGGTTCACGGCAGAGAAACCACGTTCCGACAATGTAGCGTGCAAATGGCGCACGTGATCGCGCGTGTTGCAGAACACGATGGCAGATTGTGATTCCACAAAACGCAGCACGTTAACAACCGCGTGTTCCACTTCATTGGGGGCCACACGCATGGCGCGATATTCAATATCGGCATGGGCGCGTTCGGAGCCTTTGGCTTCAATACGCAAAGCATCGCGTTGATATTTTTTGGCCAGCAAAGCAATTGGCTTTGGCATGGTGGCCGAGAACATCAGGGTTTGACGTTCCTTCGGTGTGGCTTCGAGAATAAATTCTAAATCCTCGCGGAAACCCAAATCTAACATTTCGTCAGCTTCATCGAGCACAACTGCTTTGAGGTCATTGATCTTCAATGCACCGCGTTCAAGATGGTCACGCAGGCGGCCGGGGGTGCCGACGATGATATGCGCGCCATCATGCAGGCGGCGGCGTTCGCGGTTCGGGTCCATGCCACCAACACAGGAGAGAATGCGGGCACCTGTATACGCATATAGCCATGCGAGTTCGCGCTCCACTTGCAGGGCAAGCTCGCGGGTGGGAGCCACGATCAGCGCCAAGGGATCTGCTTCATTCTCAAAGCGCAATTTATCGCCGAGCAAGGTGCTGGCGATGGCCAAGCCATAAGCTACGGTTTTGCCGGAGCCAGTTTGCGCCGAAACCACCATATCACGGCCCTCGGCGCGTGCTTCGAGAACGGCAAGTTGAACGGGTGTTGGTTCTTCGTATTTGCGCTCAATAAGCGCGCGAGAAATTGGAGCAAGCGTTTCTGGAAATGGCAATGGACTATCTTTTCAATAAATGTGGAATGAACGCAGCCCTTAAAGCAGTTGAACAGGAAACACCATGGCCTCTATAAGACAAGGCTATGAGCAAGAATCCAGCCTCCGATAACTTACAACCCGCCACCCGTTTGGTGACCGCTGCACGTGACTTCACCGAGCATGGCATGGTTAACCCACCGATCTATCATGCCTCAACTGTTTTGTTTCCTGACTTAGCCACTTACAAAAGCGGCAAGCAGAAATATCGTTATGCACGGCGAGGCACACCCACGTCACGGGCGCTGGAAACTGCAATAGCTGAACTCGAAGGTGGATTTGATTGCAAGGTGGCTCCATCGGGGTTGGCAGCCGTGAGTTGTGCCTTATTGGCTTTCCTCAAAACTGGGGATCATCTTCTGATGGTGGATAGTGTTTATCCTCCGGCCCGACATTTGTGCAACACTGTGCTGAAAAGATTTGGCATCGAGACCACCTATTATGATCCGCAATTGGGTGCAAAAATTTCAGACTTGCTGCAGCCGAACACGCGCGTGGTTTATTGCGAAAGTCCAGGATCACAAACCATGGAAGTGCAGGATGTTCCGGCCATAGCCGCGGTGGCTCATGCACACGGCGCACTTGTTATGCTCGACAACACCTGGAGTGCCGGCCACTATTTCAAAGCGTTCGAGCATGGCTGCGACGTTTCCATTCAAGCGGCCACTAAATATATCGTGGGGCATTCGGATGTGATGTTGGGCTCGGTTGTTTGCAACGAAGCTAATTGGCCGCAGTTTAAAGAATCATATGAATCTATGGGGCAATTTGCGGGGCCCGATGATATGTATTTGGCGCTGCGCGGGCTTCGCACTCTTGATGTGCGCTTGGAGCGGCACATGAAAAACGCGCTGGAGGTGGCCAATTGGTTGCGTGGACGGAATGAAATTGAGACGGTGCTTTACCCTGCCCTGCCAAACGCCACGGGACATGAATTATGGAAACGTGATTTCACGGGTGCTTGCGGGTTGTTCTCAGTCATTCTTAAACCAGCTTCCGAAGACGCGATTGCGGCCATGGTGGATGGATTTAAATTGTTCAAGATCGGAGATAGTTGGGGTGGGTTTGAAAGCCTCGTTGTTCCATTTAGCCCTCGTCGTGTGGCGACAAACTGGACCACAGAAGGGCCTTGTTTGCGGTTCCATATTGGCTTGGAAGACCCCAAGGATTTGATTGCGGATTTAGAAGCAGGGTTTGTACGTTTGAATGCTGCATCTTGATTTCTGCAAAGCTTGCCCCACATTGGGTTCAACACTGGAGGGCTTTATGAACATTGTACTGAAAAGTTTGGCGTGCGCTGCCTTGGTTGCAGCATCAACGCATGTGGCGCAAGCACAACAGGCTGATGACCCTGAATTGATTTTTAAAAAGAGCACTGTTTGGCGTTTGCTTTCGCCAGATGCGAAACTTGCAACTTATGTAATTGATGATCCGCAGGTTGAGGGTGTGGCATGTTACTTTACTGTGCCTGAAGTTGGTGGGTGGTCCGGTTGGGCCGGTTTTGCTGAAGAACGTTCGGAAACATCAATTGCCTGCCGCCAAGTTGGTCCGGCCGCTATTAAAGCCAAATTTAAGCAAGGCGAAGATATTTACGAGCAACGGCGTTCGTTCTTTTTCAAAACCATGCACATCGTGCGCGGCTGTGACCCCAAACGCAATGTTCTGGTCTATCTAAGCTATACCGATAAGTTGATAGATGGCAGCCCTCAAAATTCAACATCCACGGTTCCGCTCATGCCTTGGGGTGCTACCCCTGCGCCGCAGTGTAAGGATTTTGTGACTAATTAAGCTTTCTTTACAAATTCTGTTCGCAACACGAGACCTTTATTTTCTCGTGGCGGCAATCAATCTCGTCTTCATCACCCGTCAAGCGAATGCCCTTGATCATAGTGCCGCGCTTCAATGTGGTGTTGGCACCCTTTACTTTGAGATCTTTGATCAAGGTTACATTGTCACCGTCTTTTAGTTCGGTGCCGTTGGAGTCTTTAACTGTCATTTGATGTACTTTCAAAAGGGCGCTTTTGACTTTTTAAAGAAAAGTCAAAACGCATTAATGGCGACCCCGGCAGGGCTCGAACCTGCGACCTACGGATTAGAAATCCGTTGCTCTATCCAGCTGAGCTACGGAGTCGGTAGGGCCTACATAAACTATCGAAAAGCGCTTGGGTAGTGTTTCGCTTATTGCAAAATGGATTGTCGGCGCTCAATCAAGAATTGGCGCTCGGCCGCATTTTGGCTAAGTGCGATTGCTTTGTCATAGGCTTGGATGGCTTCGTTGAAATGCAGCAAGCGCCTTAACAGATCGGCGCGGGCCGCGTGAAATGGTTGATAGTTGAAAAGCTCTTCCGGCAGAGCGTCTAGTGCAGCAAGGCCCTGTGCGATGCCAGTTGCAAAGCTTAAAGCCACGGCCCGGTTCAAAAGGTAAACTGGGTTATTGCTATGTTCGTAAAGCTGATCATAGAGCAACACAATCTCCGACCAGCGCGTATCGGTAAAGGCTTTTGCCTCAGCGTGGACGGCGCTGATGGCCGCTTGCAATTGGTATGGTCCGGAAGCACGCTGGTCCAAGGCTGTCACCAATAACTTCTCTGCCTCGGCAAGCATATTTTGATCCCATAGCTTACGATCTTGCTCTTCCAATGCAACATAAGGCGATGCCGGAGTGCTGCGCGCCAATCTTCTTGCATGGGTGAAAAGCATGAGTGCCAGCAGGCCTGCGGCTTCGGGTTGATCGGGGCACAAATGAATGAGCAATCTGGCAAGGCGGATTGCTTCTTCACAAAGATCAATGCGCCCAAGCTGGCTGCCGCTGGTTGTGGCATAGCCCTCGTTGAATGTGAGGTAGATTGTGCTCAAAACTGTTTGCAGGCGTGGGAGTAAATTTGGCGGCTGAGGAACCTCATAGGCAATGCCTGATTTGGAAATTTTCTGGCGCGCCCGCACTAAACGCTGCGCCATGGTTTCTTCACTCACCACAAAGGCGCGGGCAATTTGGGGGGTGGTTAAGCCACATAATGTTCGCAGGCTGAGGGCCACAGCCGTGTGTGGATCAAGTGCGGGGTGACAGCAGGTGAAGATGAGGCGGAGGCGTTCATCAGGAATTGAACTCTGTGCTTCGCTTGCGTTATGCTCTTGCTCAAGGTCCATAAGATATGAAATCTCGACTGATTTTAGTTTGAAATTATGAGCGCGGCGCAAGCGATCAATTGCCTTTCTTCGTGCCACTTGCAGCAGCCAAGCAACTGGAGTGTTGGGCGGGCCATTGCGCTGCCAATGGACCAATGCTGATTCAATAGCATCATGCAAACTATCTTCGGCCAATTGAAAATCGCGCAAATCTTTAATGAGCAACGCCAATAGTTGTCCATTGTGTGTGCGGGCGGCATGTGCCACTGCCTGCCGCCCGCTATTTTTAATTTCGTCGCTGGTGTTCACACTTTATCATAGTCGAAATCTAAGATCGGACGCAATTCCACGCTTCCAATAGCAGCACCTGGAATCATGGCAGCATATTTGATGGCATCATCGAGATTGGCACAATCGAGAATGTAATAACCGCCAAGTTGCTCTTTGGTTTCGGCAAATGGGCCATCCATTGTTTCGGTTTTTCCCTTGCGGACACGCACGGTTGTTGCTGTCGACGTTGCGTGGAGGGCATCCCCACCGCGCATCACGCCATCTTTAACATAGGTGTCTGTTGCTACTTTATAGGAAGCCATCTGTGCGCCAAATTCTGGGGTTCCAAAAGCCGGGCCAGATTCAGCGGCAGTGTAAATTAGGGCAATATATTTCATGTTCATTTTCCTGTTTTATTGGGCGAATGCGTTTACGAGAATACCGACGATTGCTATGAGGCCGGAAAGAATTGTAATCGATATGCCTGAGGTGCGGCCAATGGCTGTTGGTTGATCATGTTTCAATCCGGCAGCGTGCAGCAATCGACCTATGATTAGCAAGCCGCCTGAAATATGCAGCCACATGCTGCCCACCCCATTCAGCTCCGCCAATGCCATCAACAACAATATGATTGGCACATTCTCGATGAAATTTCCGTGACGCCTGATCCGTTCGGCAAGTTGGATATTGCCGCCGTCCATGATTGAAACGCCTGTTTTGGTTCTTAGCATGATAACATGCGCGGCAAGGCCAAAACCCATCACTCCGAGGGGCACGGCATAAAAGCTGGTAATTAAAGATGAACCCATTTTTATCTCCTTCGTTTCTGTGGTGTTCACAGCAATGACGAATGGAGAATTGGAAAATCGACAATTTGAAAAATTATTTTTACCAAAAGCTGTCGGCGAGCTGATACTATGGGCAAAAGCACCCTTTAAAATAGAGCCTGAAGCCCCGCATGTTGTCACTCCTCGAAGGCCTAGACCACAATATGAAGATAGACCTGCCAGCCGGACACACTATGCTTGCGGAAGGCGCTAAAACGGGCAAACTTTTTGTGTTGGTCGAAGGGACTGTCGGTGTTGTTCGAAATGGCGTTGTGGTCGCAACTGTTTCTGTGCCTGGATCAGTTTTTGGAGAAATGTCGTTGCTACTTGATTCTCCACACACCGCAACTGTTCGCGCCGTTTCTGATGTCAGTGTCTATGAAATAGCAGACGCAACGATTTTTTTACGCTCGGACCCAGAAATCACTTTTATCGTGGCTCGAATGTTGGCGCAGCGGCTCAATTCCGCAACGACCTATCTTGTTGATCTCAAAACCCAGTACGCAAGTGAAACCAATCATCTCGGCATGGTGAGCGATGTGCTTGCCAGTCTGGTTTTTAAAAATGAAACTGAATTTAACCCGGGTTCGGATCGGCTTCCCGATCCTCAGATGTAACCCAACTTGGTGGTGTCATTAGCTTGGCTAGTGGACGACTCAAAGTTTGATCAAGTCGCACCGACTGCATACCTGCAGCCGACGACCAAAAGGCTTCATTGAAATCGGTATCAATAATAATATGGGGAGGTGGTGCGCCTGCATGTTGGCCTACATTGAAAACCCAGGTCTTTCCAATCCGATCGACCCATGAACCATCTTTTACAAAGGGCGATTGGTGGACATGACCGGAAAAAACAAAATCAGGCTGATAGAGATTTATCCATTCAAGCAATGCACTGTCACCCCAATGTTTTGACCCCGTCCAACTGGTTGGAGAATCATGTGATGGCGCGTGGTATATCCATATCCAGCGTTGGGATCGCTTGGCGCTATCTGCTGCAAGCTGAAGGGCTACTCGTTCGCGCAGCAATGGCCCATCCCACCATGGGCAGATTGAAAAGAAATTATCCTCGTAAACATATGACTGGCCATCTGTTGCAATACCATCAAGCCCCACATTGTTAATCCAGCTTGCAACTTTTTCACCAAACTCGTCACGCAAATCTAGATCGTGATTCCCAGAACACACTATTAAACGGGTTTTGGTTTTGAGAATTTCAAAGTATTTTCGCATGACAACAACTTGAGCTCGCATGTCTACATGTGAGCTCAAATCGAGATGATCCCCTGCAATAATTACGATATCAAATTTGGAGGCAGAGTTGACCACCCAATCATATTGGGGAAGTGAATAGTGTAAGTCAGCGACGACCAAACATCTCATCTAAACACCCTATATGGATTTGCTCACCAGGTTCAATGCGTCCATAAAGTTGTGCGGCCGAATTTGAAATTGTCGCTGTAAGATTTTTTATTGAGGCGCACGGGGGCTACTGGTGTCACGGTGTAGGCAATGCCATTGCGCTTGGCATATTCTTCGGCTTCGGCTTGGGTTTCAAACTGAAGTTTCACTTGGGTTGACGTGTCGCCTGAAGTCCATCCCATGAGAGGGTCAGCTGTTGGCGCAGCACCGCGCTCAAATTCCAAAAACCATTCTTTAGATTTGCCTTTGCCAGATTGCATGGCATTGCGAGATGGTTTGTAAATGCGTGCTGGCATGTGGCGCTCTTGATTGAAACTTCTTAGCGCAAGATAGACAAAGAAACGCTGAAGCTAAAGGATTATATTTGCAATTTTTATAATTCGTCATTCCTGCGAAAGCAGGAACCCCGCTTTCTTACTTTACACCAACCAATTAGCTGGGCCCCTGCTTTCGCAGGGGTGACGGATTTAAAAAAGTAAATTGTGAAATTTCGCCCTTTGGCGAAGGCTGGTCGGGGCGGCGGGATTCGAACTCGCGACCCCCTGCGCCCAAGGCAGGTGCGCTACCAGACTGCGCTACGCCCCGACTATCCTTGTGTGCGCTGCATAATGATTCCGCGCGAGAAGTGCAACTACTCTTCTTTAGTTTTGAAAATTCTATGAAAAACCTTGTCGTTCTGATGGATACCGAGCCTTTTTACGGTTCCAGCGGCCAATTCCACCACTCCTTTTACAGGTTCCTGCACACTAACAGTGTCGAGTGATTTGGGAACGGTGTTTTCAGCAATGGCGGCAATGGTGCCATCTTCGCGCACAAACAGCATATCTAGCGACATATAGGTGTTCTTCATCCACATGGCCACGGGGCGTGGATCCCCAAAATCAAAGAGCATGGCTTGGTCTTGCGGCATGATGTGGCGAAACATCAGGCCATGCTCGCGTAATTCAGGTGTATCAGCAATTTCGGCTGTTAAGAGTGTCGCTGCCAAATCAGTGGTGATTGTGATGGGTTCAAGCTTCGCTGGCTCTTGTGCCAAAACAGCAAGCGGCCACAGCAACACTATGAAAACTAAAATACGAAAATGATTCAACATACGCCGCACTCACTCACAGAATCTGTCGAAATGAAGGCTAGTTGGTTAAAGCTGGCCCTGAATCGAGTGAATTGCGAACTTCAGCAGCCATTTTGCCGCGGTTGCTATCGCCATAGCGCACATAAATCCAAGTGTCTGGAATAAGCTCGGCCATTGCGGTTTTACGCATCACTTCCATATGGACAAAAATATCGCCCAAGCCTTCGCCTTCGCTCACAAAGCCAAACCCACGTGCTCGGTTAAACCATTTCACTTTGGCGCGCACCCAACCGGTGCTTGGTGCCACGGGGTTATGAGTGCGGGCCTTGCGTTCAACCGGGTGAATTGCAGTTGATTGATCAACTGACAGAACGCGCAAGCATTGATAACCCTTCTGGCGGGCCACAACTTCGCAAGCAACACGGGTGCCTTCAAGAGGGGCTTCAAAACCGTCGCGCTTTAAACAACTGAGATGAATGAGAATATCTGGCAGGCCGTTATCTGGAATCACAAAGCCATAACCACGGCCCACATCAAACCATTTCACCAAGCCATCAATCCGGATGATGTTAACGCCGTGCTCATTTTCAGTGCCGTGCTGTGCTTTTTGCGCAGCTTCAGCATTTAGCAATTCGTTTGCCGCCATTTTACTAACCCAACCCAATCCCCAAGCGACAAGGGCCTCCTCGTCTGCCTAGG
Source organism: Hyphomicrobiales bacterium (assembly GCA_031385245.1). Lineage (GTDB taxonomy): Bacteria > Pseudomonadota > Alphaproteobacteria > Rhizobiales > Aestuariivirgaceae > Aestuariivirga. Next base: position 11,832 of record JANNBH010000118.1, on the reverse strand, counting down.
GTTAACTTGCTCAAATCTTAACGATTTGTACAGAGGTTCATTGCGGGCGGTGGTGGAAAACCTGCGAAGATGCTTGGTTCATCCGTAGGCTGATCAATTCAATTAAAAAATCTCAATCTAACTCATGCACTTGTTGCAACTGCACAGTAAAATTTTGGCATTTATTTTCTGCTTAAAACAATGAAGTGGCAGGGTGCATGACTGCACTGCGCTCCAAATTAACCACCAGAATTTGACAAGTGCCGATTCGCGAGCGATTAAATGGGCCATCATTGAGGGATATAACATGAAGTATTTGCACACGATGATCCGCGTTTCGGATCTCGATAAGTCATTGGATTTTTTTACACGCATTTTAGGCTTTGTTGAACTGCGCCGCCATGTGAGCGAGAAAGGCCGTTTTACCTTGGTGTTTGTGGCTTGCCCCGAAAGCCCTGATTGCCCTGTAGAGCTCACCTATAATTGGGACCCAGAAGTTTACACTGGTGGCCGCAGCTTTGGCCATTTGGCCTATCAAGTTGAAAACATCTACGACTATTGCGAGATGTTGATGAAGAATGGCATTGTAATCAACCGCCCACCACGCGAAGGCCGCATGGCCTTTATCAAAACGCCGGATGGCATTTCAATTGAAGTGCTGCAAGCCAATGATGCCTATTTGCCGGTGCAAGAGCCTTGGGCTTCAATGCCTAACATTGGCAGCTGGTAATACCCAAATTCCAGTCACCGCATAGGCTTCGTTTTCACCCGGCCAAGGCGGCATGGTGGTGCCGATGGCTGTTAGAGGTTCGGTACCGTCATTTCTAAATTGAAAATGGGTGCCAGTGGGAATTGATATTGAAAGGCCGGGGTGGATTTGAACAATCTCCTCGGCCTTATCATTTTTGCGCCACAGGCGGCCCTGCCCGCTCGTGAAGAACCAAACCTCTTCCACTGTACGATGCGCCACTGCGCTGGAAATTTTTCCCGCTGGCAAAGCAAACTGCGCCATAGAACCTCGTGCTGTGCTTGCGAGAAAACGCACTTCCGAACCATCCGGCGCAATGGCATCTGCTGTTGCTGAAATCACCCGTGTGATCACGGCATTAACTGCCCGCCATTTACCTCAATAATCTGGCCTGTAACATAGCCTGAGGCTTTGTCGCTAGCCAGAAACAAGAATGTGCCAGTGCAATCATCTGCCAAGCCCAAACGCTGCATGGGAATTGATTTGGCAACTGCTGCGCGTTTTTCGGCGGTGGAAAAGCGATCATGGAAAGCTGTGTGAATAGTGCCGGGCGACACGCAATTCACACGGATATTATAATCCACCAATTCACGCGCGATGGTTTTTGTGAAAGCGGAAACAAAGCCCTTGGCACCAGCATAGACACTGCCGCCAGGGCTTGCGCCATTACGCGCCGCAATTGATGTGACGTTGATGATGTTGCCTGATTTTTGCGCCTTCATATGATCAGCAGCAATTCGGCAGCAATGAATCAGTTGACGGCAATTGAGATCAAACACCTTGTCGATGAAATCATCTTCCAACGCTTCAAGATTGGTACGCGCCACCAGACTTCCAGCATTATTCACCAACACATCAATGCGGCCAAATTCTTTGAGCGCTGCGTCGATCAGTTTTTGTGGTGCTGCGGTTTCGGTGAGGTCGAGCTTCAGGGTTTTAATACCAGCAGCCTCAATGGCCTTCAACTCTTCGCCACCACCCAGATATTGTGCGAAAACTTTTGCACCTTGAGCAGCAAAGCCCAATGAAGCAGCACCACCAATGCCAGTTACGCCACCTGTGATGACAACGACTTTATTTTTAAGATCAGTGAACATTTGGTATGCGGCTCACGCTGGAAAGAGTAGGCGGAAACAGAAAAAGCCTATGTGTAGTTAGGCAAGTTCCAAAAGGAAATTGCAATAACACATAGGCCTTTTCTTTTGGTCTCACAAAGTAACAAACTTCATAACAATAACTCAACCGGAGCAGCAGTCGCTCTTACAATTAGTATCCTGCAGAATGATTGTTGGCGAGGTTGAAGTGAATTTCGGACAACCAGAGTCAGATGGAGGATTTTGTCCACCTTGACTGCCTGCAGAAGGAGGCGGCGTGGTGCAACCTGCATTCACCCAGTTGCCTTTGCAGATGATAGATGCAAGCTGCAAATCATTTAGTTGAACAGAATGCGTAACCTTTGCTGATTGATTGAGTTGCAACCCATCCAAAGCATTGGCAACTGAGCCTACAGACATCATAACCGCAAATGCGGTAACAACACTTGTATGTTTTAGAATTTTTGACATTGAATATCTGGTCATAATTTGATCTCCAAATTGTGGCCCCCGTAAACTGATGCTAAAACGAACATTAAAGGCTGTCAACGCCGCGAGCGCGTTTTCTGAAACAATCCAGATATGCATTTTTGTGGAAAATGGTGCGCCCTACGGGAATTGTACCCGTCATTACAATGGTTCTGCCGGCAGCTTTTTAGCAAATGGATTGCAATTGAAGCTATCTTAGAATGTTGACAAATTTAGAGGCGTTCGCTTGAGTGAGTCATACTGGTTAGAGGCCAAAGCACCATGGATGATAAAAATATGTTCGCGTTTTGTATTCCACTTATCGCCCGCGAAAAATCTAAAAACTGGCAAAGAGTGCTTGATAACTTGCAAGCAACTTTGCAGTCTATGCTCAATCAAATTGATAAAAATTTTGTAGTCTATATTGCAACAAATGACGAAATTGAATTGCAAGAGGCACATGATCCACGCGTGTTTCTAGTGCCAGTACCGCCGATTGAAATGCCTTTAATAGCCGAAAAAGAATATAATAAATCTAACTATGATGCCAATGCGAAACGTGTTTTGCTAACCGAAAAGGCTTACGCAAACAACGCACCTTATATCATGTATTGTGATGCCGATGATCTTGTGAGCAATACTCTGGTTCAATTCGTTCGCCAAAACCCCCATCCGAATGGGTATGCCATCAGACATGGATACGTTATGGATTACAACTCAGGAAAACGATTGCCATGCCCAAGCAATTACATCAATCTCAGTTTTGATCGATTTTGTGGCACATCAATAATTTTGGCGCGAACTGATGAAAACTCAATGCGCTCAAACTGGCCTTTTGGCGAACGCATTGTAAATGACCACAGCAGAATTAGAGAAGTTCTCTCGGATGCTGGCCGTCCACTGATGGATATCCAACACCCGAGTGTAGTTTATATTCTAAATTCTGGTGAAAATCTTTCTTATCATTCCACAAATGGATCCGACAGAATTGAACACGCCGACAGGGTTATTTCACGCATTAAAACTTACGGAAGCCCTCTAAGTCCCAGCCTTCTCAAAGAATTCGGATTGGCTTAATTATATCTTGTCTCCACCGCCGTAGCCAGCCGGAGCTGCTCCGCCTTGGCCAACAGTTGGGTCAACTGCACAACCAGCATTCACCCAATTGCCCTTGCAAATAACTTCAGCAAGTTTCAAAGCTTCGCTCTTATAAGCGCTGTTTGGAAATTCGTTTGCAAACCTTGTGAGTGTTGAATCATTTTCTGATTGTACAGCGCGCGCAAACGCTACTGCATCATCAGTTACCAACCCAGAAAAAGTGATTCCTGCACCAGCTAAAATTGCTAAAATTGAAGTTCTGCTCATGTTTTGGCCTCTTTATAATAGATTACGGCCCCCGTGAGAAAGATTAAATGCAGTCCAAAGCATTGTCAACTTCACAATCGATTTTATGTGGTACTCTTCTGCATATTGTGGAAGTATGTTGGTTTTTTGGGCACATATCTTGGAAGCAAACCAAACTAAATTACTGCAAATTGTACCTGATGTTAAACAGACGCTCGCTACTGTTATTATTACTCATTATAATTATTCAAACTTCGTAGAACATGCCCTGTGCAGCGTCCTTGCTCAGAGACATTTGAACTTTGAATGCATCATAGTTGATGACTGCTCGGCACCAACACATTTACAAAAATTGAAACAAATTATTACCGCTCTCGCAGACACGCGAATACAGCTTGTGGAACTGCCGGAAAATAAAGGCCAAACAAACGCTGTTTTTGAGGGGCTCAAAAACTCCACAGGTGAATTTGTAAGTCTGCTTGATCCTGATGATCTTTACGAACCCTTGTTTATAGAAAAAATGTTAAGATGCCATCTGAACCCTTGCGTGAGTGCAGCAGTGGCGGCTTGCGAAATGGGCCTTTTTCGAATTGGTGGATCAATTTTAAGCAAATCATATGTGGGCTTTAAACGCGACGCCATTGCCAACAATGAATTACCAAAATTTGAGGCATCACAGTATGATTTCGGATTCAGCAAGTTCTACCCTGCAGAGACGACCAGTTGGCTGTGGGCCACAACATCATCACTTATGTTCCGCCGAGACGCTCTCGAAATTTTACGTCGGAAAACTTACATGCAAGATACAAAACTTTTTGCCGATTCATATTGTGTAATGGGTTCACATCTTTTGGGTGGCACGCTATTTTTAGATGAGGTGTTAAGTTGGCGCGGAATACATAAAAATAATGCTGTGGAATCAGAGCACCACTTTTCAAGTTTTCAAAGACGCCATCAACCCGAATTTGTTGATACTACAAAAGCTATAAAAGCATTTGTTGCTAAAACAATTCTTGAGAATGATTGTTTAGAACATCTAACACCAGATCGTTTAGGGAAGACGTTGAAATCACACTTCACAAATGCAGAGTTGCTGGAACTATTAGCTGATAAGCCTGAACTAGCATTAAAAATATATACCAACGCCGGGGCATGAGCGTTGGCCCCTGTTTGGGTTGACTGCAACAGTATCGAAAATCTAAAAAAATGGTGCGCCCTACGGGAGTCGAACCCGTCTTTACAACGTGAAAGGCTGTCGTCCTAACCGATAGACGAAGGGCGCCCTTGCGGCGGTCTATATTCAGGTTTTGCGGCGATTGCAAGTGTTACCGAATAATTGCCGCATCTTCAATTTGGAGGCTCGGAACGCGCTTGGCGCCCCACTCATCCACCACCAATTTGCCTGCTATATGGAGGGGGTGATTGCGTTCAGACAGCAGCAATTCACCAAGCTCGGTGCCCAAGGCTCGAAATGCAATAGCTTTAAGCTTTGTGCCGTCGCTGGCCACTAAAGTGCAGCGCACATGATCGGTGCCAACACGATCAGCATAGGTTACTTTATGGGATGGAAAAACGAACATGGGTTGGGGATGGGCTGAGCCGTAAGGACCAGCTTGTTCCAAAAGTTCGATGAGATCGAGTGTCGCACCCGAGGCGGTTAGCGCTCCATCCACGGCGAGGAAGGGTTCGCGCAGGGATTCGACTTCGCCACTCAATGATTCGTCCAAGAACTGCCTTAACGCGCCCAATTTTTCGATTGGCACGGTGAGGCCGGCCGCCATGGCATGTCCACCACCTTTGGTGAGGATGCCTGCTTCCATGGCAAGGCGCACAGCTTTTCCCAGATCAACACCCGTAATGGAGCGGCCAGAGCCGGTGGCCAATCCGGTTTTGGTGTTCATCGCTAAAACGAGACTGGGAATGCCGAAGCGATCCTTGAGGCGCGAAGCTGCAAGACCCACCACGCCCGGGTGCCAGCCATCAGCGGCGACCACGACGATGGAGGTTTTTTTATCTTTGCCCATGGCCGCATCAGCTTGGGCATAGGCTTCATCCACCACGCGGATTTCGATGAGCTGGCGTTTGCGGTTCATCTCATCAAGGCTGCGGGCGAGAGCATGAGCTTCACCTTTATCATTGGTGGTGAGCAATGCCAGCGCTTCATCCGCATGGCCGATGCGCCCTGCTGCGTTAATACGGGGGCCGAGAATGAAACCGAGCGCGTAAGTATCGGGGCGTTTTTTTAGGCCACCCACATCAGCCAAAGCAGCAATGCCTAGATTCTCGCGCCGGGCCATAATTTTCAAACCTTGCGTCACATAAGCACGGTTTAAACCTTTCAGCGGCACAACATCGCAGATCGTAGCAAGGGCTACCAGTTCCAGCCATTGCAGCATGTTGGGTTCGGGATGTTGCTCATTATAGTAACCAGCGTTACGCAGATTTTTATTCACAGCAGCAATGAGAATCATCACCACGCCTGCAGCACAGAGATGGCCGAGACCTGAGATATCATCTTGGCGGTTCGGGTTGATCACCGCATAGGCGTGAGGAAGTTCTGCGCCTGCTTGGTGGTGATCTACGATGATGGTGACGAGGCCAAGATCAGCCGCGTGGGCCAAAGGATCATGCGAGAGCACACCGCAATCAAGCGTGAGCAGCAATTCAGTGCCCAGATCCTTTAAGGCGCTCACAGCTTTCTCACTGGGGCCGTAACCTTCAGTCACGCGGTCCGGAATGTAAACATTTGCATCATGGCCCACTGCTCGAAGGAAACGCAGCAGGATGGCGGCAGATGAAACGCCGTCCACATCATAATCGCTAATGATGCCGATGGATTCTTTTTTGGTGATGGCTTCGGCGAGGCGTGCCGCACCTTTTTCCATGTCCATCAACGCCGATGGCTGTGGCATCAATGAGCGCAGCGTGGGATTTAGAAATGCTTCGGCTTGGTCAACTTCAACACCCCGCGCCGCCATTACACGACCGAGGATTTCCGGCAGATCATTTTTTTCTGCTATGGCATGAGCCAAACGTTGATCATCCAAGCGCGCAACCCAACGCTGGCCTTTGATGGAAGATTCGATATCGAGGAAGGCGGGTTTAGAGCCGCTCAATTCTAATCACACGCGGAGCCTTGGCCACATGGCCGTCTTTCTCAATGCGCTCCATGGCCTTTTGAATGGAGGTTTCCAAAGTATCGTGGGTGATCAAGATGAAGGATGCTGTGGAGCGGGTTTCTTCCTTATCTTTCTTGCCGCGCTGCACGATGCTTTCGATGGAGATTTTGGCATCTGCCAGAATTGTGGCGATGGCTGCAACGGCACCCGGCTTATCATGCAACTCTAACGAAACATAGAAACCGCCTTCATGCTCTTTTTGGGGAGCGGATTTGAATTTTTTCAAATTCTTGGCGGGCACGCCGAAAGCTGGGCGCATGTTGCCTCGTGCGATATCGACTATATCAGACAACACAGCCGATGCGGTTGGATGCGAACCCGCACCGCGGCCTTCGAGCATTAAGTCACCAACAAAATCACCCTTCACTACTACGGCGTTAAACACGCCATCAGTATCAGCAACTGAAGTGCCCTTAGGGATCAGCGTGGGGTTGACCCGTTGTTCAATGCCACCCTCATGGGCCACGGCCACACCGAGCAGCTTGATTTTATAGCCCAGTTCTTCGGCATGGCGAATGTCTTCCAAGGTAATCGCCTCAATACCTTCAATGCGGATGGAAGCCAGATTAACTTCGGTGCCAAAAGCCAGCGATGCAATGACCGCGAGTTTGTGCGCCGTATCAAAACCACCCACATCAAATGTCGGGTCAGCTTCGGCATAGCCCAGCGCCTGTGCTTCTTTCAGCACATCGCCAAAGCTGCGGCCTTCGCTGGCCATTTTTGTGAGGATATAATTGCAGGTGCCGTTCATAATTCCGAAGATTTTTTTGGGTGAATTTCCGGCTAAGCCTTCGCGCAGAGTTTTTATGATTGGAATGCCGCCTGCCACCGCCGCTTCAAAATAAAGCGCCACACCTTTGGCTTCAGCGGCTCTAGCCAAGCTTGCGCCGTGGTGGGCAAGCAGCGCTTTGTTGGCGGTGATCACATGTTTGCCATTGGCAATTGCGGCTTCCACAGCATCTTTCGCCGGACCAGTGTCACCACCGATCAATTCAATGAACACATCAATGTTCATGGATTTGGCCAAGGCTATGGGATCATCAAACCATTCCAAACCAGCTAAATCATTTTGGCCACGGGTTTTGCCTTTGCTGCGAGCACTTACGGCAGTGACGGTGATGGGTGTGCCTGCACGGGTGGCGATGAGACCCTCATGGGTTTTCAAAATATCGAGAACGCCGGTTCCCACGGTGCCTAAGCCTGCAATGCCCAATCGTAACGCGTTTGTCATAAATCTTGCCTGTGTTGAATATGGGTCGTCTTATGGCGATAAGGCGTCGATTTGGCAAGAATTGCCCTTGCCCTCAGGCGCTGGGGTATTAAATAGGTTCTATGACGGATTCAAAGACCCCAGCGCCTAATGATTTCAAACTCCCTGATCCCGTGAAGTTGATGCAGAATCTTGCTCAGGTTTTCTCACGCGCATCAGAAATTGCCAAACAAGTGGCAGCGCGGCCAGATTTGCAGAAAGCTGAAAATGACGCACAAATTTTGCCCATGGAGCAAGTGGCCAAAACGCTGGGGGCGCTGACGAATTATTATACCGGCGACCCGCAGAAACTTATGCAGGCGCAGATGAAGCTTTGGGCAGGTTATTCAACTTTGTGGCAGGGTGCATGGTCGAAAGCGATTGGTCAACCAACTGAGCCTATGGCTGTTCCGGCACGCAATGATAAGCGCTTTAAGGATAAAGACTGGCAAGAAAATGCGGTGTTTGATTTTCTCAAGCAGGCCTATTTGATTTCATCCAAATGGGCCGTTGAGATGGTGAATGATGCCGATGGCTTAGATGAGCATACTAAGTTGAAGGCTAAGTTTTATGTCGAGCAGATTGCCAATGCGGTTTCGCCATCAAATTTTGTGTTTTCCAATCCCGAAGTTTTGAAAGCCACACTTGCTAGCAATGGCGCTAACTTAATCAGCGGCATGGATAAGCTGGAGCGCGATTTTAAGTCACCCGATGGCCGCTTGCGGATTAAGCAAACTGACACATCCGCATTTGAAGTGGGCCGCAACATTGCGCTGACGCCTGGCAAAGTGGTGTTTCGCAATGATGTGTTTGAGTTACTGCAATATGCGCCCACAACTGAAACTACATTTGAATATCCGTTGCTGATTTCCCCACCGTGGATTAACAAGTTTTACATTCTCGATCTCACACCACAGAAATCATACATCAAATGGTGTGTGGATAATGGCATCACCGTGTTTGTAATGTCATGGGTCAACGCATCGGATGCACAAGGGCGGAAAAGTTTTTCGGACTATATGCGCCAAGGATTTTTGACCGCGATTGATGAGGTGCAAAAAGCCACAGGCGCTAAAAAAGTTAACACAGTGGGCTTCTGCATTGGCGGCACATTGGTTGCGGCCTCGCTGGGTTATATGGCGGCCAAGGGCGATACCCGCGTGAATGCTTCCACGTTTTTCACCACGCAAGTGGATTTTGAAAAAGCTGGTGACCTTTGTGTTTATGTTGATGAGGAACAGGTGAAGTGGATTGAAGGCCGCATGGAAGATAAAGGTTATCTTCCCGGCAACCGCATGGCCGATGCTTTCAACTTGCTGCGGGCCAATGATTTGATCTGGTCTAATGTGGTGAATAACTATCTGCTCGGCAAAGACCCGATGCCATTTGATCTGCTCTACTGGAACGCCGATTCAACGCGGATGCCAGCGGGCGTTCATTCATTTTACTTGCGCGAATGCTATATGAACAACAAGCTTTCTGCTGGAACCATGGTGCTGGACAATGTTCGTATTGATTTAGGCAAGGTGAAGGTTCCCGTTTATAATTTGGCCGCGAAGGAAGATCACATTGCCCCCCTGCCCTCGGTGTTCCGGCTTGGTCAGTATATGGGTGGGCCAACGAAACTTGTTGTGTCGGGCTCTGGCCATATTGCAGGGGTGGTCAATCCACCTGCTGCTGGCAAATATCAGTACTGGACAAATGACACTGGGGCCGACACGCTTGAAGAATGGCTGGATGGTGCCACGGAAACTGCTGGAAGCTGGTGGCCGAATTGGCTCGAATGGATTTCAAGCAAGAGCGGCAATAAGATTGTTGCACCTATGCCTGTTGATGTTGGACTGGGAGATGCGCCGGGTGAGTTTGTGCGCGTTAAAGGCGAATGACTACCACGTATCCTCGCATTTTGTTGGCAGTGAAGCCATTGGTGTTACTGTACCTTTTTTAGACCATTGGCCGTAACCATTCTTCGCACCATTCACCTTGTTGAAATCAAAATGCACAGTCTCACGGTTTTCATATTTCCAGTTTTTGCAGAAGGTGGTGCGTTGTTGGGCCAGGTTCCACTTGCCGCTGGCGATTTGTTCTTTGAAGCCGGGCCAACCGGTTGACATGGCAAGCCAGCAATAATCAACGAGGCCCTTAGATTGCAGGTGGGCGCAGGTGGCACCACTGCCATAGGCCCCAATTTTATAAGCACCGTTTAATGTGGCTTTGGCTTCGCGGAAATAATGTTCCACGTATGGTAGAATATCGGCAGCGTGAATTTCAGCTGAGGGTTTGCGGAAAACGTTGTTGTAATAGAGCCGATAGCGTTCATAGAATTTGATATGTTTGCGGAATGTTGGGTCCGCCGAAAGCAAACGATGCTTGCGGGCTTTAGATACAACGCCGCCTTTGTTCACCGCATATTCAAACACCGAATCTTTGATGGTTTGATCGACACCATCAACAGCGAAATAAATGGCTGAACCTGCGGGCTGGCCATTGGCTCGGGCCAACTTTATGGCGCGCGTTGCATCAAGTTTGCCGCGGGCACGATCGATGAAGGTTTCAGGATCGTCATTGCCGTTTTGAAATACGCTCACGATGTTGAGACCAGCAGCGATGATGGCATCTGATTCCTTGGGCAAAAGAACGCGGCAACTAATCACGCCGTCTTCTGGCCAATCATAATAGCGCGCGATGGTTTTAACGCCGATCACTTTGAAGGCTTCGGTGCCGGATTTTCCGCTGAGGGTTCTAATTGTGGTGATGGGTTGAGAGAGGTCAACTGCCGTCATGCCAGATTGCGTGTTGCAAGTGGGTGCGGCGCTGGCCGCGCTGCAGAGCAATAGTATTATCATAAAGATTCTAATCATAACGCACTCCCCAGCCGCATTGCATGGAAAGACGATATTTGGTTTTTCACAAAAATAAAAGGCCGCTCTGGTGAGCGGCCTTTTTGTATATGTAAAGATTAGCGCTTCGAGAACTGGAAGCGGGCACGGGCTTTAGCACGGCCATACTTCTTACGTTCAACAGCACGGCTATCGCGGGTGAGGAACGAACCCTTCTTCAGAACTGGGCGCAGGCCCGGTTCAAAATGCGTAAGGGCGCGGGAAATACCGTGGCGCACAGCACCGGCTTGACCCGAAAGACCGCCACCACATACGGTGCAATCCACATCCATTTCAGAAAGGCGCGCCACTGCGTTCAAAGGCTGGGCCACGAGCATACGCAGCACTGGACGTGCAAAATATGTTTCGATTGGCTTGCCGTTAACAGTGATCTTGCCTTTGCCGCGCTTAATCCAAACGCGCGCAATGGCGTTCTTGCGGCGGCCCGTTGCATAAGCACGGCCCTTGGCATCGATTTTAGGTTGCGCTGGTGCAGCGGCAACAGTTGAACCCGGTGCAGCAGGGGCAACGCCCATTGCGACGCCGAGGTCTGCGAGTGATTTTGTTTCAGCCATAATGATTAGCCTCTCGGTGCGTTCTTGGCGTTCATGGCCAAAATATCGAGTTTCTTAGGGTTCTGTGCTTCATGTGGATGCTCAGCACCCTTATAAATACGCAGGTTTGTCATTTGTTGGCGCTTCAAGGAAGCACCTGGCAACATGCGTTGCACGGCGAGTTCAAGAACACGCTCAGGATTTTTGCCATCCAAGAACTGATGCGCGTTGCGCTCTTTGATACCGCCGGCAAAGCCAGTGTGCCAATAGTAAGTCTTGTCTTGACGCTTCTTGCCAGTGAAGGCAATTTTTTCGCAATTGATAACGATGATGTTATC
>JANNBH010000104.1:0-36063 GCA_031385245.1 Hyphomicrobiales bacterium | reverse complement strand
CAATTTCACACCAATTCCAGCCATTGCTATAAGGCGTTCAAATTTCTGCTTTCTGTCAATGTTTGGTTCTGTGGGCAAATCACCTTGCAATTGTGGAATGCTGCGGGCGCGGTCGATGGACATGGTGACGAGTGTGGGCCGACCATGGCTGGTGTGGATCACGACTTCGCGGCGCGCAGTTTCAGCAAATGCGCCATAATGGTCTTTAATTTCTTTGGAGGACATGGTTTTCATTGGAGCTATTATAGCTCAATTATAGCCATTTTACAAGATGGCCTCACTCCGTAACCAACTGCCCAACTTTTTGTGTGTTGTTGATCACACCCAAAGCTGGCGCATCGAGGTTGCCTTTGCCTTCGCGGTTGACCACCAGCAGATCGCCTTTGCCTTCGGCAGAAGTTTGTGTGCCGGATGATACGCCTTCTTCACCCAAGATTGCGGCTTTCGGCAATGATGATTCATCACTGCTGCCGATCAATGTTGGGGCACCATCGCGGCGGATAGCGGCTTCGCCATTTAAGAACAGCTGCGGCCACCAATTGATGTCGCTGCCACCAGCTGAAGCCAGCAGTGGCTTGATCACCGGAGCATCATCCGTTGTGCCATTGCGAAGTTCAGCGGCAAAATTGCCTTTGCCTTTTTGATTGGCTTTTGGTTCGGCCAAGCTTGGTTCTTCCATCAAGGAAGCTGCTTCCATCACAGTTGATAAACCATCTGCCACGGGTGAAGGCGCGTTGTTTCCAGATTGATCTGGCGGGCCAAGGCCAGCTGCCGTGATGCGAACACTCTTAATGTTGGCCGCAGCCATCAACATAATATCAACTGGCTTCAGGCGTGGCTTGGGCACAGGGTAGCCTTGGCGCACCAAAGGCTCATCAGCGCCATTGTCTGCCATTTGTGGTTCATCGGGAATTGCAGCGTCAGCTGCTGCTGCATCAAGTTTGGCAGCTTGGTCTTTGGTTAATGTTTGCTCTGGCGGCACAACTGATGCCACAGTTGATTTTGCAAGTTTGAAGGGCGCATCTACAGCCGGAGCTTGCGAGGCATCAGCGCTCAAATCTGCCATATCATCTTCATTGCTAACATAGGCTGCCGCAACATCGGCACCTTGATCATCAGCGCCTTGATCTTCGGCCGAAGCCAGTTGATCGGCTTCATTTGCGGCTGGTTTTTTCTTCCCCAGCAAAGTTGCAATCAAGCCACCACCTGATTGATCAGGTGCCACGGTGTTGTCGTTGCCTTTGTTGAGGCGCATACGGCGGCCAACGGTTTTGGAGCCTTCGCGCATAATTTGTGCCATTTGAGAATTGCTGATGGCTGGGCCCCAATGGCGCACACTGCCTGAGTCGACGTGTAAGAATCCGGTTGGCCCGCCGGAAGAACGGTAATAGCCAACGCCGCCAACTTTACGCACCAAGGCACTGTTACGAATTTTTTGGGTCGGCACATCAGGGAAATAGAAATCGATGGCCTTGCCGCTCATGTGTTGGCTTTTCTTGGCCACGTTGCGGCCAATGCGCTTCAGAAATGCATTGGTTTTTGGTGAGCGATAGCCACACACAATATGGACTGGGCGGTGTGAACCCAAATCTTCATGCAGTTCCCACACCAGATCAATGGTTCTTGGATCAATGGTGATGGTTTCTTTGCGGCGCCAATCGCGCAGCAGATAATTGATCTGCTTCATGGCTGATGGCACATAGCGGCCATTTTTCATGTATGCCACAGTCAGGCTTTCGCCTGTGTGCATATGATAAAGTTGGATGGTGCGGGTTTCGCCGCCAGCAATTGAGGTGCTGCCCAAAAGGGCCAAATCACCAAGCATAAGGCTCGCCATAACGGTCGTTGCGACCATGGCTTTCTTAAAACGAGCAGTCAGCTTCCGACGTTGATCAGCGTCCAATAAACTCATCCCCATACTCTACACACACACCGGGCGGAAACCCGACTCCTCACCTAGTTTCCGTCAGGGTGTGAGTACAACAGCCACTCTTATACCTGTACGGGACATCTAACAAGATTGCGGCCACTGTGAGGCAGCCACATCGTTAATGCACTGTGCCTGAATGTGCTTAATGGGAGCTTAAAAAGCTCAATTTTGATTCAAACCACCGACAATCTCATTGTTTTCAACGATTTTATCGTTAGAAATCTGAGGTTTAGCCGACTGATTATAGGCAAATGCTTTTGCCATGGCGGCATCACGTCCGTAAAAATCGTCATAGAAAACGATTTTGCCTTCGGCATTTGGCCAAGCTGTAAAATAGGTCAGATAAACTGGCGTTTTTTGGGCGAGACTCACCGAGTGGTTTCCACCTGACTCGATATTTTCTGCAACTTTGGCCGCATCCCAGCCGAGCAGAGCTTCAGCAAACTCGCGTGGGTTTTGCACGCGCACGCAACCGTGGCTGAAAGCCCGCATCGATTCTGCAAATAAATTGCGGCTTGGCGTATCATGCATATAAATTGAATGTGTATTGGGGAACAGGAATTTAATTTCGCCCAGAGCATTGCCGTCACCAGATGGTTGGAGCACGCCAAAGGTAGGTGCATTGCCCATGCCCCACCAATCCACATTGCGCGAGGAAATAGGTTTGCCTCTCGAATCGACCAGTTTGAAGCCTTGGCGATCTAAGTAACTAGGGTCTTTGCGGCTTTTTGGACCATACTCATTGACAATGATTGATGCCGGAACGCCCCAAGTGGGGTTGAACACCACGGTTTCGATTTCGTCATAGAAAGACACGGTTTGCGTCATAGGCCGACCGACGATGACACGGCTCTGCCAAATGGATTTACCAGAATCCATGACATTCACTTCAAATGCCGCTTGATTTACGAATACATGGCGCGTGCCCAAGTTCTTGGGCAACCAGCGCAAGCGCTCCATGCTATACATAATCCGTTGGCGATCATTTTCGCTGCGGTCAGTATTGAAAGCTTGAACTGTGGCTGAATCTAAACCGCCTGTTGCTTTAACTTTATTAGCGGCTTGAAATGCCTTGAGAGCCAGCGATAAGGCAGGATCGAGCAGTTCTTCATTGTTGGTGGCCGCAGCTTCAGCGGTGAGTAAGCCTAATGCTTGCAACTTAGCTCTGATGCTTGGAATGCGAGGGTCAGTTTTGCCGGGTTTTACGCGGGCTCCTTCGGCAATCAAAGTTACGGGCTGGGCCGGGGCTGCCGCTTCGCCAAGTGCTTTCTTGAACATCGCATATTGCGGATGAGAAGGTGCTAGACCTGCGAGGTAGCTTTCAAGAAATGGCGAATAGGCCAAAACTTTGAGAGCCATTTCCGCATCGACCGGATTGGTTTTAATATCATAATAAAGCGATAGCCGTGCTGGATCAAATTGACCGCCGGAAAGCTGACGCGCATATTTAACAATGCGTGCTGAAAGGCCCACATCAAATTGGGCTAATTTCAGGACATCGCCATCCAGTGTTTTGTCCGCGTCTTCAAAGCCTTGGAGTACTGGTGGTAAATAATTTGCAGCTAAGAGACCCTCTTCACCAGCGCGAGATAAGATTTTTAAGGCTTGGGTGGCGCGTTCGGTGATGTGGCCATCTTTGAACCACAGTGGCTTAAATCCATTGGAACTATAGAGTGCAAGGATGGCTTTGCGTTCAGCATCAACGGCGCGGATGTTTGTTGATTTATCAGCAAGTGTGAGCCGCACGGCTTCGCTGTCAACGGCTTCAGTCTGTAGCTTGGAAAATGCCGGGTCATAAAGAGTTATGACCAATGGTGGTTGGTATTGGAGGGTGCCCATGCCAAGACCGGGAAGTGGCTCTGGCTCGGAAAACTCACGAAGGGAGTTTCGTGAATCATCATATCCATAGATCACATCAATATCGTCAGAGCTAAATTTGGATTTGTTTTTGTAATTGATGGGATTGCCAAACACATCAAAGGCCGGACGGTTTGTGGCGACATCGTATTTCTTGAGGCGGATAATTTTGCCATCCGCTGAAACGATCGGGCGTTGTTGATAATTGCTATTTCTGCCGAAAAGGGATTCAAAAAAACCTTTGCGCTTTTTGTAGATCTTGACAGTTTCAGCATCTGCGTCGCCCGCAAAAAGGGCTAAAGCAGCAAAAGCGCAAATCAATTTTGGTACAAAACGCAGCATAAGACACTTCCCCTACAGTCGGCGCGCAAACTATACAGGTGTGCGTGTCATTTCAATGGCGACACGCAAAAGTGTTTGAAATAAATTTGAGGTGTTACCCAACAGCCTCTTCTAAGCCCAAATCTTTCATTTTGCGGTATAAGGTTGAGCGCCCAATGCCCAGTTTGCGGGCAACTTCAGACATTTGGCCACGATAACGGTGCATGGCGAGCTTGATCATATCAGCTTCGACTTCTTCGAGGGTTCTAATATGGCCGCCATCAGTGACGATTGATACGCCAATGCCATTGCCATCACTCACTTGGCCTACTGTAGTGCGTATTTGAACCTGATTATTGCCATCTGGCCGGCGCAGCGTGTGCGGGGCCGGAATGGGAGCAGGTGGGATTTTGACTTCGTAGCCATCGACCAATGCGGCAATCTGCGGGAAGTCTTGAATATCAAGCATATCCGTTTCGCATAAAACAATGGCGCGGAAAATTGTGTTTTCAATCTGGCGCACATTGCCTGGCCACGCATAGGCTTGCAGCATTTGCAATGATTGGGACGTGATGCCGTGAACTTTGCGGCCTTCTTCGGCGGAGAGCTTGGTGATGAAGTGGTTGACCAAAGCTGGAATATCTTCTTTGCGATCACGCAGCGGTGGCACCATAATTGGATAGACATTCAGCCGATAATAGAGGTCTTCACGGAATTTTCCGGCCTTGACCATTTCGATCATGTTTTTATTGGTGGCTGAGAGGAGGCGTATATTCACTTTTACGGATTTGCGCGAACCTACAGGATCAATTTCGCCTTCTTGAATGGCGCGGAGCAATTTTACTTGCATGTCTAAGGGCAGGTCAGCCACTTCATCTAAGAACAAAGTTCCGCCATCGGCTTCTTGAAATTTGCCAAGATGTTTATTGGTGGCGCCAGTGAAGGAGCCCTTTTCATGGCCGAAGAGAATCGATTCAACGAGATTTTCTGGAATGGCACCACAGTTCACGGCCACAAAGGGTCGGCCAGCCCGTTCGCTTTCGCCTTGAATGGCTCTGGCAATCATTTCTTTGCCAACGCCAGATTCACCTTCAATTAAAATTGGAATGTTAGATTGGGCACCACGGCGGCCGAGCCTAGTGACATTGGCCATGGCGGGTGATGAGGCCACAAGATCACCAAATGTAAGTGCGCCAGACACTTTTTTATTGAGACGTTTTACTTCTTCGGTGAGAGCGCTGACTTTGAGCAAGGTTTGAATTGACACACGCAAACGCTCTGGAGAGACTGGCTTTACTACGAAATCATCTGCGCCAGCGCGCATGGCTTTGATGACGGTTTCGATGGAGCCTTGCGAGGTTTGCACGATAACTTTGAGATCGCCTCTAATGGCTTGCAGCTTTTCAAGAAACTCTAAGCCGCCCATGCCGGGCATCATCAAATCGAGAATTGCAAGCTCAATGGTGGCCCCCGTTGGAGTGCCTAAAATTTCCAATGCTTTCAGGCCATTTTCGGCCGAGTGAATTTCAAAGCCAAAACGTTTCACCATCTCTTCCAAGATGCGGCGTTGGGCTGGTTCGTCTTCTACGATCAATACGCGGGACGTCATTCGCTGGCTTCACTCACTCATCAGTTCTCGGACCTGATTGGTCACTTGTTGGGGGCATTTGTGACTGAGAGTGGTAAAAGCCTTCTTAACAACCTATCGCATTTTCGCACATATTCCTGTTTTTGTTGTTTAATATGTTGTGCCGTTTTGGTTGTTTTCCTTATAAACGTGGGCCATATGCTGTTTTCAGCAACCAGAGGATTTATTTATGTCAGCCACACCTAAACTTGAAAATTTGCCGGAATGGAACCTTGATGATCTTTATGTAAGCCCTGATTCCGCTGAATTCAAAGCCGATCTGGCAACAAGTGTTGCTTTGGCTGAGAAATTTTCAGGTGCGTATAAAGGCAAACTGGCAGAGCTTGATGGTGTTGGTTTGGCTTTGGCCTTGAAAGATTACGAAAAACTTTCAGATTTGATCGGGCGCATTGGATCTTATGCTCAGCTTTATTATGTGGGCGACACGACTGATTCCGCCCGTTCCAAATTTTATGGCGATGTGAGTTCAAAGATCACAGATGTTTCCAGTGGGTTGCTGTTCTTTGAACTTGAAATGAATTTGATTGATGATGCGGCTTTGGAAAAAGCTATGGCAGTTCCGGCACTGGCACATTATCGGCCATGGATTATTAACTTGCGGATGGAGCGGCCTTATCAACTGGAAGATAAGATTGAGCAGTTGTTTCTGGAAAAATCACAAACTGGGTTTGGTGCATTCAATCGCTTGTTTGATGAGACCATGGCGGGCTTACGCTTTCATGTTGATGGTGAAGAGCTGACGCTGGAGCCAACTTTGAATTTAATGCAAAGTCCAGATGAAGCGCAGCGCAAGGCTGGTTCACTGGCGCTGGCTAAAACATTTGGTGCGAATGTGAAGCTGTTCACGCTGATCACCAACACGCTGGCTAAAGACAAAGAAATCTCAGATCGCTGGCGTGGCTTTAATGATATTGCTGAAGCGCGGCATCTTTCTAACCGCGTGGAGCCTGCCGTGGTTGATGCTTTGGTTGCGGCTGTGCGCGAAGCTTATCCAAAACTGTCGCATCGCTATTATAAAATGAAAGCCAAGTGGTTGGGCAAAGATAAGTTGATGCACTGGGATCGCAATGCGCCGCTACCTGCTGAAGATACACGTGAAGTGCAATGGACGGATGCGCGAGATTTAGTGCTGAAAGCTTATGGGGCCTTCTCACCAGAGATGGCCTCAATTGCCAAAGATTTTTTCGATAAAAAATGGATTGATGCCCCAACCCGGCCAGGCAAAACACCGGGTGCCTTTGCCCACCCCACGGTGCCATCTTCCCACCCTTATGTGTTGCTCAATTATCTTGGCAAAACGCGTGATGTTATGACGCTGGCGCATGAACTTGGCCATGGTGTTCATCAGGTGCTGGCGGCAGAGCAGGGGGCTTTAATGGCCTCCACACCTTTAACACTTGCTGAAACTGCTTCTGTATTTGGTGAGATGCTAACCTTCCAAGCCTTGCTGCGCGAGACCACAGATAAAGCAAAGCGCAAAATTCTGTTGGCCTCAAAAGCAGAGGACATGATCAACACAGTGGTGCGCCAAGTGGCTTTCTATACATTTGAACGCAAAGTTCATGCGGCACGGCGCGAGGGTGAATTAACCCCTGATCAGATCAATCAATTCTGGATGGAGGTTCAACACGAGAGCCTTGGTGATGCGATTGAATTTGGCCCGGGTTATGAAACCTTCTGGACTTACATTCCGCATTTCATCCATTCGCCATTTTATGTTTACGCTTATGCTTTTGGTGATTGTTTGGTGAACTCACTCTATGCGCGCTACCGCGAGAGCGAGGTCGGCTTCCAAGAAAAGTATTTCGACATGCTCAAAGCCGGCGGCACCAAGCATCATTCCGAATTGTTGAAACCCTTTGGCTTGGATGCCACTGACCCACAGTTTTGGCAGAAGGGACTGAGTGTTATTTCTGGTTTGATTGATGAGTTGGAGACGCTATAGTTCTCATATCTAAGGAGTTAAAAATGGTCACGATGAGTTTTTCACTGCCAGATAAAATGAAGGCATTTGTGGAAGAAAGCGTTGCTGAAGGAAATTTCAGCGATGTAAGTGACTTCTTGCGTGATCTTATTCGTGAGAAGCAGGAACAAAAATCATATTCAGCGTATTTAAGGACTTCGATTGAAGCAGGATTAAAAAGTCCTGTGAGTGATTTTTCGCGTGCTGATAGTTTGCAAAAGATGCGAGCGGCGGCAAAATAAGTGCGCGTTCGTAAGACTGATTTAGCTGAAAACGATCTCAATATTATTTATCGTTTTGGATATGATCGGTTTGGCGCGGTGCAAGCAGATAGATACGCCAACGAGTTATTTGATTTGTTTGAATTATTGGCTTTAAATCCGCTGCTAGAGCGTGAGCGATTGGATTTTGCGAGGCCAGTTCGTATTCATCAATTCAAATCTCACTATATTGTTTATGAGATTGAGTCTGATGCCTTGGTGATTGTGCGCGTGCTTTCGCGTTATCAAAATTTGCCAGACCATATATGATTTATCGTTGACCAAGCATTACGAAATCGCGGCGTTGTTTATCATTCCATAAACCAGCCATGGCTCACCACCAGTGATTGACCCGTCAGGGCATTGGTGGGGAAGCTGGCGAAGAGTAATGCCACTTCGGCCACGTCTTCTAATGTTGTGAACTCACCATCTACGGTGCCACCGAGCATGATTTTTTTCACAACGTCTTCTTCGGAAATTCCAAGCCTTGCGGCTTGTTCAGGGATTTGCTTTTCCACCAAGGGGGTTCGCACAAAGCCGGGGCAAATTACGTTTGAACGCACGCCATGTTTGCCGCCTTCTTTAGCGAGAACTTTGTTCAAGCCTAACAAGCCATGCTTGGCGGTGACATAGGCAGACTTTAACGGAGATGCTTCCTTGGAATGCACTGAGCCCATGAGAATGATGGAGCCTGATCCTCTGGCATACATATGCGGCAACACGGCTTTGGTGGTGAGAAAGGCTCCATCCAAATGAATGGCCATCATGCGCTTCCAATCAGCAAAGGGGAAATCTTCGGCCTTGTGGACAATCTGCACGCCAGCGTTTGACACGAGAATATCAATCTTGCCGCAGCTCTTTAGAACTTGAGCAATGCCGTCATTCACGGAGTTTTCGCTGGTCACATCCATGGTGATTGGAAATGCATTGCTGCCCAATTCTTTGGCGGTGGCTTCTGCCGCCTCAGCTTTCAAATCGGCGATTGCAACGCGCGCTCCTTCAGCAATGAAAGCTTTGGCGATGGCCTTGCCAATGCCGCCTGCGGCTCCGGTTATGACAGCAATTTTATTCGCTAGTTTCATCTTTCAGTTCCTAATACTGCCGCGACAATCCATCCGCATTGCGGCTTTGGCTTTGTTTAGCTAGAAAGGGAACCAGACGCAATTTAAGGACTCATCATGGCCGATCACGTTAACAATCCTCACCACGCTGCCACTGGCATGGATGCCCATAAAGCCACTTACCAAGGTTTTTTGGATTTCTCAGTCGCGGGCTCGATTATCTGCCTTTATATTGTTGTGGCTTTGGTGGCGTTCCGCTTTATTTCCAATCCACTAAATGTGGTTGTGGGTTTTGCTGGAATTTTGGTCGGAATTTTAGCTTCACTTATTGCATTTCGCATGGGTGGCAAATGGATGGTGGCGGTTGTGCCATTGGTGTTGATGGGCCTGTTTGTGGCCGCCAACGTGCAATTGTCTTGATAGGTTTATCTCATAAATGAAAATCGCGGTTCCCTCCGAAACACAGAGCGGGGAGAACCGTGTTGCGGCCTCGCCTGAAAGTGTGAAGGCCTATGTTAAGAAGGGCCTTAAAGTTTTCGTTCAAGCGGGCGCTGGTTTGGGCGCTAATATTTCTGATGCTGACTATGCGGCGGCTGGTGCCGAGATTGTTAAGGGCACAGCCGTTGTAAAAGATGCTGATATTATACTCAGCATTCGCCGCCCTGATGCAGGCATTCTGAAATTGATGAAAAAGGGTGCTGTGCTGGCTGGCGGGCTGGAGCCTTATGGCGACCGCAAAACTTTAGAGGCCTTTGCCAAATCGGGTGTCACCGCATTCGCCATGGAGTTGATGCCGCGCATCAGCCGCGCACAAGCCATGGATATTTTATCATCTCAGGCCAACCTTGCTGGTTATAAAGCAGTGATTGATGCGGCAGCGCACTATGGCAGAGCTTTCCCGATGATGATGACAGCGGCTGGCACAGTGCCGCCCGCCAAAGTATTTATCATGGGGGTTGGTGTGGCTGGCCTTCAAGCCATTGCCACGGCGCGGCGCTTAGGGGCGATTGTTTCCGCCACTGACGTTCGCAAGGCCACAGAGGAACAAGTTAAATCACTGGGTGCGAAATTTGTGTTTGCTGATGTGGCTGATGCGGCCACCTCTGGCGGTTATGCCAAAGAATTATCGGCGGAAGATAAAGCCAAGCAAGCCAAGCTGGTGGCGGACCATGTTCGCGGTCAAGATATTGTTATTACGACTGCGCTTATTCCGGGGCGACCTGCGCCTGTGCTGATTACAAAAGAAATGGTTGAATCGATGAAGCCCGGTTCAGTGATTATTGATCTGGCCGTTGAGCGCGGTGGCAATTGCCCGCTTTCTAAGCCTGATCAAATTGTGGTTCACAAAGGTGTTGCGATTGTGGGCACTTTGAATCTCGCTGGTCGATTGGCCGGAAATGCCACGCCACTGTTTGCCAAGAATTTGCAAAATTTTGTGGACCTTATGATTGGCAAAGATGGTGCGCTCAACATTGATGAATCTGATGAGTGCATTTCAGGAACCATGATCGCCAAGGGTGGTGTGTTGGTTCACAAAATGTTTGCGGGAGCGAAATAATGGAACACGTAGACCTTTTTTTCTCGCTGTTTGCTATTTTTGTGTTGGCAGTGTTCGTGGGTTATTTCGTGGTGTGGAATGTGACGCCGGCTTTGCACACGCCACTGATGTCAGTCACCAATGCCATCTCATCGGTTATTGTGGTGGGTGCTTTATTGGCGGTGGGTGCTGGCGGCTTAGCTTCGGGTTCCACCATTGCCATGATCTTCGGGTTCTTCGCGTTGATCTTTGCATCGGTAAATATTTTCGGTGGCTTCCTCGTCACCGCCCGCATGTTGGCCATGTATAAAAAGAAAGAAAAATAAGATGAGTGCTAATCTCGCTGCCCTACTTTATCTCGTCGCTGGTTCGCTTTTCATCATGGCGTTGCGCGGGCTTTCATCGCCTGCAACATCACGCAAAGGAAACATTTACGGCATGGTGGGCATGGGCATTGCCATTCTCACCACACTTGGAATTTCAGCTCCCACCAATCCACTGGCTTGGGGCTTGATCATTGCTGGCATTGCTATTGGCGGCGGCATTGGCGCTTATTTGGCGCGAACTATAGCCATGACTGCCATGCCACAACTTGTTGCGGCGTTTCACTCGCTGGTAGGGCTTGCCGCAGTGTGCGTTGCTGCTGCTGCGTTTTATGCGCCAGATGCTTTTGGCATTGCGACTGATGGAATTATTCATGCGGAAAGCCGCATTGAAATGGCTTTAGGCGTGGCCATCGGTGCGCTTACTTTCACGGGCTCAATCATTGCGTTTTTGAAACTTGATGGCCGCATGTCTGGTGCGCCGATCATGTTGCCTACACGGCATCTCATTAACATAGCGCTTGGCTTGGCGTTGGTTGCGCTGCTCTATATGTTCTTCGTGGCACCCACAGCAATTGCCTTCTGGCTGATTGTGATCGTGAGTTTGGCGCTGGGCCTATTGCTCATCATCCCGATTGGTGGTGCGGATATGCCCGTGGTTGTGTCCATGCTCAATTCTTATTCGGGTTGGGCAGCGGCGGGCATCGGCTTCACGCTGGCCAACACTGCTCTCATCATCACCGGTGCTTTGGTGGGTTCATCGGGTGCGATCCTGTCATACATCATGTGTAAGGGTATGAATCGCTCGTTCATCTCGGTGATCTTAGGTGGTTTTGGTGGCGCAACGGCTGGCCCGGCTGCCGCTGGAGAAGCCAAGCCTGTGAAGCAAGGCTCGGCTGAAGATGCGGCCTTTATGATGAAGAATGCAGGATCGGTGATCATTGTTCCGGGATACGGCATGGCGGTCGCACAAGCCCAACATGCGCTGCGTGAAATGGCGGATCATTTGAAAGCGTCAGGGGTCACTGTGAAATACGCCATTCATCCGGTGGCTGGCCGCATGCCCGGCCACATGAATGTGCTGCTGGCCGAAGCCAATGTGCCTTATGATGAAGTGTTTGAACTTGAAGACATCAATAGCGAATTTGCTCAATGCGATATTGCCTTCGTGATCGGTGCCAATGATGTGACCAATCCATCAGCCAAGGACGACCCCACTTCGCCCATATACGGAATGCCAGTTCTGGAAGTGTGGAAAGCCAAAACAGTCATGTTCATCAAGCGCGGCATGGCGAGCGGTTATGCTGGTGTGGACAATCCGCTGTTCTGGCGCGACAACACGCTGATGCTGTTCGGCGATGCAAAGAAGATGACGGAAGAGATTAATAAGGGGATGGGGTGAGGTCGTTCAAAATTAGAATGGAGATTACGTATTCTCTACCGTCCCGATAACAATGACTGCAGAAGTTCCTTAGAGCGCCCAGCTATCTCAAAGCTTTGATTGTTAATTTGTGAGTTGATTTTTCTCATCTGATTTCCGTCGAGAAAAATTAAACTCTCTTGCCCCTGAGTTCCAAACGGTGAGACGATTACATCAGATGAAATTGGTAACCAAAATTCAGTCGTTGGCTCCCTCAAGTCGGGCTTATTTTTAGCAAAACGCCTTGCAACTGGATAGCTACCAATAATGAAGCTCTTCTCCTTGGAGACTGGTCTAGCAATTGTGAGCCCTTTGTTCGCAATTATTTGAACGACGTTTGGGAGACTGTCCTTAAGACTCTTTATTTTTGAGCTTCTTTCTATCCTCCGAATAGTCTCTGGCATCATAAGCTCAAGCTTCAATACTGGCTTAATTGGACCGATTGAACTTTCAAGGTCCGCAATCAATGAAAAATAACTTTTTTCAAAATCAAAATCACCAATCAGACTGTCACGTGCTTCAGGTGTCCTGCGTGTCTGGGTGATGATGAACTCGTCCCAGGTAAATTTCTCGTTCGATGAAAGTCCCGGCAGTTTACCTTTTCTTGCCGAGTCGATAATTTTTTCAACAATCGGTTCGGCGTCGTTTTCAAGTTTCCCATAGATGTCTCGTTCAAGAGAAACATCGCGGTTATTAGCTTTGTCGATATCAACGTAGAGATTTGGTTCACAAAATATGGTGCGGAGATTTCTGCGCTCAACCGGTTTGTCTGGCTTCCTTTTGTCGTAGTAAAATGGCCCGCCCTTGCCATCTGTGAAGCGCTTTAGAAGCATTTCAGGTACGTAGTGATTGTTTTTGAAGTCAGCCATTTTTCTGCAGTTGACTGCTTTTCATTGCCGCTTTGTCTAAATGCGTGAACTCCTTCGCAACTGCATCATACTCTTTGCGATAGTCAGCGTCTTTCATCCATTCAATATGAAGAGTTGAAATCTTTTTCATGCAGGGAGAGTATCTTGAAACCTTGTTCCAATCAAATACCATCTAACTCCACAAATGGTAAAAAGGAAAACAACACACTCACTAGTGGCTAGAACTCAATGATTTTGGGTTGATCCACATCCTAATATTGTCATCGTCGGATTTATTCCGGCGACCCATCGCTCAACGAGTCTAAATATGAATTTGTTGCCGTCATGGTTCCCCGCAATAAATGCGGGGATGACAATGGGTTTAAGCGTTCGACTTTAACTCATACTGCTCTAGCTGGTTTCCTGCCTTCGCAGGAATGACGGGTTAATGAGTCGTATTTGGTAAGCTTTTTTTCGAAGCCCTACTGCACCGCCGACCTTATGCAGTGCAGACACGAGCGGTCTATTATGGATTTTACGACTTCTAACGGCACGGGCAAAAAGATTAAATCTGTTAGACGCATTTGGATTGCTAACAGTGTTGCCGCGGCGAAGAGATCGTCGGCAAATATCTCGCGGCCGTCTTTGAGCAGATGCTCTAGGCAATAGTCGCTGGTGTCAGACGTGTTGTGCTGGACTGATGCTAACAATGAAATGACCAAGCATTCATCGGTGCAAAGCCTGCGGCAGGATTTTGGGAAATACTGTAATTTGCCTTCACGAGCGGCGCGTAAGCTGCGTACAAAAAATTGTAAACTTCCAGTTATGCGGCAGGCTCCATCAATGCCAGCTTCTTCCAATAGAGTGCTCCACATTTCATCCCAGCAGGATGGATCACCGAGTTCATAACCGGCCATGGTGCTGCGAAAGCCATTGATGGCCACGCGCTCTGGGCGAAAATCGAAATAGTCCATTGGTTTTGCCCAATCCTGCATTTTAATTAGAGTGAACTGAGAAATTCAATCAGCTTTTCTCGCATGTCCTTCGCGCTGGTTCTAAAACTTTCCTTGGCCTTCTCTGCTTCGCCACCATGCCAGAGGATTGCTTCGGCGAAGCCTCTGGCTCGGCCATCGTGCAACAAAGTGTTGTGGCCGTTGACTGTGGGCACGAGGCCAAGGCCCCACAGAGGTGCTGTGCGCCATTCGGTTCCGCTGGCTTCAAAATCGGGGCGATTATCGGCCAGTGCTGGCCCCATGTCATGCAGCAATAAATCAGTAAAGGGGTGGAAGGTTTGGTTTTCTAATTCTGGCAGATTTGCGCTTGCAGCGGTTTTTAATGTGGGCATGTGGCAGGAGGCGCAGCCTAGATCACGGAAGATTTTTGCGCCTGCAACAATTTGCTCATCCGCATTGTTGCGCTGGGACGGCACTGCTAAAGTTTGAGTATAGAGTGTCAGCTTTTTTATAAACTCATCGCTCACTTCAGGAGCGCCTCCGATGATTGCGGCTTTGCACGCGGTTTGGACATCTTCGCAATTTTGGTTGGTGTTGATTGGGGTTGAAAGGCCCAAGTCGCCCAAGGCGGCATCAGTGTTTTGTTGCTGCAGGTTTGGTTGATTGGCTTTCCAGCCGAAGCGGCCAATTGCTTTTTTCTGGCGGAGTTTGTCCCACACATAATTTGGGCGGCCCGAAATTCCGTCTTGGTCTTTGTCGTCTACGTCGCTGAGGGCGAGCAATGTTTCCTCTGGCACGGTTTCAAGCAGACCGAGGCCAATCATCTGCGTGCCGACACGCGGCGAGGTTAAAACATTTTGGGGCAAGGGGCCGTAACCTAAATTATCAATTGTATAGTGCGGCTCACGCAGATTGAATGTTTCGCCATCAGTATAATGGCCCAATGTTTCTGTATAAGTGATGTTGAGGATGGCTTCTGGGGGCACGCCAGTGTTGGCGCGTTCGCTGATTTGGCCGCCATAATTAGGCACAGGCGCAGGGCCTCCATGAGCATCAAAGCCCACCGTGCTGATCCGCATGAGAAGGGAATCCATCGGGCCTTTGCCATCAACAGGAGGTGCTCCTCGCCCATCCTTGGTGTGGCAGCCGGAGCAGGACACGCGGTTGAACAGCGGGCCTAAACCATCAAAACTTTTAACGGAGGCCGGTGCTTCCACCCAATTGGTGTTGAACAGGCGGTTGCCAAACGCGAAAGTGCGGTGGTGCGGCTGGGGGCTGTTGGCCATTTGAAAGCTGAAGGCCGCATCTGTAGCAATTTGCAAAGTTCCTTCACCGCCCAATTGAGAAGTGACAGGCACTTGAAGCAAATTATCACGCAAGCTCGTTTCGTTTGCGTGGGAGGCCATAAATAGGCCTCCCACACATGAAGCAAGTGATATTGCAATTATTGGCTTCAATTTTTGCATCATGTTATTTGGCGACTAGAACTTTCACGCCAAGCGTGTTGCCAACTTCAATCATGATGTTCCCAACTTCTTCTAAGTTTTTCACCACCTCTTCGCCAGCAAGCTTTTCTGGTGAGCCAGCGGGTGTTGCCAACACTTGATCCCAAGGGTCACCCAATGCGGCGACGTTGGTTTCAGTTTTCGCAATTGCAGCATCAAGCTTTGCGCCCAATGCAGCATAGTCGCCAGTGAATAAGGAGCGTAAACCTAACCGTGTTGTGGTGCCGTCTTCGCCAGTCCACACTTGTTTCACGCCAGCAAAATCATAGATATAATCTTGCTTGGTGGTGTCGGAAAAACAGCTGTGCTCATCTTCTTGATCGCCGGAGTCCAAACCAACAGCCAAGCGATCGGATTTAAATTCGTGGCTGGTCAAGAAGGCAATGCCCGCCATCATGCGGCCAATGGCTTCAAGCTGCGGTGCTTGCTTAAATTTTGCCGCATAAGAATCTGCTGTTGTTGGGTTCCATTGCGGCACCAAGGCTTGCAATTCGTCAGCCAGCATTTTTGTGGTGGTGCTTAAATATGCGCGTCTGCGATCAGTGTTGGCGGTGCCTGCGACATAATCCGTGTACGGACGGTTGCCCGGTCCAGTTGCTGAAAGATCTTGACCCCAAAGCAGAAATTCAATGGCGTGCCAGCCAATGCCAACATCGGCTTCATCTTTCTGTTGGTTCATTTCTTTCAGAGTTTTTTCAGTGATCTCAACAGTAGCAGTGTTGACCACGCCTGACTCTGGCTTGCCTTCAACATAATCAATAAAGGCTTCGTTCACAGGCCAAGCATTTATGTTGCCTTCAACATCATCAATGGGGCTGCCATAAAAGCGGAAAGCCTCTGTTTTCAAATAATCTGGTCGGGCCTTTACCCAAGCTATGCGGGCAGCGCCGAGAGTTTCATCAGAGGGATTGGCGAGGAAAGTTTCAACAGCGCCTTGCAGTAACTTTGCTGAGGCCGCGGATCTTTCATAACTTGCAGTGACCAGTGCAATATAAGCATCAATCTGCGGCGCGAAATCGGCATGCAAGGTGTTTGGCAATTCCGGTTTGAGAATAAATGATGTTGCATCATCTGTGGCGGCTTTTACGTCATTTGGCTCGGCATAGGAGATGAGGGCCAGAAGGCTGAGGCCGATGGCTGTGGATGTGCTTAGTTTTGTGATCATGTTTTCAATTCCCGACTTATTTTGTCGGGTTAGCAATAAATAAAGAACTTGGCAATAGCCGATTAAAATTATCGGGTATAAAATAGCAATCGCATTTGCCATGGCTTCGTCTAGATTGCAGTGTAATGACGCAACGAACCTAATTTTGGCGGGGAAAATGGCACAAGAAGCGATTATTGTTGAAAAACCACATGTGAAAATTGTTCATATGTTGGTGTTCACCTTGGTGGTGGCGGTTATTGGCGCGGTGCTTTTTCCCACGATTAAAGTGGCTTTTATGGCCAACCCGTTTTTGAATGGGTTAATTGTGTTCACTTTGGTTTTGGGAACGCTGATGGCGTTTCGCATGGTGTGGCGGCTCATTCCAGAGGTGAATTGGCTCAACGGGTTTAAGGTGGGGCAGGGCAATGAGCAGGATCCGCCGCAGCTGCTAGCACCCATGTCTACCATTTTGGGTGATGCATCGGGGCGCACTGTTTTGTCACCGCAGACCATGCGCTCATTATTGGATTCACTTGCCTCACGGTTAGATGAGTCGCGCGACCTTTTGAAATATCTCATTGGGCTGCTTATTTTTCTGGGCTTGCTTGGCACATTTTGGGGCTTGCTCAATACTGTGCAATCGGTGGGTGAGGCGATTAAAAATTTGGACGTGGGATCCACGCAATCAGCGCAAGTTTTTGATGAGTTGAAGCGGGGCTTGCAGAAGCCTCTCGAAGGCATGGGGCTTTCATTTTCATCATCTTTGTTTGGTTTGGCGGGATCATTGATCTTGGGTTTTTTGGATTTGAACGCAGGCCAAGCGCAAAACCGATTTTATCATAATTTAGAAGATTGGCTTTCGACGATCACTGATGTACAAGCGGGCGATGGGGGCGGCTCCATGATGCCTGCGTTCTTGCGGATTGATTTGCAAAATTTGCAGAAGACCTTTGAAAAATTTGGCGCGCAATTTGAAAATAATCGCGGCGTAGGCGCAATGGGTGTTGCCGATGGGGACAACGCCACCGAGCAGCTCGCCGATGCTGTTGCCAATTTGGTTCAGCAAATGCGTGAAGAACAAAAAATGGTTCGGCAATGGATTCAATCGCAGCAAGTTCAACAAGCTGAAATCCAACGGTTGCTCATTCGTGGCACTGGCAAGGGCCGCGAATAATCATGGCTCTGTCGCGCCGCCGCCGCAATGAAGAAGCGCCTTATTGGCCGGGCTTTGTCGATGCCATGGCGCAGCTTTTGCTGGTGATTATTTTTCTGCTCTCGGTTTTTATGATCGCGCAGTTTTTATTGGCACGACAAATCTCGGGGCAGGACTCGGTTTTAGGACAGTTGAAATCGCAAATTTCTGAACTCACGCAATTGCTGGCTTTGGAGAAAGCGGGCAAAGCCGATTCGGACGCGCTATTACTTTCACTCACTGATGATCTAAATGCCCAGAAATTGAAAACAGCGGATTTGCTTGCAAGCTTGCAGGCTGAAAACAGCAATGCCACCTCGGCTGGCTCTACAATTGCCGGTTTGCAAACAACTTTAGATGATGAGAAGAAACTTACATCAGATGCCTTGGCAAAAGTGGAATTACTCAACCAGCAAATTGCCGCCATGCGCCGGCAGCTTTCGCAAATTTCGGCACTGCTTGATGATAGCGAAGCGCGCAATCGCGGATCAGAAACGCAGATTGCTGATTTGGGGCGAAGGTTAAACACTGCACTGGCCCAAAAGGTGCAGGAGCTTTCAAAATTCCGCTCCGAATTCTTCGGGCGCTTGCGGCAAATTCTATCGCAGCGGGCTGATATTTTGGTGGTGGGAGACCGCTTTGTGTTTCAAGCCGAAGTGTTATTCTCAAAAGGCAATGCGGATTTGAATGAAGCTGGCCAAGCTGAAATGTTAAAATTGGCTGATGCACTTAAGCAACTGGAAACTGAAATTCCACAAGACATTGCCTGGGTGCTGCGCGTCGATGGACACACGGACTCGGATCAATTGCGGGGCAGCATTTTTAAAACCAATTGGGAACTTTCTGCAGCGCGGGCTATTTCTGTTGTGAAGTTTTTGCAAGCGCAAGGTGTCTCGCCCAATCATTTGGTGGCGGCGGGCTTTGGCGAATTTCAACCACTTGCCCCCGGTAATTCGGAAGAGGCCAAATCAGAAAATCGCCGCATAGAGCTGAAGTTGACGGAGCGCTGAGCGGGTGCTTCGAGGCTCGCAAGAACTCGCACCTCAGCATGAGGGAACAGAAACTCCCTCACCCTGAGGAGCGAGCGTAAGCGAGCCTCGAAGGGTAACGCGGTCTCAAACGCTAAATTGCAGCTTCGCTAACTTCGCATAGAGCGGGCTTTTTTTGAGCAGCTGCGCGTGTGTGCCGATGCCTGATATTTTGCCTTGATCCAACACGATAATGCGGTCCGCCCCGCGCACAGTGGCTAAGCGGTGGGCAATCACCAAGGTGGTACGGCCTTTCGTAAGACCTTCGAGCGCCTCTTGAATAAGTGCTTCACTTTCAGCATCTAAAGCGCTCGTGGCTTCATCCAGCAGCAACACAGGCGCATCGCGCAAAATAGCGCGGGCAATGGCGAGGCGTTGGCGCTGGCCGCCCGATAGAGTAACACCACGCTCGCCGAGTAAGGTTTCATATTTCAGTGGCAGCTTTTCGGCAAACTCGGCAACACGGGCTGCTTTGGCTGCGGCGATCACATCTTCCATGCTGGCATCAGGGCGGCCCAAGCGAATGTTCTCGGCAATGGTGCCGGAGAAAATTGTGGGGTCTTGTGGAACAGTGGCGATGGCCCCTCGTAAATCTTCTAATTTTAGATTGGCGATATTTTCACGATCGAACGTAATCTCACCATGTTGGGGCTCTTGAAATCTTTGCAACAAGCCAAATAGCGTTGATTTACCTGCACCTGAAGGCCCCACAATGGCGATCACTTCGCCAGGCTCTGCAACAAATGAAATATCTTGCAAAACTTTAGCATGGGCGCGCGATGGGTAATTAAAATCGACTTCACGAAAGGTGAGACGCCCCTTGGGTGGAGTTTGCATTGCTACGGGAATGTTTGGCGAAGTTATAGCGGGCACCTCATCCAGCAGTTCGGAAATGCGCTCAGCTGCCCCCGCCGCCAATTGAATGTCGCCCCAGACTTCCGACAATTGACCGAGCGAGCTTGAGGCCATCACGGCGTAAAGCAAAAATTGCAGCAGCGTTCCGCCGGAGAGATTTTTATTGGCCACTTCATTTGCACCAAACCACAACAAGCCCACTATGGCGCTGAGCGAAACTGAAATTATTGCGAAGGTTAAAACTGAACGTGCCAAGGTTCGAGATTGGGCAGCTTCAAACGCCTCAACTGTTGCGCTTGAAAATGATGTGATGGTTGCTGGCTCTTGCGTGTTGGATTGAATTGCGGTGATGCCTGCAAGTCGCTCTTGGGCAAAGGCTGCAGAGCTTGCCAATGTGTCTTGGGCTTTGCGTGAAAGCGAGCGCACACGCCTGCCATAAAACACCAATGGCAACACCACCGCTGGAATGGCCAAGGCCGCGAGACCCGATAGGCGCGGGCTAGTGTAAATCATCAAAGCCAAAGTGCCTATGAGCATAACGATGTTGCGAAGCGCCACCGAAGCCGTGGAAGAGAACGCCGATTTGATCTGCGTGGTATCGGCCGTGAGGCGCGAGACCACTTCGCCAGTTTTTTGAGTTTCATAAAATGAAGGTGTGAGCGCAATCAAATGGCTGAACAGCGCATCGCGCACATCAGCCACTACGCGCTCACCAATCCACATCACATAATAAAAGCGCACAGCAGAACCTGCGGCCAATGCAGCAACGACAGCAAACATGGCGGCGAAATATGAGTTTACGGTTTGGGCGCTTTCGGCATTAAAACCGTAATCCAGCACCCGCCTTGCGGCGATTGGGATGATGAGGGTGGCGGCCGAGGCCACCAGCAACGCAATGATGGCAATTGCCACACGAGCGCGATATTTCAGCAGGAACGGCAGTAACCGCACCAAAGGGCGTAAGTCCTTGGATTTCTGGCGGGATTTGGCTTGTCTTTCGTAATCGTTGCTCATTTTACCTCATATGGGGTCGGCCCTTGTGCGCCACAATGATTTATCCTATAGACCGCGCCACAAACCAAATGCATCTGAATTAAGAGTACCTTACATGAAAGCTGATATCCATCCCGACTATCACCCCATCACTGTTGTGATGACCAATGGTACAAAATTTGTAACCCGCTCCACCTATGGCAGCGCAGGTGTTACGATGAACTTGGATATTGATCCAGCTTCACACCCAGCATGGACCGGTGGGCAAACAACAATTCTCGATCGTGGTGGCCGTGTGTCGCGCTTTAACGACAAGTATAGCTTCCTCAAGAAGTAAACTTACAAAAGATATTCAAAAGCCCGGCCTTTGTGCCGGGCTTTTTTGTTTTGGCAGAGCTTAGGATAAGTCGCCGAAATAATAGAAGAAAGCGGCACTACTTCTGAACCCAATCATTGCGCAGGTGCTTGAATTTTGATTTCACCTAATGCCACACGTTCAATAAACACTTTCACACCATTGTGCCGGATTTGACTGGCACTACCCGATTTCATCATTCCGACAGCAAGGTCGGCAAAGTTTGTGGCTAAAAACTCAATTGACTTAGATTGACGTTTCGGCAGTTTTGCCATCAAGCATTTGGCATTGGTCGCAACCCAATTATCGCCTTGCTTCGAGAATGTGAGATTGGCGTGGGCCGTGCCATCAGGGAACCTCTCAACGGAAGCGGGACATTCGTCCAGCCCGCTCTTGCCTTTTACGCCATCTTGCAGAATGAACCTGAGTTCAACGAAATTCTTTAATTTTTGTGAGTAAGAACCCACCAGAATGAACCCGAGTTGAGGAACATCCTTATTTTTCTTTATTTGAAAGGTGAAGTCCGAGTCCACTTGAGAATCGTCACCCGTATTTTTCGCCTGAGCTTCACCACCGCGCACTTGATAGGTTGCCGTGACAAAGGTCTGAGCGGTGTTTGTTTCTAAAGATGGGAAGTTGACCAAGGCCACTGCATTCGTCGAATTCGGTTGCGTACCTTTAGGTAAGCTTGCAACACTAGGTGCCGTGTAAGAATCGCGATATGCTCGCAACGACCCCGCCGAGAGTTCTGCTGGCAGTTGACCAGCAGGGAAGGCCTTGCAACTTAGCACAGCATCGCGCGTTTTCTTGTTGGCCTTGCCGTCCACGGCACCGACATCACAACCCAAAGCGTTAAGGGCCGTCTGAAGGGAGCTTAGTAATTTGTGATCTTCTTCAACAAAAAGACCGTCTCTCGTCGGCGCGCGTTTCACTGCGGCATAGAGAATTCTGTGCTCCTTCACTTTTTTAACATCGGCCGTACAACACAAATAGCTGCCGAACTTGAAGTAATTCTTGTTCTCGAAACCAGCCGTAAGCGTTGGCCCTCGATAGTTGATCACATACTTACCATCGAGAAAGAGTTTCATTTCGCCAGAATCATTGTTTGACCAGTTCACAAAAACTTCAAACCGATTCCATTTTCCGACCAAATCCTTGAATTCTGCGATCTTAAGGGATGGGCCATCTGAGCAATCATAGCCACCAAGCGCAATAGTGGTGCTAATAGCCAAGATATCATCGGAACCGGCGAAATTTTTCAAACTTAAATGTGGACAGTGTTCATTATGCCAATAGGCGAATTCTTGGTGTCCTTTAGTTTGCTTTTTTCCAAACGTGGAGTCGGACGGAAAGAATATAGAAAAGCCATACCACGCGCTTTTTGGTTGCACTTGACCATTTTTTTTGGTCGCAGCTACATTCTCCCACATTTGAGAACGCGTAGACTGGAATTTGCAATCACTTGAAACGCCATCGCCGTATTTCTTATCGCTGCAGTATCCGGGTGGGATATGAAATGAATGAACCTTGACCGTTGGAGCTGTGCCTGTTGGATCTGCAACAAACTTCACTGAGTTGGACGGGCTCGCCTCTTCTATCTTGAACGGATCAAAATCACCAAATTCTTGCGGTAGGGCAGGAGTTGCCATCAAAAATATTGGCACGATGAACGCTAACACGAACTTGAATAAAATTTTCATTGAACTGAACTCCAAAGCTGAATTTATGTACGTCCTGTGTCTCACCCAAAAAATATCATGGCATAGCTTGTTGCAATCGCAAAATTTGACTTGTCTCATTTTGATACAGACAATTAACTTAAAATGAATCATGTTGAGAATGGCAGGCAATTTGCTAGCATCACTTTAGGGGCGGCGTTTGGTGAGGGTTTGCGTATCATGGCGGCACAGACAATTATGATCAGCACAAGTGTTACAGCGGCAGCATTGAATGCATTGATTGCAAGTGCGGACCCTGGCAGCATTTTTATTTTAGAAAATGGGTTACATAATTTTGATGCGCCGCTTGTTATTTCGCGCTCCGATGTAACTCTGCGTGGTGAAAGTGAAGCCGGCACCAATTTGCACTTCAGTTTTGCGGCGGGTGCAGAAGCCAGCGACATTCAAGTTTTAGGGGGAACCAAAACTTATGTGAGCACGGCCACCAGCGCCATTGCCAAAGGCCAAACTTCAATCACTGTGGGCAATGTTGGTTCGCTGCAAGCGGGAGATTCCATTTATATTTATCAGCCGAACACGCAAGCCTATTTGGATGCGAATGGTTGGACCAATGTTTCAATGACCGAAGCTGCCAGCCGCCCCTTCCGCGAATATATTGCCGAGATTGATCATATTGAGGGCAACACGGTTTTTCTAAAATCAGGCGTGCCCTTTGCTATGGACGCTGTTGAAACGCGGGTGTTTGAAATTGATCTTTTGAAAAATGTGCAACTTTCCGATTTCACTGTGACCAATGATTTGCCACCCGCCAATGCCTTTAATTTTGTTAATCCACTGCCTGCTTTTGACAGCATGAGTGCGATTGATATTAAGGGTGTATCAGGCGGCAGCGTTTCGCATGTTTCCATTTTAAATGCGGCAAGCAACGGACTTTCGCTTACCTCAAGCATTGGTTTTACCGGCAATGATATTCGCGTTGATGGTGCGGTCAACAAGGGTGGCGATGGCAATGGCTATGGCATTCTCTTGTCGGAAGCCTTCAACAATAATTTTAGCGGATTAGATTTGTTAAACGGCCGCCATGCCTTTGTGCTTTCGGCGTGGAATGCTGAATCTGGCAATAAGGTTCAGATTAACACCACCAATCGTGACATCAATTTTCATGGCTCACCCGATGGCGGCAACACGGTGACGATTGACCGCGCGATTTTGCAATATGATCCGCCACAAAACACCAGCGGTTTGAATGATATATGGTCACTCGTTAGTCATGGTGGCACCAATCATGCGTCGGTGAATTTTTACACGGAAAATCAGATTACCTTTAAGTATGCCGTTGGAGCCGCCGCCAAGGATGATATTCGTGGCACCAGCGGAAATGATTATTTAAATGGCAAAGGCGGCGCTGACAAACTGAATGGTGGGGCTGGAGATGATTTTATTGTTGGTGGCTTGAAGCGCGATGTGCAGACGGGCGGAGCGGGCCATGACACATTCTTGTTCAAGATGGGCGATGATCTCGACAAGATTACCGATTTTACATTTGGTGCAAGTGGCGACACGATTATTTTTGCGGGCAATAGCAAAGTGACATCAATGGCAAATTTGGTGTTCACGCAAACTGGGGCTGATCTTTATATTAAGTATGGCGTGAACAGCACGGTGATTTTGCAGAACCACACGCTTGCTGATGTGCAAGCTGGCAATTTCAGTTTTGATTCCAGTGGCATTGATAGTTTACCCGCGTGGAATGGGGATTTTATTCTGTAGCCTATGAAGTTCATTCACATCACAGATTTGCATCTGGTGCCCGCTGGTGAAAAGCTGTGGGGGCTTGATCCATTGGCGCGGTTACAGTTGTGCTTGGCGGATGTGGCCAAGCATCATGGCGATGCAGCATTCTGTGTGATCTCAGGTGATTTGGCCGAGCGCGGCGATGTGGCTTCATATTTGGCGCTGCAAAATGCGTTGCAGGTTTTTAAAATTCCGGTTCACTTGATGATGGGCAACCATGATGACCGCGCAAATTTTCAGACAGTGTTTGGTGGGCATGGCTTTGTGCAAATGCACTGGCAATTGCAGGGGCAGCACTTCATTTGCCTTGATACGTTGAAAGGCGGGGCTTCTTCGGCGGGCTTGTTGGATGAGGCGCGGCGCAGTTGGTTGAAGGAAGCGTTAGAAAAAACTGCGGGCGCACCAACTTATATTTTCATGCACCACCCGCCTTTCGCCATTCACCATCCGTTGATGGACCTAATTCCGCTTGAAGATGGTGAAGGCTTTGGTGATTTATTAGTGGGCCATAATGTGCGCCACATCTTTTTTGGCCACGCGCACAGAACCATCAGCGGGCAATGGCGCGGCATTTCATTTTCGGCCTTGCCCAGCCTCAACCATCAATTGCCTTTGGTGGGTGGAGCGGTGCCTACAGTTTATAGCGATGAGCCGCCAATGTATTCAGTGGTGCATCTTAATGGCACGCAGATTACAGTGCATAGCGATGCCTTTATGCACCGCGCCAGAATTGACATGGCCGAAGATGCTGAGCGTGGGAACTGGAGCTAGGCTCACCCAACCTTAAAGGCACGCTCCAACATATTGAGCTGTGCCGTAATCGGGCTCACTGTCTCATCGTTGCTGGCGCTGCGGTTTAACATGCTGTCTAAAGTCTTGATGCGTTCGAGCAAGCGCAGTGAACGATCAACTAAATCGCGTAAGCCATCAGGTGTTTGCTCTGCACCCTTCAAATCATGGCCACGGCCAATTTCTGCGAGGTTAATGCGGTGCTTTTCACGAAGCGCTTCATCATGGTTCATTTCGCCAGATGCAATGGCGCGTTGCAGCAACAGCCATGAGGCCATTTGCATAAGCCTTGTGGTGAGGCGCATGGATTCGGTGGCGTAAGCAATGGCACCGGTGCGATCTAAAACGCGGGCATCAACGCGGCCGTCGCCGTCTAAATAATTTGCCGTTTCTTCAACCAGACCCATGCCTTCTTTGAAGGTTTTTTCAAACTGTTCTGAATCGGTGAATTTTGCCAGAAAATCTATGGCACCTGACTTCATGGCCAACTGGTCTCTCATACTTAACATCCCCTTACGCACAAACTTAAACTTTTCCCAAAATTGATCATGGTCTGAGATGCCGCAATCGTCAATATGGTCAATCAATCTTTAAGGGAGCAATTTTGGTGCCAGAAAAAAAGCCGCGTAAAAACGCGGCTTTGAGTTTAAACAGGGAGGCGTCAAACAGAGTGGACAGATACCACTCGGAGAAACCCAGAAGCTCTGGGTTAAAATCAGGGTAAACGTTAAGACTTAAAAATTAGTTAAGATTTGACGCAACGTTGAGCCATTATCGGAAAAAAGCCGCTGCTGCGGCTTTACTTGATTGTTTTTTTGCAATTTCAGCGCGAATCCTCGTAATCTCGGAGTCTAAAGCGCTAATGCGCTGTTCCAATTCGGCCACTGAAATATCATCCAAGTTCTCGCCGATAACCATGTTTGGCTTGGGGCGGGGTTCATTTTCTAAGTCCATAGGGTTTGCTCCGAGAATTTGATAGAATGATGCACCAGTCCCAATTCGGGCTCAAGTGTTTGATCGGGAATCCAAAAATGAACCATATGAAGGCGATTGCAATTGTTAACCAGCAGTTGGTTTTAGAAACACTCGCAAGGCCTGAAGCGGGAGCAGGGCAGGTTCTTATTAAGGTGGCAGCGGCTGGCGTTAACCGGCCCGATATTTTGCAAGCGAAGGGCGGATATCCGCCACCGGCCGGTGCGCCGCTCACGCCTGGGTTGGAAGTGGCAGGTGAAGTGATAGCGCTAGGGGCAGGTGTCAAGCGATATAAGCTTGGCGATCAGGTATGCGCCTTGGTGCCGGGTGGCGGCTATGCCGAATATTGCGTGGCGGCGGAAGATAATGCTTTGCCGGTGCCTGCTGGTTTCTCACTGGTGGAAGCGGCGGCCCTGCCGGAAACCTATTTTACAGTTTGGACAAATGTGTTTCAGCGCGGGGCTTTGAAGGCGGGCGAGACCATTCTGATTCACGGCGGCTCCAGCGGCATTGGCACCACGGCGGTGATGCTGGCTAAACATTTTGGGGCTCGCGTGACTGTGACTGCTGGCTCTGACGAAAAGTGTGCTGCGTGTTTGGCTTTGGGGGCAGATGTTGCGATCAACTACAAAACATCGGATTTTGTAGTCGAGATGGAAAAACAAAATCTTAAAGCCGATGTTATTCTTGATATGGTGGGTGGGGACTATGTTCAGCGCAATATGAAAGTGGCAGCTTTGAGTGGCCGCATTGTGCAAATTGCGTTTCAGAAGGGATCAATGGTTGAAGCTGATTTTCTGCCCATTATGATAAAGCGATTGACTTATACAGGCTCAACCTTGCGGCCACGCTCAGTTGCGGAGAAGGCGATCATCGCTCGGGAGTTGGAAGAGAAAGTTTGGCCGCTGCTGGCAGTGGGAAAATGCAAACCGCAGATATTTAAAACGTTTAAATTGGAGGATGCTGCGGAAGCTCATGCCCTGATGGAGAGCAGCGTGCATACGGGGAAGATTGTGTTGATGGTTTGAAGTTACTTGCAACTGGAGTCTGGCCTGCACACCTAATTCCCAATGTGCAAAATTGGCGACTGATAGGTGAGTTATTATGGACTTGTCGGTGCAATGAATTGGATGATAGTTTTGCCTTGAGATTTTCTGATTGGGAGTAGTTCATGCCTTACGCGCCTTCAAATTTGATTGACTACGAACGCTACCCGATTGATCAAGAGGGGACAAAGCGAGACGCCTTGCTGAACAAAATCCGCTCTGACTTGGAACGCGACGGCTGTGCGGTCATCAAACATTTTCTAACGTCCGAAGGCATTGCGGCACTCACTGCGGAGGCTGATAAGGTTGCAGACCAAGGCCACCGCAGTTTCAACCGCACCAATGCTTATTTCTCGAAGGACGATCCAAGTCTTGCCGCTGACGATCCACGTCGGCAGTTTTTTGATCGCTCAAATTCATTTGTGCCCGCCGACAACTTTCCAAACAGCGGCCCACTTCGGACAATTCACGACAGCGAAGGTTTTGATCGCTTCATCCAAGACTGCCTTCAGGAGAAAGAATTCTACCGATACGCCGATCCATTGGCAGACGTCATCGTCAACATGGCTGAGGAAGGCAACGGCTTTCCGTGGCATTTCGATACGAACA
The DNA here is from genome assembly GCA_031385245.1 of Hyphomicrobiales bacterium. Lineage (GTDB taxonomy): Bacteria > Pseudomonadota > Alphaproteobacteria > Rhizobiales > Aestuariivirgaceae > Aestuariivirga. The sequence goes on along the minus strand of JANNBH010000104.1, from coordinate 7,978 downwards.
ACTTCACTGTCACGCTCGCAATACAGAATGCTGAGAAAGGCGGCGCATTTGAATATGCGCCCCGCATTCGCGAAGGGGACGAGAATTTCGCTGAAGTTTCCCGCGTTCTAAGCGGCACTTCAAGCAAGGTGAAGGTGCTCAACCTAGAGCCAGGCGACCTTCAGATTTTTCGCGGGCGATACTCTTTGCATAGAGTGGCCCCCCTTCGTGGAACGCGACGACGCTATGTTGCTATCTTTTCGTATGTTGGAGAACCGAACATGGTGGGCACCCCAGAGCGAACGCAGCAACTCTATGGCCGAACATTGCCAATCCATCACGAACGCGCCGGGCAAAGATCAGACAAATATCTCGATTGAACAAGTCGCTGTTTGCTGAAGACTTAGGGTGACAGTTCTTATTATTGCTTGACAATGTTCTTTGTTTGTTCTAGTGCGGATTTAAGGAGAAATTCTGCGCGATGGACTGGCCTCTGGCGATTGAGAGAAACCGAGCAGCACTTGCCCGCATTATAGCGGAGATCATTGCTTTGGTGGGGTGGGTTGCTGTCGAGAATTTAGAGCATTTGCCGCGTGGCCTTTATCTGGCCGCAACACGCCTGTTGCGCCCTACGGAATCGGCCTTGCGACGCTTGATCATTATTGCAGCGCGGGGTCTTGTTGTGAAGCCTTTGGTTTTACGTGCCATGCCTAAGGGACTTGTAATTGTTGGGAATGCAAAGGAGCGGAACTCATTTCGCTTATACGACGCAAGGAAGAAGTTTGATTTTATTGAATCTGAAAATTCGCTGTTTGTGATTGTAAAAACATACTCCAGCAATCCATTCAATCCATTTGAACTGAACATCCAGCGCCGAGCGCAAGAGTTAGCTGACCGTGATTTCACTCTCAGTCTCCAGCGAAGACTGGCTGCAGTTGCCCATGCGCTCGAAACTTTGCCACAGCAAGCCCAGCGTTTGGCCCGCTGGGTAGCGCGGCGCAAGACTCTTGAGAATACCAAATTCACCTCACCATTGCGGCCCGGTCCGCCCCCTGGTCACCGCGCCAAACCCGAGATGGAAATTGATCTCGTTCTCACGGAATGTCATGGGATGGCTTGGGATGCTATTCGTGAGAATTCATCCTGAGGTTTTGAGCCATCTCAAATTTTGTCGTCATCCCGTCGAAGGACGGGACCCATTCTTGTTGTGGAACTTGTGGGAAGAATGGTTTCCGGCCTGCGCCGGAATGACGGCTTATGTTTATATTGCAAAACCCTGCCTCACCCTCTATAATCCTCCCATCCCCGACATCGTCATGTCAAACAATACAGGGCCGGAATACGGTTCTGAAGGAGAAGAAAGCTATGTCCGCACCGCTGATGCCCAAGGCTACTGCCGTTTGGTTGGTTGAAAATACCGCACTTACATTCAAGCAAATCGCAGACCTTTGTGTGTTGCATGAGCTTGAAGTGAAGGGCATTGCCGATGGCGATGTGGCCGCTGGCATTAAGGGCATGGACCCGGTGACGGCCGGGCAACTCACCCGCGAAGAAATTTCCAAGGGTGAGGCTGATGCTGATTACAGGCTTTCGTTGTTGGTTTCTAAAGTTACAGTGAATGTGAAGCGCGCCACTGCAGGTCCTCGCTACACGCCAGTGTCGCGCCGTGGCGATCGCCCAGATGCGATTATGTGGCTGTTGCGTTATCACCCTGAAATGCCAGATTCTGCATTGATGAAATTGGTGGGCACCACCAAGCACACCATTGCTTCAGTGCGTGACCGTGACCATTGGAATGCTTCTAACATTAAGCCAGTTGATCCCGTAACCTTGGGCCTGTGCTCGCAATTGGAATTGGATATGGCGGTTGCTAAGGCCGCTTCTAAGGGCAAGAAAATTACGCCGGATGCAGCAGCACCGCGCACGCTTATTCCAGCATCTGAAGTCACCGGAACTGCTGCTCATACGGCGGCCATGGCGGAAGCGGAGGCTGCTCGTTCGCTTGAAGCGCAATCAGCGGCACCCACGCGTGAAGATGACCAGAAGCAATATGATGTTGATTCCGTGTTTGCGAAACTGAAGGGCATCAAGATTGAAGGGGACGATGAATAATGCGAATTCTTGTGGTAGGTGCTGAAGGTACTGTTGGCAAGGCTGCGATTGCAGGTTTTTCTAAGGGCCACGAGATTATTAAAGCGGGCCGCAAATCTGGCGATGTGCAAGTCGATGTGATGGACGAAGTTTCCATCACAGCCATGTATCAAAAAATTGGCAAGGTTGATGCTGTGGTGGCTTGCACTGGGCATTCATATTTTGGTCCGGTGGCCACCATGTCTCCAGCGCAATTTTTAGATGGCATGAAAGATAAAGTGATGGGCCAGGTTAATCTGGTTCTGCTGGGCATGAACCATGTGAATGACGGTGGCTCCTTCACGCTCACCAGTGGCATTCTCTCGCGTGACCCTATTCGACAAGGGGCCAATGCTGCGGCTTGCGATGGGGCTTTAGATGCTTTTGTGCTTGGCTCGGCCATTGAAATGCCGCGTGGGATTCGCATCAATGCAATCAGCCCCGGACTTCTGGTCGATGCCGCCCAGAAATATGATGGTTATTTCCCCGGCCATAAGCCAGTGACAAATGATCGTATCGGATTTGCTTTTGCAAAGTCAGTTGAAGGTTGCGTGAACGGACAGATTATCTGCGTGGATTGAGTTTTAAACTTTTGACTTAGGATGCGATTGATGACAGCGGCCCCAACCAGCAAATATGCAATCAGCTTTGTATTTATCACAGTACTTTTAGACATGGTGGGCTTTGGCCTCATCATGCCGGTGTTGCCAACACTTATTCAAAGTGTGGGGCATATGGATATTGCCCATGCTTCGTTTATTGGCGGCTGGTTGTTTGCGGCATTTTCTGTCACTCAGTTTTTGTTTGGTCCCACCATGGGCAATTTATCAGATGCTTATGGCCGCAGGCCGCTTTTACTTTTGGCGGTTGCAGGGTTGTTTGTTGATTATTTAATCATGGCGCTGGCACCTAACATTACATGGCTGTTTGTGGGGCGTTTGTTTGCTGGTTTTTGTGGCGCATCCTATGTAGTGGCCAATGCCTATATTGCTGACGTGACAGCGCCTGAAAACCGCGCCAAAGCCTTTGGCATGATGGGTGCTGCTTTTGGTTTGGGCTTTGTTATTGGCCCGGCCATTGGCGGGCTTCTCGGCACATTTGGCCCGCGCGTGCCTTTTTATGTGGCGGCTGGTGTTTCACTTTTGAATTTTCTGTTTGGCTATTTTGTGTTGCCAGAAACATTGCCACCAGAAAAGCGCCGCGGCTTTGAGGTGGCGCGGGCTAACCCGCTTGGTACTTTTAAAGTCTTCAAAACCTACAAGGGTGTCGTGCCGCTTTGTGCGGTCATGGCGATTTATTTCTTTGCCACCTCAGTTTATCCCGCCATATGGCCCTATTGGGCCACGGCCAAATTTGGCTGGAGTGCGGCGATGATTGGCCTCACTTTGGCGGCCTTTGGTGTGGTCAATGCTCTGTTCCAAGGCGGGCTTACGGGTTGGGCCGTTAAAAATTACGGCGAGTGGAATGTGGCTTTGTTTGGCATGATCGTTGGGGTGATTGCGGTGTTCGGTTATGGCTTGGCAACTGGCCTCACCATGGTGCTTATTTTGCTGGTAGTGCATGGGCCAGAAGGGTTTGTTCACCCCATGCTCACCGCAATGATTTCCAAAGAAGTTCCCGCGGATGCTCAAGGTGAAATGCAAGGTGGCATAGCCAGCATTCAAAGTTTAGCGATGTTGCTTGGCACATTAGTATTTTCGCAAATGTTTGGATATTTTCTGCTGCCAACAGCACCCATTATCTCGCCCAACATTGCGTTTTTTACAGCGGGTGGATTTATCATTCTGGCGCTGGTTTTGTTTTTGTTGAAATCACATAGGCCCCTTGCCACAAAGGAATCCACATGATTGTTCACAGTGTTATTTTCAGTTTGAAACACGCCAAAGGTTCCAAAGCGGAGGCAGATTTTTTGTCCGATGCTGATATTTTAGTTGGCATTGCAGGCGTTCAGAATTTTGAAAAGTTACGCCAAGTGAGTACGAAGAATGATTATGATTTTGGCTTCTCAATGCAGTTTGCTGATCAAGCAGCCTATGATTTTTATAATACGCATCCCGATCACACGGCATTCGTGCAGGAGCGCTGGATTCCAGAAGTTTCTCAGTTTTTAGAAATTGATTATGTGGCATTAAAATAAAAAATGCCCGCAATTTCTTGCGGGCATAATTGTGAGCAAAATTACTTAATCATTTTGCCGTGCATGGCTTTGCACTTGGCTTTTGAAACTGAAACCCAGCCTTGGCCTTTGCAAGCATTCATGCCTTTACAGCCATGACCTGCTTGTTGGCATGAACCATGGCCTTTGCAGGAATTGATGCCAGCGCATTTTACTTTGGCTGTCATCATTGCTGCGTTTGCTGGGGCCACAATGGAACCTGCAAGAATGGCTGAAAATGCTGCGGCGGCAAGAGCTGCGCCTGATTTTGAAACGTGGATCATGATATTCCTCAATGGTTGTTTTGCAGTTTCATTACCGCATATGCACAAGCTGAAGAATCGGGTTATGACGTTCCAGTCACAAGCCAGTGATGAAATGCGTGATCAATATGACCCTGAAACTTAGCGCCATAACCTATCTTGTTGCTCAATACGAAGAAGCCATCGTTTGGTTCACCGAGAAGCTTCACTTCAAGCTCGTTGAAAACACCGATATGGGCGCTGGCAAGCGCTGGGTGGTGCTAGAGGTAGGCGGAGTGCGCGTGCTCTTGGCCAAAGCTGATGGAGCAGAACAATTGGCCAGCATAGGCAAAGCAGCGGGTGGCCGCGTGGCGTTCTTTTTAAATAGTGATGATTTCGCCCGCGACCATGCTAAGATGCTGGCCGCAGGCGTTAAATTTAGAGAAGCACCACGCGTTGAGCCTTACGGCACTGTGGCGGTGTTTGAAGATCTCTATGGCAATGGCTGGGATTTAATCCAGCCTAAGTGAATTGCCTAAGCGGCCATCTTCATTTGTCGCTCGACGTTGGTAATTTCGTCTTTAATTTTAAGTTTTCGACGCTTGATTTCAGCCAATTGCGAATCAGTGGTGGCAGGATGCGCCGCAGCGTCTGCCAGCTCTTTTTCCATAGCGCGGTGTTTGATGATGAGTTCATTCAGGTGGTTTTTCAGGCTCATTCCAGTCTCCAGAGAGTTAAGGGAACCTACGCACAAACACGTCATATGTTTGTAACGAGAAGATGACATAGATTTGGGGGCTTGTCGATTGCTTCACAAGAGCATAGTTGATTTTTTTAAGAGGCAAATTGGAAAATTTTAATGGATACGTTGCAAGAAGTTCAGCTTCGCTCAAAGTTGCATAATTTATATCAAGAACACCGCGATCTTGATGAGGCCATTGCTGCATTTGAAGCTTCAGGCAAAGCGGACCCATTGCAATTGCAGCGCTTGAAGAAAATGAAGCTGGGCATTAAAGACAAAATTTTGCAGATCGAGAATATGCTCATTCCTGATATCATTGCGTGAAGAGAGTTGTAAAATTGACAGCACCTGTTGCCATTATCATGGGCAGCCAATCTGATTGGGCCACCATGAAACACGCCGCCGAAATTCTTGATGCTTTAGGTGTGGTCCATGAAGCCAAAATTATTTCAGCGCACCGAACACCTGAACGACTTTATGATTTTGCGCGCGGGGCCAAGGCTGCTGGCTTTAAAGTTATCATCGCAGGCGCTGGTGGGGCCGCACATTTGCCGGGTATGACGGCGGCTATGACAATTTTGCCGGTGTTTGGTGTGCCAGTAGAATCAAAAGCGTTGAGTGGGCAGGATTCACTTTTATCAATTGTACAAATGCCGGGCGGCATTCCAGTTGGCACATTAGCGATCGGCAAGCCTGGCGCGATTAACGCTGGCTTGTTAGCCGCGTCGGTGTTGGCATTGTCCGATGAAAAATTGTCAGCGCGTTTGGCAGCATGGCGCGAGAAGCAAACGGCTTCGGTTTCGCTTCAGCCAAAGGACGAATCGTGACAGCACTTCCTCCTGGATCAACCATTGGCATTTTAGGTGGCGGGCAACTGGCGCGCATGTTGGCGCTGAGTGCTGGCCAATTGGGTCTCAACTGCCACATCTATGCGCCGGAGAAAGATAGCCCGGCCTTTGCGGTTTCTGCAGCGTATACCATTGCAGCTTATGATGATGAAGTTGCTTTGGCGGCGTTTGCGGCTTCAGTGCAAGCGGTGACTTATGAATTTGAAAATGTGCCGGTTGCCACGGTGGAGTTTCTGGAGGCGCTGACCATAGTTAGGCCTGGTTCCAAGGCATTGGCGGTGGCGCAGGATCGTAAATCCGAGAAAATGCTGGCCCGCGAAATGGGGGCAAGCACGGCGCAGTTTGTTTCCTGCAATTCCCTCGATGACTTACAAAAAGCGGCTGTGCGGATTGGTTATCCCGCGATTCTCAAAACCAAACGCATGGGTTATGATGGTAAGGGCCAAGCCAAGATTTTTAGCGAGGCGGATCTTGAAGCTGCTTGGGCTGCCATGAAAGATCAGCCATCGATTCTCGAGGGATTCATCAATTTTCGTTGTGAAATATCAGTTATTTGTGCGCGCGGCGCTGATGGTGCCTTTGCCGCCTATGAACCGACCGAAAATATCCACTTAAATCACATTCTCCACACCTCCACTGTTCCCGCTCAGATTGATGAGATGCTGGCTGCGGAAGCAGTTTATGTAGCCCAACGCATGGCCGACACTTTAGACTATGTGGGGGTGATGGGCGTTGAGTTCTTCGTTGCCGGTGATGTGATTTATGTGAATGAAATTGCGCCACGCGTGCATAATTCCGGCCATTGGACGCAAGATGCCTGTGTAATCAGCCAATTTGAGCAACATATGCGCGCTGTTGCGGGTTGGCCGCTGGGGGCCACATATAGGCACTCAGATGTGGTGATGACCAATTTGCTGGGTGATGAGATTAACCAGTGGCAAGCCTTGGCGGCGGAGCCTAACGTGGGTGTTCATGTTTATGGCAAGGCGGAAGCCAGGATGGCACGAAAAATGGGGCACTATAACCGCATAACCCCTCGACAGGGCTAATCCCCTGTGATAGGGAACCTGCCAACTTGGGGCTGTAACGGCCCTTTTTATCTGCTTTAACCCTTTTTTTGTTCGAGGTTTTTCTTGCAAGTTATCGTTCGTGACAACAATGTTGATCAAGCCCTTAAGGTTCTGAAGAAGAAGCTGCAACGTGAAGGCATCTTCCGTGAAATGAAAATGCGTGGCGCTTTTGAAAAGCCATCCGTAAAGCGCGCCCGTGAGCAAGCTGAAGCCGTGCGCCGTTCGCGCAAATTGGCCCGCAAGAAGCTGCAACGCGAAGGCCTGTTGCCAATGCCCAAGAAAATCGAAAAGCCCAAGCGCTTCGGTGGTGGAGCTGGCGGCGGCGGCGCTGGTTTCTAAGCGTTAGAGAATTTGAATTTGAAAAAGCCGCTGAGAGATCAGCGGCTTTTTTTGTTTTGGAATGTTTCGGTTGAATCATTTAGGTTGGTTTCTAAACCAAAGGAAATTTTGCCATGAGCCGTGTTCCCTATGATCCTTCTGTTGAAGGCGCGAAAATGGATTTCAGTAAGGCGCTTTCTTATTCTGAATATCTTGGGCTCGATCAGGTTTTGAGCGCACAGTTTCCGCGCTCAACGGCTCACGATGAATTGCTCTTCATAATTCAACACCAAACTTCGGAATTGTGGATGAAGCTGGCGTTGCATGAACTCAACGAGGCGCGGGTTCTTATTCGGGCGGATTCATTGCAACCCGCTTTCAAAATGCTAACCCGTGTGGCGCGCATTTTTGAACAGTTAAATTCTGCGTGGGATGTTTTGCGCACCATGACGCCCGGCGAATACACTCAATTTCGTGAATCGCTTGGACCATCT
>JANNBH010000073.1:0-26282 GCA_031385245.1 Hyphomicrobiales bacterium | reverse complement strand
CTTATCAAGGAAGCTCTGAATATCTTCCGGGTTAAGCAAAATTCCGGGTGGGCACCCATCCACCACGCAGCCTATAGCTGGCCCATGGCTTTCGCCAAAAGTTGTGATGCGGAAAAGATGGCCGAAGGTGTTGTGTGACATGGGAGTTAGACTAGACCAAATTCATTAAATAAAAAACACCCGTCATCCCGACGAAGGTCGGGATCCATTCTCAATAATAGTACTTGATCTAAGAATGGGTTCCGGCCTTCGCCGGAATGACGAAAGAATGGATTAAGCTGCATCGTGGTTCGCGTCAAACCAATCAATTTTGCCTTGTTGCAAGCGGCAGTAGCAGCCTTGCGGAGTTTTGAGCGAGACGATTTGGGCTGGCAATAATCCAGCAACCCTGCCCATCAGGCAGCGGCCCACCGCGCCGTGGGCCACGACCAAAGTTGGGCGGTCAACTGTTGTCAGCCAATCATCCACTCGGGCAACACCGTCGGCATAGCTTTCACCACCTTGGGGACGCCAGCGGTAACGGGTTTCGGCATCTGCTGGATAAATGGGGGAATCTTTTAATTCCCAGAAGGGACGGTTTTCCCAAATGCCAAAGCCTAACTCGCGAACGCGAGGTTCAATTTTGATTTCTCCTTCGTCTAGCTTCAAAGCGGTGGCTATATAATTCATGGTCTCGCGAGCGCGGCGTTGCGGGCTTACAACGAAATTGAAACGATCAAACTCACCCGTCTTTTCAGAAAGCGCGCGCGCCACCTCTTTGGCTTGTTCAATGCCATGGGCATTTAAATCCGTGTCAATCGAACCTTGGATGAGGCCCTGCTTGTTCCAATCGGTTTCACCGTGGCGGATGAAATATATGATCGGCAGATTATTCAGGAGCATTATCAACCGACATATCAGGCGCTTCGGGGTTTTTCATGCCAACAACATGATAGCCTGAATCCACATGATGAATTTCACCCGTTACGCCGCGCGACAAATCTGACAAGAAATACATGCCAGCATCGCCCACTTCTTCAGTGGTCACCGTGCGGCGGAGTGGCGAATTATATTCATTCCATTTCAGAATATAGCGGAAATCGCTGATGCCAGACGCTGCGAGGGTTTTGATGGGCCCTGCGGAAATGGCATTCACGCGGATGTTTTTCACACCTAAGTCCGCTGCCATATAGCGCACTGAGGCTTCAAGCCCGGCTTTGGCAACACCCATGACGTTATAATGCGGCATCCATTTTTCTGCGCCGTAATAAGTGAGCGTGAGAAGTGAGCCGCCATTGGGCATCATTTTCTCAGCACGTTGGGCAACCGCTGTGAAGCTGTAAACACTGATGAACATGGTCTTGGTGAAGTTATCGGCTGAAGTATCTACATAACGTCCACTCAACTCATTCTTGTCGGAAAAGCCAATGGCGTGGACCACAAAATCGAGACTGCCCCATTTTTCCTTTATTGCCTCAAACGTGGCGTCGATGGAAGCCATGTCGCTTACATCGCACGGCAAAACCAACGGTGAATTGACTTCGGCAGCTAAAGGTTCAACGCGTTTCTTCAAAGCATCGCCCTGATAGGTGAAGGCGAGTTCTGCGCCATGATCAGCGCACGCCCTAGCAATACCCCAGGCGATTGAACGGTTGTTGGCCACACCCATGATGAGGCCGCGTTTGCCAGCCATAATACCTGATTTCAAAGTCATAATAATCCCACCACTTATAGTTGGCCCGAAGCACCGTTATGCTGCGCGTTCTGGCATAGTTAACCTCAGAAAGGAAGTAACGGCAGGTTACGAAAAATTACGCTTGAGGTTTATTGCGGCGCTTGACACTTTTTCGACCCTCTGTTATTTAACTTTTAGGTTATTTAACTGATTAATTAAATTATGAATGACACCCTCAGCCTTAAACTGCAAGCCTTAGCCGACCCAACGCGACGGGCGATTTTGGCGCGGCTAAAATTGGGGGAAACATCGGTGAATGATTTGGCCCGGCCATTTGCGATGAGCTTGCCCGCCATTTCCAAGCACCTCAAAGTTTTAACTGCGGCCGGACTGATTACGCAAGGCCGCAATGCCCAATCGCGCCCCTGTAAGCTTTCCGAAGGTGGGCTGAATGATGTGGCTATTTGGATGCAAGAATATCACGAAATGTGGGAGCAGCGGCTGGACCGCCTCGAAACCTATTTGCAAAACTTAAAGGAAACGGAAAAATTACTGGACTGGCCCGCACGATATTGCCTCTCGATAAACCACAAATTATCACCACACGCGTGTTGAATGCTTCACGCGAATTGGTGTGGACTGTTTTGACCACGCCTGAGCACATAAAACATTTTTGGGGCCCGGATGGTTTTACCAATTCGATTTCGCAGATGGACGTGATGCCGGGTGGCCAATGGCTGTTCACCATGCACGGGCCTGATGGCAAAGATTGGCCCAACCGCATCATCTATAGCACGGTTACCCCACCCTCTTATATGGCTTGGGAGCATGATGGCGGCAAAGATGATGTGAGTGGTCACCGCTTTTTTGGTGAACTTGAATTGTTTGAAGAAGGTAGCAAGACACGCATTGAACTCCGCATGACGGAAAAGTCCATTGAAGCGCGCGATGCTGTGGCGCAATATGCGGTTGCGGGTGGGCAGCAGAATTTGGAACGGCTGGCAGCTTATGTTGCACCCTTGGCAAACCCGCTTAACAAATTTGTGATTGAGCGCTCTTACTCGGTTTCGCAGCAACGCCTCTTTGAGGTTTGCTCGCATGTTGACCATGTGAAGCAATGGATGTCTCCTGCGGGGATGAAGGTTATTAAAGCCGAGCAGGATTTGAAGCCGGGCGGCACCTATCATTATGGATTGGCCACTGCTGATGGGGGCGAAATGTGGGGGTTGGTTACCTACCGCGAAATCACGCCGCCATCACGCTTGGTCTATATGCAAAGCTTTTCCGACAAAGATGGGGGCATCACTGCTCACCCCATGGCCCCCACTTGGCCACGCGAAATGACCACCGTGTTTGACTTTATTCCGACGGGTAAAAAACAAACCACGCTAAGGATAAGCTGGATTTTTGCTGGCATTGATGATGCCGAAGCTGCAACTTTTGTAAGCGCCCATGCCGGCATGACGCAGGGCTGGACGGGTTCGCTCGATAAGCTTAATGATTACCTTATACCGAGCTGAGGGAATTTATCATGCTGACCGCATTCGTTTTTATTGCAATTTTGATCGCTGCACTTCTAATCATTGCGGCAACATGGCCCAACACATTTTCTCTGGTGAGGAGTGCTCATTTGAGCGCTTCTCCGGAACGTGTATTTTTGAAACTCAATGATTTCAAAAATTGGGCGGCATGGTCGCCATGGGAAGAGATGGACCCGAACATGCAGCGCAATTTTTCAGGGTCTGCCTCTGGCAAGGGTGCCAAATATGCGTGGGTAGGAAATAAAAAAGTTGGCGAAGGCAATATGGAAATTACCCGTTCGGTGGCTCCGTCCAACATTGAGCTTGATTTGAATTTCTTGAAACCCTTCAAGGCCAGCAATGTGACTGAGTTTACGTTGACACCCAAAGCAGGCGGCACGCACCTGAATTGGGAAATGCGCGGACCACTTAATTTGTTTATGAAACTTATGCATATGTTCATGGATATGGATTCCATGGTGGGCAAGGATTTTGAAAAAGGCTTAGCCAAGTTAAAGGCGCTTGTTGAAAAATAATGGATTTAGAACGCCTCGCTGTCACCACGGCCCAACAAGGTTTTACCGATCGCAATGATCCCTTCGTGTTGTTTGCCGAATGGATGAAGGACGCTGAGAAATCAGAACCCAATGATCCAAATGCTATGGCTCTTTCGACCGTGGATGAAGAGGGCTTGCCAAATGTTCGCATGGTTTTACTGAAAGACTTCGACGAAAAAGGCTTTGTTTTTTACACCAATTACGAAAGCCAGAAGGGCCAAGAAATTCAAGGCTCGATGAAGGCCGCTGTTCTGTTTCATTGGAAATCTTTGCGCCGGCAAATTCGTGTGCGTGGGCTTGTTGAAAAAGTTACTGCTGCTGAAGCCGATGCCTATTTCAATTCGCGTGCCCGTGACAGCCGCATTGGCGCCTGGGCCAGCGCACAATCACGCCCGCTAGAAGGCCGCTTTGCTTTGGAAACTGCCGTTGCAATGTATGCCGCGAAATACGCGATTGGCACGGTGCCGCGCCCGCCACATTGGAGTGGCTTTCGCATTCTGCCATTGTCGATTGAGTTCTGGCACGACAGGCCGTTCCGCTTGCACGACCGCGTTGTTTTCAGGCGTGAAAATCAAAGTGCTGACTGGACCAAGGCAAAGCTGTATCCATAACTCATGTCCAATTCTGACCCTCGCAAAACTCTCATTCTCACAGGTGCATCGCGCGGCATTGGCCATGCGACGGTGAAACGCTTTTCCACGGCTGGCTGGCGAGTGATTACCTGTTCGCGCCATCCGTTTCCTGATGATTGCCCGTGGGATGCTGGTCCGGAAGATCATATCGTGGTTGATCTTGCATCATCTGAGGATACGGCGCGGGCGATTTTGGTGATGCGCGATAAATTGCAAAAGCAAGGCACTGGGCTTCATGCATTGATCAACAATGCAGCAATCAGTCCAAAGAAAACAGGTGGTGCGCGGCTTAACACAATCGAGTCTGATGAAGTTGAGTGGAAGCGCGTGTTCCAAGTTAATTTCTTTGCGCCCATCATGTTGGCGCGGGGGCTCATTGACGAACTGACCACAGCCAAGGGTGCCGTGGTGAACGTCACTTCAATTGCGGGTTCGCGCGTGCATCCTTTTGCGGGTGCTGCCTATTCCACTTCAAAAGCAGCGCTAGCCTCACTAACCCGCGAAATGGCAGCGGATTTTGGCCCGCGTGGTGTTCGTGTGAATTCCATTTCACCTGGTGAAATTGAAACAGCAATCTTGTCGCCTGGCACTGAAAAAATCGTTGAGCATTTGCCGTTGCAGCGTTTGGGCCAGCCCGAAGAAGTGGCACGCGCTATTTATTTTCTCTGCACTGATGCTTCGAGTTATGTGACCGGTGCCGAACTTCATATCAATGGCGGACAACATGTCTAACGATAAACTGCGACCTGAAACAATTGCGGCCCATGCTTTGCGCGCACTTGATCCTTCAACGGGTGCTGTGGTGCCCCCGATCTATCTATCGACGACTTATGCGCGCGATGAAAATTATCAGCCGCTGCTCAAAGAAAATTATGTGCGAGCGGGCAATCCAACTTTATGGCAGGCGGAAGAAACAATTACGGCGTTAGAGCGTGGTGCCGCATCACTGTTGTTTGCATCTGGCATGGCAGCTATTACCACCTTGTTTGAAACCATTCCGCAAGGTGCTCATGTGGTGGCACCAAGTGTCATGTATTATGGCACGCGTAACTGGCTTCAACGTTTGGAAGAAAAAGGGCGGATTTCTCTCACCCTGTTTGAGCATGGGAAACTTGCCGAAGCATTACGACCCAACACGGATTTGGTATGGATTGAAACACCAAACAATCCGATGTGGGATGTGACTGATATTGAAGCTGCGGCAAAGCTTGCACATAATGTAGGAGCGATATTGGCGGTTGACGCAACATCGCTTGGGGCGGTTACAACGCAGCCTTTGCATTTGGGGGCTGATTTAGTTTTTCATTCCGCCACCAAATATCTCAATGGCCATTCTGATGTGTTGGCTGGTGTGTTGGTGACGCGGGTGATTGATGCGCGCTGGACTGAAATTTCTGGTTTGCGCTCCAAGCTGGGTTCGCCCTTGGCACCCTTTGAATGTTGGTTGCTAATGCGCGGGATGCGGACTTTATTTGTGCGCTATGCCCAAGCCTCCAATAATGCTCTCGCTATCGCACGACATTTTTCTAATCATCCAAAATTAGAACGGGTGCTCTATCCCGGCCTTGCCACACATCCCGGCCATGATATTGCGCGAAGGCAAATGACTGTGGGTTATGGCGGCATGATGAGCTTGCTGTTGAAAGCAGATTTTACGGGCGCGCAAAAATTTTGCACCTTGCTGAAAGTGATCGTGCCGGCCACATCTCTGGGCGGCGTTGAAAGCTTGGCAGAGCATCGCAAAACCGTGGAAGGACCAACCAGCACGCTACCTGAGAATCTTGTGCGGCTTTCAATCGGCATTGAGAATGTGAATGATTTGATTGCCGATATTGAGCAGGCACTGCGCGGGATTTAGTTTTTCTTCGCCGCGATCAAAAATTCAACATTACCATCGCCACCATCTATGGGGGATGGAATTATTCCGTGTACAGACCAATTATTGCTTACAAGAAACGCTGCAACTTCAGCGCACACGCGCTCATGCGCGGTTTCATCTTTCACCATGCCCCCGCGCGTTACGCCCTGCCTGCCCACTTCAAATTGTGGCTTGATGAGAGCAATAAGTTCGCAACCGCTCTTCACTAAATTCAAGGCTTTTGGCAGAGCAATATGAAGCGGAATAAAGCTTACATCACAAAGGATTAGAGATACTTCCTCAGACATATGTTCAAGTTCTAAATCCCGCGCGTTCAAGCCTTCGTGCAAGGTGATGCGCGGGCCTTCCAGCATCATTTGGCCATGGCCCACATCAATAGCAAACACATGCTCCGCCCCACGCTGCAGCAGCACTTGCGTGAAACCGCCTGTCGATGCGCCGATATCCAAGCAAGTGCGGCCATCTGGATTTATGTTGAAATGATCTAATGCATGGATGAGTTTAAGCGCTGAGCGTGAGACATATTTTTGCGCTTCATCAGCCGTGGTCAACACTGCTTCTTGCAGCACCATTTGCGAGGGCTTACGGGCAGGTATCCCATCAACCAAAATTGTACCGCGCAAAATAGCATCTCTAGCGCGGGCACGACTTGAGTAAAGCTGGCGCGCAACCAAGGCTTCATCTAAACGTTGACGGATCATTCCACGTCGAGGGGTGTTACGCCCGTTGGCTTGCCATTTGCACCTAATGTAATTTTTTCGATGCGGGCTTCAGCTTCAGCCAATTTAGTTTCGCAATGTTTACGCAGCGCTTCGCCACGCTCATAAATCTTGATCGACTCTTCTAAGTCCACTTTGCCAGATTCCAATTTGGCAACGATGGTTTCAAGTGCATCCAAAGCCTTCTCAAATGAAAGTGATTTAAGTTCCAATTCGTCAGCCATCAATCTTCCTCGTCTTCTTGTTCTTCTGCACCCATCA
Organism: Hyphomicrobiales bacterium; assembly: GCA_031385245.1. Lineage (GTDB taxonomy): Bacteria > Pseudomonadota > Alphaproteobacteria > Rhizobiales > Aestuariivirgaceae > Aestuariivirga. Next base: position 19,060 of record JANNBH010000073.1, on the reverse strand, counting down.
CAGCAGCGCCATGCATGAGGGTTTGCAAATGAATGCCAACACCACCAGCTAACCCTTGCAAATCATAACCGCCTTCTAACACAGAAACAATTCGACCATCGCAATGCATGTCTGCAATTTCCATCAGCTGCAACGTGATCCACGCGAAATCTTCTTCGACCAATTCGAGTGACCCTAATGGATCGCGTATATGGGCGTCAAAACCTGCTGAAATGATGATGAGATCAGGTTCAAAGGCATTGAGATTGGTGAGAATTTTATCTTGCATGGCAAGGCGGAAAGCCACGCCATCATCGCCCGCTTTTAGAGGTGCGTTGAAGATATTGCCCACGCCGGTTTCACTAGCGGCCCCTGACCCCGGATAAAGTGGCATTTGATGGGTGGAGCCATAAAATAAATCCGCATCCGACCAGAAAATATCTTGCGTGCCATTGCCGTGGTGAACATCAAAATCCACCACTGCCACGCGGTTCGCCCCATACGTGTGGCAGGCATAATGGGCGGCAATGGCTGCATGGTTGAACAGGCAAAAACCCATGGCGCGGTTATGTTCAGCATGGTGACCAGGGGGCCGCATGGCGAGGAAGGCGTTTTGAGCTTCGCGTTTGAACACCGAGTCTACGGCAGCATTGGCCCCACCCACGGCGCGCAAAGCTGCCGCCAATGTGCCTTCAGACATCACCGTATCTGAATCGAGATATTCGGTTCCGTGTTCTGGGGAGGATGCTAAAATATGTTGATAATGTTCTTCCGTGTGGGCGCGAATAATATCTTCAGCACGGCCCAAGGGGGCTTCGCGGTGGATGATGGATTTGAAGTGCGGTGAGCGCAGCACATCATGCACCACGCGAATGCGATCAATGCGTTCGGGGTGCCCATCAGGGGTGACATGCGCCAGTGACGCGGGGTGAGAAAAAACGAAGGTGGCCATGGGTGTTGGGTAGCCCAAATTTATCTATGATGCTATAGGCGTCACATGACCAATGCCCAAGACATTGCAACTGCGGCCCACCTGATTTTGGCGGGTGGTTTAGTGGCGTTTCCAACCGAGACCGTTTACGGGCTGGGTGCTGATGCCACGCAAGATCATGCCGTGGCTAAAATCTATGCTGCCAAGGGCCGTCCGCAGTTTAACCCGCTGATTGCCCATGTGGTTGATGTGGAGGCGGCTTCTGCATTGGCGGAGTTTTCGGCCGATGCCTTAAAGTTGGCGGCGCGATTTTGGCCGGGGCCTCTCACTTTGGTGCTGCCGCGAAGGGCTGATTGCCCAGTTTCATTATTGGCGTCAGCAGGATTGCCCAGTTTGGCGCTGCGGGTGCCGGCGCACCCCATTGCTTTAGAACTCTTGCGCGCCGTGGGGCGGCCTGTGGTGGCACCCAGTGCCAATCCATCTGGCCGCATTAGCCCGACGACAGCAGCGCATGTGCGCGCCGGATTGTCGCCAGATATGATATTGGATGGTGGGCCTTGTGCAGTGGGGGTTGAATCCACCGTGGTGAGTTTCATTGATCGCCCGCGCTTGCTGCGGCCGGGCGGCTTGGCGCGAGAGGTGATCGAAGATGCGCTTGGCTATAGACTTGATGATGTAGAAACGGGTGGAGCTTTGCATTCACCGGGCCAACTTGAAAGCCATTATGCACCCCACGCCGCCATACGGTTGAACGCAGTGAAAGCCGAGGTTGGGGAGATTTATTTGGGCTTTGGAGCTTCGGGTGGTGCGTATAATCTTTCGCCTGCTGGTGATGTTGTTGAAGCGGCGGCAAACCTGTTTCGCATGTTGTACGAGTTGGATGCGATGAAGCCTGAGCGCATAGCCGTTGCGCCCATTCCCACCGTAGGTTTAGGTGAAGCCATCAATGACCGATTAAAAAGGGCAGCGGCACCACGATGAACTCACTTTACTCCCTCACCCTGAGGTGCCGCGTTTGCGCGGCCTCGAAGGGCTGGAAACCACATTTGACAATGCTTCGAGGCTCGCAAGAGCTCGCACCTCAGCATGAGGAATACTATGTTAGATCATAAGATCATCCAATCCTTGATCGCCATCGTCGGTACAAAAAATGCCATCACTGATGTTGCCGATATGCAAGCCTATATGATTGAGCGGCGTGATTTGTGGCCGGGGAAATCTCCACTGGTGTTGCGGCCTTCCTGCACTGCTGAGGTTTCTAAGATTCTAGAATTGTGTAATTCCACAGGCACCGCTGTGGTGCCCCAATCTGGCAATACAGGGCTTGTTGGTGGACAAGTTCCAACTGGGCCAGAGATTGTTCTATCGCTCGACCGCATGACCAAGATTATTGAGGTGGATGCTGCTGATCACACGATAACGGTAGAAGCCGGTGTGATTTTAAAATCTGTGCAGGAGGCTGCCGATGCGGTGGACCGCTTGTTTCCGCTTAGTTTGGCCTCTGAAGGCTCATGCCGCATTGGAGGCAATTTATCGTCCAATGCGGGCGGGCTTAATGTGTTGGCTTACGGCAATGCGCGCGACCTTTGTTTGGGGCTTGAAGTGGTGTTGGCCGATGGTCGCATTTGGAATGGGTTGAAGAAGCTTCGGAAAGATAATACCGGCTATGATCTACGCGATTTGTTTATTGGCGCTGAAGGTACATTGGGCATTATCACCGCCGCCGTTTTGAAACTTTATCCACGCCCACGCCGCCACGACACAGCTTTCATTGCTGTGCCATCGCCTCAAGCAGCAGTTGATCTCTTAGCTTTGGTGAAGGCTGAAAGTGGCAATCGCGTGGTGGCCTTTGAATTGATGCCGCAGATTGGTATGGAATTTACAGTGAAACATATGGGTGTGACGAACCCCATTCAAACGCCATCGCCATGGTTTGTGTTGACGGAACTGGCCGATGCAGCACCTGAAAGTTTTGAGTCAATTTTAGAAGTGGCCATGGAGCGTGGTCTGGTGACGGATGCAAGCATCGCACAATCCGAAACCCAACGCCAAACGCTGTGGGCCATTCGTGAGCTCATGCCGGAAGCACAAAAGCATGAGGGCGGTTCGATCAAGCATGATGTGTCGGTTCCAGTTTCGCATATTCCAGCTTTCATTGCTGAGGGCGCTGTAGCGGTGCAGCGCTTTATGCCGGGAGCAAGGCTGATGTGCTTTGGCCACATGGGCGATGGTAATATGCATTTTAATGTGACGCAACCAGTGGGCGTGAGAAAACAAGAATTCTTAGATCAATGGCACGCAATGAATTGGGCGGTGTTTGATGTGGTGTTGAAACATGGTGGCTCTATCAGCGCTGAGCATGGCATTGGCCAATTGAAACGCGATGACATGGTGCGGATTAAATCGCCTGTAGAACTGGACATGATGCGCGGGATTAAGGCGCTGCTGGACCAGAAAGGGATAATGAATCCGGGGAAAGTTTTGCCATCAGCTTAACTTCGCTTCCAGCACGCGCTGCACATTCTGCTGGTGGATAGCTTCATAGGGGCCAAACAAATTTACCCAACCCATTTGCAATGGCCCGGCGATGATTTCTTGCAATGGCTTTTCGCGCAGTTCTGGTTCGGTGGCCATACGTTTTAGCATTCTAATATATTGTTGCGTGGCGCGGATGAGAGTTTTTTCGTAACCGCCCAAAGCAATGATTTCGGGATCACCGTGGTTAGGCAGAATGCGGTTTGGGGCTAATGCCCAGAGTCTGTCTAAATCGGCCAGATGCGTTTCAAAATCTCGCGGCTCGCCCACATAAGTGCATGTGTCTTCCATGGTGTCACCGGCCAGCAGAATTTCGAGTTCATCAATCCAAACGACTGTTGCATCATCGCTGTGGATGTTGGCTTCAATAAAAACCAAATTCAAATCACCAAGTTTAAAATTCATTTCCCCTTCAAAAACTTGCGTAGGCAAGACGAGTGGATTGATGACGGGCAGGCCATGAAATGAACCGTCTTCAATACCAGCTTTGTTTTGTGCCAGATGAGCAGCGGTTTTCTTGTTGGCAATCACCGTGCAATCGGCAAAAAGTTTTGTGCCCGCCACATGGTCCAAATGCCAATGGCTGAGCAACACTGTGATCTTTGTAATACCAAGGTGCTTGAGATGATCGCGGATATAAGCGCCATATGTCGGTGAGATGTGCGTATCATAAACTAAAGCTTCTTTGCCGCTGATGATGACGTAACTGGCAATGCCCAGTGACAAGGCACCATCATCCACCCAATTATCTTCCGGCAAAAAGCGATAGCCTTCCACGCGGCCATCATAAAAGGCCAGAATATTTTTGTGGGGGGAGAGCACGCGAAGATGATCGGTCATTAAATAAAACTCGGTTGTGGGGATGGTGGTTTTGGTGGTGGGGCATTACGGGCGATTACAGTTTTTTCCATGGTCCAATAATTATCATCAGGTGCTTTCAACAAATCTTGAACCTGCTCTTCGCTGCCATCCAGCCATCGTTCAAAATCTTGCGTGTGAACAACTACGGGGCTTCTGTCGTGGATTGTGGCCACAGGCAGATTTGGCTCGGTCGTTAGCATGGCAGCGGATTCCAATTCTGAGCCATCAGCGGCCATCCAATGTTCCCAAATGCCGCCAAAGGCAAACAGGCAGTGATCTGGCCTCTGGATATAATAGGCTTGTTTCTTGCCGGGCACATCGCCCTGCCATTCATAAAAACCGTCGGTTGGAAAAAGGCAACGGCGGCGGCGGATTGCATTTTTAAAACTTGGTTTTTCATACACAGTTTCGCAGCGCGCGTTGATGAGCGGGCGGCCGCTTTGCATTTCCTTGGTCCAAGACGGAACAAAGCCCCAGCGCACCAAAGCGAATTCAGGTTGCTTGTCGAAGCCGGCCCGCACAATGGCAATGGGTGAACCTGGTGTTATATATCGGCGCGGCGGGAAAAGCGGAAGTTCCAGATATTTGAACAATGCTCTTGCTTCGTCGACTGATTTGCGAAAACTATAAAGACCACACATGAGAAGAGCTTAGCGTTATGGTGTCAGTTCAACAATTGCCAATTCTTGCAGCCTCCGTTTGCGTGCGGCGTGGGCCCGAGGTTTTGCTGGTGCAGCGGGCTAAGCAACCGGGGCTTGGCAAATGGGCTTTTCCCGGTGGTAAGGTTTGTTTTGGCGAGACAACGGCGCAGGCGGCCTTGCGCGAGCTCGCTGAAGAGTGCGGGATTACTGCGAGTATTGGTCCCATGCTTGGGCTTTATGAAGTGATCCATGCTGATGTGCATTTTGCCATTGCCTGTTATTTTGCAAGAGACCCTGTGGGGCAAATCAAGGCGGCGAGTGATGCGGCTGATGCGCGTTGGGTTCACGAGAATGATATTGGCCAGTTGCCACTAGCTTCAAACATTGCAGCAGTTATTTTGGATTCCGAAAAACACTTAACGCTTTGAGATAAATGCAAAGCTAACCGTTAACCTTTACTTAAGGAATGACTCGCGGGAAGTTAACAGCCCCTGCTACATTAACTTTATTGCAGCGGGGGTGGGCCCAAATGCACATAGGCGTTAGATTGATGTTTAAATTTTCCGAAGAAAACACCCGAGAACGAGCCCCCCAAGAGGCCAAACAAGCCGCTTTGCGCTTCATTCTCGAAGCGTGGGAAGAGGCTATTTATGATGGTTTAGACCCTGATGCCATCGCCACTGCCGCCATTTTTGCAGCGCTTTCAGATATGATTGCCACTTATGGCGAAGAGCCTGTAGCGGTGATGTGTGAGCGCCTGCCCGAACGCATTCGCTCTGGCGAGTTTACAGTGGGCAAGACCACGCAGTGATACTTCGAGGCTCGCGAAGTGCTCGCACCTCAGCATGAGGGAACCCTCACCCTGAGGCGCTGCGGCACGCAGCCTCGAAGGGCCTAGCTCACATCAACCACCACGCGGCCTCTGATTTTTCCCTCTACAATCTCTGCAGCAATGCGCGGCACATCATCGAGCATCACATGGGTTGTGAGCGCATGAAGTTTTTCCAAATTTAGATCCCGCTCTAACCTTGCCCAAGCTGCCCGCCTGCGCGGTTGTGGGGTGGTGACGGAGTTTATGCCGATCAAGCGTACACCGCGTAGAATGAAGGGTGCCACTGAGGTTGGCAGGTCCATGCCTTGGGCCAAGCCACAGGCGGCCACCGCGCCTTCAGGAATAATTTGCGAAATGACGTTGGCCAAAGTGGTGGAGCCCACGGAATCAATGGCTCCGGCCCAACGGGGTTTGCCCAAGGCTTTGGCTGGTCCATTCAATTCGGCGCGGTTGATGACTGTGGTGGCACCCAATGATTTTAAGAAGGCTTCTTCTTCCGTGCGGCTAGTAGAGGCGACAACATTAAAGCCAAGCTTTGAGAGCAATGCGATTGCAATGGTGCCCACACCGCCTGCTGCACCCGTCACCAAAATCTCGCCTTGCTCTGGCTTAACGCCCTGCTCTTCCAGCGCCATGATGCAGAGCATAGATGTGTAACCGGCTACGCCAATGGCCATCGCATCGGCAGTCGTAAACGTTTTTGGCAATGGCACCAGCCAATCGCCATTGACACGGGCCACTTCCGCGTAGCCACCATGATGGCTTTCGCCCACACCCCAGCCGCCCAGCACCACTTGGTCTCCGGCTTTCCAATCTTTGTGGGTTGAGCTTTTCACAGTGCCTGCAAAATCAATTCCGGGGATTAAAGGATATTTGCGGATGATTGGAGATTTGCCCGTAATTGCAAGGCCATCTTTATAATTCACCGACGAGTGCGAGACATTCACCGTCACATCACCCGCCATCAGATCATCTTCAGCGAGATGGGAGAAATCTACCGATTGTCCAGTTTCGGTTTTGCTCACGAGGAGTGCGCGGAATTTTTCCATTTTAAAACCTCACCGCTTCACCATGGGCTTTCGCTGCCAATTCACCTTGCCACATGGCCAAGTGGCCGCGCACAAATGTGCCTGTCACCCAGCCTTGCACTTTCACGCCATCATAAGGTGTCCACCCGGCTTTGCTTTGAATCCAACTGTCAGTAATTGTTTCGCGGCGCTTCAAATCTACAATGGTGAAATCAGCATCATAGCCTTCAGCGATGCGGCCCTTGCATTTGAAATTGAAAATGCGCTGCGGACCATGTGAGGTGAGATCAACAAAGCGCTGCAGGGTGAGGCGGCCTTGGTTCACATGATCGAGCATAATCGGAACCAAAGTTTGCACCCCAGTCATGCCTGATGGTGACTGCGGATAAGGCTTAGCTTTTTCTTCAAGCGTATGCGGCGCGTGATCAGAGCCCAGCACATCAACAAGGCCAGATTGAACGGCACGCCACAAAGCTTCGCGGTGATGCTTATCGCGCACGGGCGGGTTCATTTGCAGTTTGGTGCCGAGGCGGTCGTAATCGTCAGCTGAAAGCGTCAGATGATGCGGGGTGACTTCAACGGTTGCCAGTTCACGGTTTGCGGCAAGCAGCGGCAATTCATCAGCGGTTGAAATATGCAGCACATGAATGCGTTTCTGGTATTTTTTAGAAATCCGCAACAAGCGTTCGGTGCAGAGCCGTGCCGCCTCCACATCACGCCAGATGGGGTGGCTTGAGGCATCGCCTACAACTTGGTGCGAAACGCGTTCACGCAAGCGGAACTCATCTTCGCTATGGAATGCGGCGCGGCGGCCCAGTCGCGAAATGATTTTTTCCAAACCTTCATCATCTTCCACCAACAAATCACCCATGGATGAGCCGATGAACACTTTTATACCAGCCGAGCCCGGCAGTTTTTCCAGTTCTGAAATCTGTTCAAAATTAGTGTGCGTGCCGCCTACATAAAATCCGAAATCGCAAAACATGCGGTGCGTGGCACGAGACACTTTATCGGCCAGCGCTTCGGCACTCGTGGTTTCTGGCTTGGTATTGGGCATTTCAAACACGGCTGTCACGCCACCCATCACAGCGGCGCGGCTGCCACTCTCCAAATCTTCTTTGTGGGTTAGGCCGGGTTCACGAAAATGCACTTGGCTATCAATCACGCCGGGCAGAACATGCAAGTTGCGGCAGTCAAGAACTTCGGCGGCTCTATAGCCCGCCATATCATCAAGCCCGATGATGCGGCCATGATGCACAGCAATATCCCGCACATGCTCGCCATCCTGATTGACGACAGTGCCACCCTTTAAAATGAGATCGATATTCAACTCTTGCTTCCTTGCGCTGGTGACCAAGCTTACCTAAATAGAGTGGTGACCGCCATGACAAACCATTCATTTTCCCCACAAGTTCGCCCCGACCGTGCCGTGATTTCAATTCGTGGTGAGGGTGCATTGTCCTTTTTGCACAATCTACTCACCTGCGATGTGAGCGGGTTAGCCGTGGGTGAGGCTGCTTATGGTGCATTACTTTCGCCACAAGGCAAAATTTTGCATGATTTGTTTGTGCTTAACGCAGGCGAATCTGTGTTGCTGGATTGCGCCACAGCTCAACGCGCAGCTTTATTGCAAAAGCTGTTGCTCTATAAATTGCGTGCCAAATTAGAAATTGTTGCGCGCGATGATTTGGAAGTGGCGGTGGGCACTGAGGGCTATGCTGATCCGCGCAATGCTCAATTGGGCCAGCGCTTTTTTGCGGCGGCTGGTAGTTTTAAAACTGACGAAAATTATGATGCAGCGCGGATTGCTTTAGGGCTGGCTGATAGTGAGCAGGATATTGGCTCTGGCGTTCTGTTTCCGCACGAAGCAAATCTTGATTTGATTGGCGGAGTTAGTTTCAGCAAAGGTTGTTATGTGGGCCAAGAGGTTGTGTCGCGGATGCAGCACCGCGGCACGGCGCGCAGCCGGATTTTGCCGATTGAGTGCGATGCCGATGCACCAGCCAAAGGCACGGAGATTCGCAGTGGCGCTGTTTTAATTGGTGAAGTTCTATCATCGGTGGGGACAAAAGCTTTGGCTTTGATCCGAACTGATCGATTGGCTGAAGCACCTGAACCTCTGCTTGCTGGAGCAATTTCAATTCAAGTGAGAACCCTATGATTCACGCTGATGGCATATGCCGCTGTGGCTGGTGCGGCACTGATCCGCTTTATGTGCATTACCACGACACTGATTGGGGCGTGCCGGAATATGATTCCCGCGCCTTGTTTGAGAAACTGATTTTGGATGGTTTTCAGGCTGGACTTTCGTGGATTACAATTTTACGCAAACGTGAAAATTTTCGCAAAGCCTTTGATGGCTTTAAGCCCGAGGTGATTGTGAAATATGACGGCCACAAAACTGATGCTCTCATGCAGGATGTGGGCATCGTGCGAAATCGCCTCAAAATTGATGGCACGGTTTTGGGCTCTAAGGCCTATTTAGAAATGGAAGATTTTTCAAAATATCTGTGGGATTTTGTGGATGGTAAACCGATCAACAGCAAAATTGAAAATATGAAGCAAGTGCCAACATCAACTCCGCTTGCCGAGAAAATATCCAAGGATTTGAAAAAGCGCGGCTTCAAATTTGTGGGCCCCACCATTGTTTATGCCTTCATGCAAGCCACAGGTTTCTATAATGACCACATGACCTCCTGCCACCGCCATGAGGCTGTGAAGCGGTTGGCAAGGTGACGGCCCCTCGCGCTTGGCAGCGCATGTTATCGGGGCGGCGCTTAGATTTGTTGGACCCTTCGGCGCTCGATATTGAAATTGAAGATATAGCGCACGGCCTTGCCCGCGTGGCCCGCTGGAATGGTCAAACAAGCGGTGACCATAGTTTTTCAGTGGCGCAGCATTGTGTTTTGGTTGAAGCGATATACCACCATTGCAGTAAGGGCGCATCGCGCCAAAACCGTTTGGTGGCATTGCTCCATGATGCGCCAGAATATGTGATTGGCGATATGATCTCGCCGTTTAAAGCCGCTTTGGGTGTTGATTATAAAGCCTTCGAACATCGCTTGATGGCGGCCATTCATGTGCGATTTGGCTTGCCTGCTAAGGCTTCTGAAGAGTTGGAAATCAAAGTGAAAGAGGCTGATAAGATGGCCGCTTATTTGGAAGCCACCCAGCTTGCTGGCTTCAGCATTCCTGAATCTGAAAAGTTTTTTGGGAGACCCAAGGGTTTAAGTGCGGCGTTTCAAAATCTCGAACCACTTTCAACCAATGAAGCTAAAGCCCAGTTTTTAGCAGTGTTTAAAAAATTGGTGGGCCCATGATTATTGTGTGTGGATTAAATGCGGCACAAGAGCAGATTGATTTGCATTCTGCTAAATCAGTGATCAGCATTCTGGGGCCAGAAACGCCACACCGTGATTTTGCTAGGATTGAACACGCAAAACATTTGCGCCTGACTTTTAATGACATCAACGCAGATACGGCCGGCTTGATTTCCCCACAGGCTGCTGATGCAGAGCGCTTGGTGGAGTTCATCCAAAATTGGAATCAGGCCGCTCCATTGCTCATTCATTGCTGGGCAGGAATTAGCCGCTCAACAGCTTCAGCGTTTGCGGCACTTTGTGTATTGCGGCCACAGGCTGATGAAATGGAGTTGGCGCAAGAGCTAAGAATTGCCTCACCTTCAGCCACGCCAAACCAAATGATTACACATCAAGTTGATCAAGTCTTGGGCCGTGATGGGCGAATGCTTAAAGCTGTGGAAAGCATTGGCCGTGGGGCCAACGCGTTTGAAGGCAAACCGTTTGTTTTGAGAGTTTAGGGCGATTTTGACTTTTCTGTGAAAAGTCAAAACGTATTAGCCGTTAGAATAGAAAATGTGATGGCCGATTTTAGTCAAGCGGCGCATGTTCTTCGACCATTTTGGCTTTACATAATCTGCATGATAATTAGTTGCGCTGCCCATCATGGCCACAGCAGGATCACCGGCAATAGCGCGCTGGGCAATGGCTTTTGCATGAGACCATGCGCCTGGTTGTTTCACATCATCGGCTTGGCCATCACAAGCAAAGGAGAATTGACAAGAATTACGAGTGCCAGAACCTTGATAAACCACGCCACAAATTGAATTTGGATAGCTTGGAGATTTTACCCGGTTGAGAATAACTTTGGCCACGGCCAATTGGCCCATGTCAGTTTCAGAGCGGGCTTCAAAATAAATGGCGCGGGCCAAGCAATTTTCTTCAGCAAGGCGAACGCGGCGCTGGGCCACAACTTTTTGCTTATCAGCCGACTTCAATTTGAGAGATTTAGCAACATTTGGCTCTTCAGGATTAAGGGCCAAACGCTTGGTTGCTACAGCCTCCTCAGGATTTTTAAGATCAACACTGGCCGGAACAATTTTCACATTTTTGTCGATCTTGGCAATTTTGGTCTTGAGTTTAGTTTTTGGCAGCGGTGCTGGCACCGGGTCCATAACATCAATGCCTTCAAGATCGCCTTTGCCTTCAAGCATAACTGATTGCGTTCGCAAATTGTTCATGTTGATAATTGCGAAGGATTCATTTTCCGGCAAAAGTGAGCCTTTTGTAGCAAGCGCCGAAGTGGGGCTAATCAATGGTAAAAACTCATCACTGACAACAGTGTTGGCGCTGGCATTGCGGCCAATATAATGGCCAGCAAATGCAAAAGCTGTGACTAGCATGAGACCGGCGAAGACAAATGGCACAAAATCGCGCAATCCATTGCGAGCTGGAACTGGCTCTTCAAAGTGAAGACCAGTACGGCGACGCTGCTGAAGCTGACGAGAATTATGGACCAATGTTCGAGCACTCACTTTCACAAAAAGGGCAATCCTGCCCTGTGACTAACCATATCTCATTCGCGTTTAGCATAAGTTAACCATGCGAACAACCCAAAGAAGCCATTTTTTAGCCTTATAAACGTTTAATTAACACAATGGTTAACTCTATGAATTCACACTGTTTTATTAGTGTTTCTAAGGGTGGCTTGGGCTGCGGCTAAGCGGGCGATCGGAACGCGGTAAGGCGAACAGGAGACATAATCCAAACCAACCTGCTCACAGAAGGAAATGGAATCGGGATCGCCACCGTGCTCACCGCATATGCCCAGGCTAATCTCTGGTCTGCCTTTGCGGCCACGTTCCACAGCAAATCCAATGAGTTCGCCCACACCTGCCACATCAAGCGATACGAACGGATCACGCGGGAAAATTCCCCGAGCGGTATATTCGGAAATAAACCTAGCACTGTCATCGCGGCTGATGCCGAATGTGGTTTGCGTTAAATCATTGGTGCCGAATGAGAAAAATTCAGCCGACTGGGCAATTTCGCGGGCTTGCAGTGCAGCACGTGGAAGCTCAATCATAGTACCCACGAGATAGGCAATAGTTTCGCCTGATTCTTTTTTCACATCACTGGCCACAGCATCAATGCGCGCACGCACGGCATCAAGCTCGGCGCGAGAGGAAACCAGCGGCACCATAATTTCTGGGATAGGTGCTTTGCCTGTTGCCTTCTGCACATTCACGGCGGCTTCAAAAATTGCGCGGGCCTGCATTTCGGTAATTTCAGGATAAGATAACAGCAACCTAACTCCGCGGTGCCCGAGCATTGGGTTTTGCTCACGCAGTTCTGCCACGCGTTTGCGAAGGGCTGCAGGGGCAACGCCCAGCGCTTGTGCCACTGGCACCATATCATCACCATCGCCGGGCAAGAACTCATGCAAAGGAGGATCAAGCAAGCGGATAGTGACAGGCAGGCCCGCCATGATTTCAAACAAAGCCTCAAAATCGGAGCGCAGCATGGGCAAGATTTTTGCCAAGGCCGAGCGGCGGTCTTTTTCGCTGTCAGCCAAAATCATTTCACGCATGGCAATAATGCGGTCGCCTTCAAAGAACATATGCTCGGTGCGCGAGAGGCCAATGCCTTGCGCTCCAAAATCGCGTGCAGTTCGCACATCATGCGGGGTTTCAGCATTGGCCCTCACAGCCATGCGGCGGGACTCATCAGCCCAACTTAGAAGTGTGGCAAAGTCTCCCGAAAGCGAAGGTTTAATAACAGCAATTTCGCCTTTGAGCACTTGGCCGGTGCTGCCATCAATGGTGATTACATCACCCTTACGAAGTGTCAGCCCCGGTGCTTTAAGTGTGCCTTCGGCTACATCGATTTTGAGGCTTGAAACGCCAGCCACACAAGGTTTGCCCATGGTTCTGGCAATCACTGCCGCATGGCTGGTCATGCCGCCTCTGGTGGTGAGAACGCCGTCGGCAACGTGAACGCCTTTAATATCTTCTGGTGTGGTTTCAGGGCGAACAAGAATGACGCGTTGACCCTTCTCGACCAAATCTCGCGCTTCAGCTGAATCGAAAATAATCATGCCCGTTGCGGCACCTGGTGATGCTGGTAACCCTTGCGCCACCAACTCGCGCTTTACATCAGGATCAAGTGTTGAATGCAGCAGTTTATCAAGTGAAAGCGGGTCTATTCGCAAGAGTGCATCACCCTTGGTGATGTGACCAAGCTTGGCCAAATCGGTGACAATTTTTATGGCGGCCACCGTAGACCTTCTCGCTGGGCGCAATTCCAAAAACCACAGCTGGCCTTGGGCGATGGTAAAATCCACCTCAACAGCATCGCGCTGTTGCAATTCTAATTTAGCTATAGCCACCTGCAAATCGGAGGCCGCCTCTGGCAAGGCTTCAGTGAAGGTTTTGGCGCCATCAGTCAGCGGCCAGCTTTGGCGGAGTCTCGCTATTAAATCTGGGCCTTGGGCTTGCTGCACATATTGGCCTTGCAACAGCGCTTCACCCGATTGTGGGTGGCGTGAGGCGGCTGAGCCTGCACCAGAATTTTCGGATTGATTGCCAAACACCATGGCTTGCACAATGATCGCAAGGCCAGCATCAGCATCCACGCCATGCAGCTTTCTTTGGGTTTTGGCGCGTGGGCCGTTCCAGCCACGCACCAAAGCTGTGATGGTAGACCAAAGCTGCTCATTCACATCTTGCGTGAAAGCTTGAGCACCATGGGTTTCTAGTTGCGATTTGAATCGCGATGTTAATTCGCGGGCATCGGAAGTTTTGATTTCAGAGGCCGAAACATAACCGCGCTCTTCAATGAATAAATTCAGCAGGTCTTCAAAAGCTGCGGGATCATCACCCATCACCACATGGGCATAGTTTTGAATGAAGCGGCGATAGCATTCATGGGCAAAGCGGGCATCGCCGGATGATTTGGCTAGGCCTTCCACAGTCTCGTCATTGAGGCCTAAGTTTAAAACGGCTTCGAGTGTTCCCGGATAAGCCACGGCTGCACTGGGCCGCACGGCCAATAAAAGCAGATTGCGTGGATCGCCAATGGCAAAGCCAGTTTCGTGGGCGAGCAGGTTTAGAAATTCAGTGATGTTGATTTTGAGTGCCGCAATAGTCTCGGGATCATTGGCCGCAACTGCTTTGCAAGTTTCAACTGACAGAATGAATCCCGGTGGCACAGCAAGGCCAAGCGAAGCCATGGAGCAGAGGCCTGCCCCTTTGTGGCCAAGTTGCGACACGTCAAAACTCTGCTGTTTGGCAAAGTCTTTGCCAAAATATGTGATGGATATGGTCGCGGGTTTTGTCATGTTTCTGTTGCGTTGCAGCAAAGACTTGAATCCTAGCGCCGTCAAGCCATCAAATAGCAATAGGGTGAAGGATTTTACGGGCGAAGCTTGCCAATCAAGAACCAGAAGGCCACAGCCATGTTCACCAAGTTCCACGCAATGCCATGCAGGAAGGCCATTTTATAGGAACCCGTGGTATCGAAGATCACGCCAGAAAGCCAGCCGCCCAAGGCCATACCCAAAACAGTCATAGTTAAAACCAAGCTGATGCGGGTGCCTGCTTCTTTTGCTGGAAAATGATCACGCACGATCAAAGCATAACTAGGCACGATGCCGCCTTGGGCCAGACCGAACAAAGCTGTGACCAAATAAAGCGAGGTGAGGCCATCAAACGGAATGTAAAACAGCAGGGCCAAGCATTGCAAGGTGGAGCCGATGATCAATGTGCCAATGCCGCCGATTTTATCGGCGAGGAAGCCTGACGCCAAACGGCTGATTACGCCGCAGCCCAACATGAGCGACAACATTTTTGCACCAGCGGCAGGGCCATAACCCAAATCACCACAATAAGCGATAATGTGAACTTGCGGCATGGCCATGGCCACGCAACAGGCAAGGCCCGCCAACATTAAGAGCGCCTGGGTTAATGCTGTTCCATCAGTGGTTTTTGTATTTGTGGTGGGGCTTACGCGATCAACCGTGGGCGAGCGCTGGCGCAACATCAGAGACAGCGGCAACATTAAAGTGACGCAGGTGATGCCTATGAAAATAAATGAGGTGCGCCAGCCATAAGTTTGAATGGCCTTGGTAAGAATTGGTGGCCAGATGGTTCCGGCTAAATAATTACCAGACGCAACGATAGCCACGGCGATGCCTCGTCGTTTTTGGAACCACAGTGAAACATCGGCCACCAAAGGTCCGAAAGTGGTGGCGCAACCAAACAGGCCAATGAGGAGAGAAGAGGCCGCGACATAAGACCAATAGTTAGGTGCAAGGGCAGCTGCGATGAAACCCACACCCAACATCACACTGCCAAAGATCATCGGCACCATAATGCCAAACTTATCGGCAAGCTTGCCCATCAGCACGCCACCCAAGGCAAAACCAAGCATGGTCATGGTGTAAGGCAGGGAGGCACCCGCGCGATCAATGCCAAAATCGGTTTGGATGAAGGGCAGCACCACCACGCCAGCCCACAGGCCAATGCCACCAATGGTGGAAAGGGCAATTGAGGCCGCAAGCCTGATGCAAGCGTAGCGACTGTCTGGCAAATGTGTGGTGAGCATGGTTGATATTCTTAGCGCAGAACCCTACATGGTGGCCATGATCAAAAGAATTTTAAGACTGGTGCCAGTCCGCTTTCGCACAAAACAATCCATAATCAATGTCGTAAGGTTGCAAGGGGCGATTTCGGCTGGCGGTTTGCGCGCCGGGCTTAATGCTAAAGATTTGGAGCCTTTGCTGAAACGCGCCTTTCGCAAGGGCGTTTCTGGCGTGGCTCTGGCGATCAATTGCCCGGGCGGTTCGCCGGTGCAATCTGCTTTAATTGCCGCACGCATTCGCGCCCTCAGCGCTGAATCCAAAATTCCAGTCTATGCCTTCTGTGAAGATGTGGCGGCTTCTGGTGGCTATTGGCTGGCTTGCGCGGCTGATGAAATTTATGCCGATGAAGGTTCAATTGTGGGCTCCATAGGCGTGATCGCCTCTGGTTTTGGCTTTGTGGACACACTTAAAAAATTGGGTGTGGAGCGACGGGTTTATACGGCTGGCACGTCTAAGAGCATCTTGGATCCGTTCAAAGAAGAGAAAAAAGAAGATGTAGCGCGTTTGTTAGAGTTGCAAGAAGATGTGCATGAAAGCTTTAAAGCCTATGTGCGAAATCGTCGGGCTGGTAAATTGAAGGCTGAGGAAACTGAACTTTTCACCGGCGCTTTCTGGACTGGCAAGCGCGGGCTGGATTTGGGTTTGGTTGATGGGCTTGGGCATATGCACGAAGTTTTGCGCCGCAAATTTGGTGACAAGGTTGAAATTGCAGAGATTTCGGCACCGAAAGGCTGGGGTTTAAAACGGTTCGGTTTTGGATCAGCCATTGATTTGCCAGAAGCTGCCCTTAACGCTCTTGAAACACGGGCATTGTGGTCGCGTTTTGGACTGTGATAGACTGGCGCAAATGAGGATTAGATAGATGGGATTTTTTCGCAATGTGGCTTTGATGGTGGTCGGGTATATTGCCATTAAGACTTTGAAACGCGCTATGAAGAATGTTGAAGCACAGCAAGCAAAAGCCAAAGTGCAGGAACCAAAAGATATGGGTCCAATGAAGCGCTTGAAGCTTGACCCTGTAACCGGTGCCTACGTTCCAGAAGCGTGAAAATTGATCAGCGCTTAGAAACGGTTTATCACGCAAAATCGCGTGAGGCGCTGGCGCAATCTTACGATCAATGGGCCGAAACTTATGATGCCGATATGCAGGGCATTGGTTATGTGCATCCGGCGGTGATCGTTGGCTTGGTCGCGCGATATGTTGAAAATCGCGATGCGGCGATTTTAGATGCTGGTGTAGGCACGGGCACCATTGGGCAACTGCTTTCAATTCTGGGCTATTCCAAACTCATCGGCATTGATATGTCAGATGGAATGTTGGCCAGAGCCAAGGTCCGCAACATTTATTCCGAGTTGAAAAATCAAGTTTTGGGTGAGGCGCTGGATTTTGCCACAGGCAGCATGGACTGCATTGTCTCCACAGGCACTTTCACAACAGGCCACGCGCCAACTTCGGCTTTTGATGAATTGGTGCGGATTACTAAATCAAAAGGTGTGTTGATTTTCACGGTGGGCACGGTGGTTTGGGATGAGGCTGGCTTTGCAAAAAAGATTGCAGAATTGGTTGCTAGCGGTTTAGTTAAAGAAGTTGAGACCACTGACGTTTATCATCCCATGCCGCTTTCCAAAACCGAAAGCGGATTTACCACAAGAGCGCATGTTTATCGGCGGACGTGATCCTTCGAGGCCCGCTTTGCGGGCGCCTCAGGATGAGGAACCTAAAAACCCTCATGCTGAGGTGCGAGCACTTCGCGAGCCTCGAAGCACACTTGACCCAAACTTGCTCCACCCTTAATTGGAGCGCATGAGCCTGAACCCGACGAAATCATTCCAAGACCTAATCCTGACCCTCCATAATTATTGGGCGGCACAGGGCTGCGTTATTTTGCAACCTTATGACATGGAGGTGGGGGCTGGCACTTTTCACCCGGCCACCACATTGCGTTCAGTTGGCCCAAAGCATTGGGCAGCTGCTTATGTACAGCCGTCACGCCGCCCCAAGGATGGGCGCTATGGGGAGAACCCAAATCGGCTTCAGCATTATTATCAGTATCAAGTGATTATAAAACCAAGCCCACCAGATTTGCAGGCGCTGTATTTGGGGTCGCTCAAAGCCATTGGCATTGATTCATCGTTGCACGATATTCGCTTTGCTGAGGATGATTGGGAAAGCCCCACGCTTGGTGCTTGGGGGCTTGGCTGGGAAGTGTGGTGCGACGGCATGGAAGTTTCGCAATTCACTTATTTTCAACAAGTGGGTGGGCTTGATTGCTCACCAGTATCTGGCGAACTCACCTACGGATTAGAGCGCCTTGCCATGTATGTGCAGGGCGTGGACAATGTTTATGATTTAAATTTCAACGGCCTCGAAGGGACACGCAAAATTACTTATGGCGATGTGTTTTTGCAGGCGGAGCAAGAGTATTCGCGGTTCAATTTTGAACATGCTGACACTGCAATTTTGCACCAGCATTTTATTGATGCGGAAAAAGAGTGCAACGCATTGCTTGCTGCTGGGGAACGCGATGACAAACATGAGCTGGCCCTGCCCGCTTATGACCAGTGCATTAAAGCATCGCATGCGTTTAATTTGATGGATGCGCGTGGGGTTATTTCAGTTACCGAACGCCAAGCCTATATTGGCCGCGTGCGCGAATTGGCAAAAGCCTGTTGCGTGGCGTGGAGCAAAACGACTGGCGGACGCGCAGCTGCCTAAAGTTTTAACGATTGGGTAAGGCTTGGGTTTTATTTATAGCCCATGAAAATTTCTGCCATTTGTGTGTGTTGGAATGCGGCGAAAACCATTCGCAGCACCATCGAATCTTTTCTGGCGCAAGATTACGCTGATAAAGAATTGGTGATTGTCGACGGTGTTTCCACGGATGGCACTTTAGATATTGTGCGCTCGTTCAATTCGCCTTTGATTAAACTGCATAGCGGCAAAGACAAGGGCATTTATGATGCCATGAATAAGGGTCTTAGGCTTTACACAGGCGATGCCGTTGGGTTTTTGAATGCCGATGATATTTATCATTCGCCAAAAACTTTAAGTCTCATTGCCGAAGGACTGAAAGAAGCCCCCGTGGTGTTTGGCAATATCGATTTTGTTGATAGCCATGTGAACCGTGTTCTGCAGCGGCAATGGCAGCCCCTGCCCTTTAAGGCTGGGTTATTCAAAAAAGGTTGGATGGCCCCGCACCCCACCACCTATGCGCTGCGCGATGTTTATGACTTGGTTGGTGGCTTTGATACGGCTTATAGAATCAGCGCTGATTATGATTGGATGATCCGGGTGTTTGAGATTCACAAATAT